>RDSB01000001.1:0-300000 GCA_004923195.1 Marinifilum sp. JC120 | reverse complement strand
AGTTCTTCCAGAAGGCAGGCTTCATTTTCAGCGATGTACTCAGCGCTCATTTTCTCCGCCATATGCATCAAGCATGTATTTTCTGATCAGGCCGTTAAGCTCGCCGTCCAGAACCGCTTCGACATTGCCGTCTTCGGCTCCGCAGCGATGGTCCTTGACCAGTCGGTAAGGTTGCAGAGTGTATGTCCTGATCTGACTGCCGAATCCAATGGAATCTTTGGTCGCGTAGTCAGCTCTTTTGCTTTCTTCCTGCCTCTTGAGTTCCTGCTCGTAAAGCCGGGACTTGAGGACTTTCATGGCGGTTTCTTTGTTCTTCAGCTGTGATTTTTCGTTCTGACACTGAACAACAATGTTTGTGGGCAGATGGGTAATGCGTACCGCAGAGTTTGTTTTGTTGACGTGCTGCCCGCCGGGACCGCTGGCTCGGAAAACATCAAGGCGGATATCTTCATCCTTGACCTCGATCTCTATATCCTGAGTAATTTCAGGGTATACGTCAACGGATGCAAAAGATGTGTGTCGTCTGCCGGAAGCATCAAATGGTGAAATACGGATCAAGCGATGAATTCCGGCTTCACCTTTAAGGAAACCGTAAGCATAAAGTCCTTCAATGCGCAGGGTCACGCTTTTGATACCGGCTTCATCGTCGGGCTGGTAGTCGAGATAGCTTGTTTTCCAGTTTCTCTTGTCAGCCCAGCGCAAATACATACGCAGCAGCATTTCTGCCCAGTCCTGTGATTCTATACCGCCTGCGCCGGGGTGAATCTCCAGAATGGCAGTACTTTTATCTTCCGGCCCTGAAAGCAGGGCAGCCAGCTCGGTTTGTTCTACCAGCTTGGCAAGTTTTTCAACGTTTTCGGAAAGAGCTTCAAGAACTTCTTGTTCCTGATCTTCCGAGGCCATCATCAGCCATTCTTCTACGTCATCTTTTGTGGAAGAAAGGTTATCATATGAATTGACCTTTTCTTCGAGCATGGATTTTTCGCGCAGGACCGGAGTCAGTGCATCCGGTTTGTCCCATGCACCGGGTTTGCTGAGGTCATGTTCTATTTCTTCAAGTCTTTCCTTGCTTTGTGCGTGGTCAAAGACGCCCCCAGAGGGATTCATATTTATCTATACTGGTTAAAGCCTTGGATTTGAGATCTGAAAATTGAAGCATGTTCTGGTGCTATTCCTTTATATTTTAATTCCCGCCGGATTTTTGCGGCGGTTTATAATTATCCATATTGCGGCAAACAGGGTCAGTATTAATGGCGTCGTTGTGACTGCTTTGTAGTTTGCGTGATAAAAAGTTTCTCCGCTCATAAGTCCGGCTTCAGCTGCCACAGCTGCGTCAACAAAAAGTCCGGTGGCATGGCTGACCCGGCCCAGCGGATCAATACTGGCGGATATTCCGGTATTGGTACCTCTGAGCATGTAACGCCCCTGTTCCACGGCTCTCATTGTTACCAGATTGAGATGTTGCCGCGGAGCGGATGTGTCGCCGTACCATGCGTCATTGCTGATATTTATCAGTATATTGGCACCTTTTTCAACCCGTTCCTGTGCCAGTTCCGGGAAAATACCTTCATAACAAATGAGCATACCCATAGCAAGGTCTCCGCTTTGAAGCGGAGATGCGTCAGATCCGGGCAGAAAGTCTCCTGCACCCTGCACCAGCTTGCCAAGGGGCAGGAACTCCTTGAAAGGTATATATTCCCCGAAGGGAACCAGATGGGATTTGTCGTACCAGTCCATGTATCTTTTATCCGGTGAAATAAGATAGGCCCGGTTGTAGAGTGAGAAATTCCCCTTGTTGTGCAGCACATAGCCGGGTGCCCCGGTCAGAATCGGGGTTTTGGTTTCAGTTGCGAAATTAATAAGTTCCGCACGCATGATTCCGCCGTCCTGTAGATAGAAAGGCATGGCGGTTTCCGGCCAGATAACAAGATCGGTTTTGTCTATCACTTCTCTACTTAAGCGCAGATATTTTTCGAACGTTGTTTTTTTGTATTTGGCATCCCATTTCTTGGCCTGATCAATATTACCTTGAATCAGACCGATGGATGTATCCCCGGTCTTTACTAGGTTGGAAAATTGTTCCGGGTTGGTGCGCGCGCCTCCGAAGATGATGATAAGCATGACCACTGAGACAGTCCATATTTTTGCCGGATGGGATACTTTACAGCACAGGATAGCAGTTGCCACTGAAACCAGCAGGCCTGAAAGGCCGTAGGCTCCGATAATGGCCGCACCTTGAATCCATTCCGGTCTAAAAGCCAGCGCCGAAGACAGGGTCATCCACGGAAAACCGGAGAGCAGTATGCCCTGTGCTGTTTCCATGCTGGTCCAGAGCAGACCGCTGAATATGAATAGCGCAAAAGGCGGTAGTGCCCGGGCTGCATGGTGAAGGATGTAAGTGTAGCCGGCATAGTAGCAGCCGATCAGCATGGCGACTAAAATGGGGCAGGGGATGGCCAGTGCCCATGACAGTCCGCCGTAAACTCCCACGGGATATGCAATCCAGTACATACAGGCCAGAGCAGCTAACGATCCGGCAATCCAGCCCTGTTTCAGGGCCTTGCGCGGGGAATCAGCTGAAAAGGCGATCATGCCTAAAGCCAGCGGAAATGCGAGGATGGCAGCAGGGAGATGGTGCAGGGGATTGGCGTAACCAAAGCCCGCAGACAGCATTGCAATAAGAATCGGAATAGCTGGGTGCATTCTATTTACCGGTTGGCGGGTCTATGAGGATTGAAGTGATCTGTTTGGCATCACCTTCATGTACGGTGAATTTATAACCTGAAATATTGATGAATTCTCCCACATGGGGAATCCGTCCGGTCAGCTCGGAAATATAGCCGCCGATTGATTCCACGTGTTCGGAATCAAGGGTGAGGTCGAGCTTTTCAGATACTTCAGTCAGGGGAACTCTGCCGGAGATGAGAAATTTTCCGTTTTCCAATTCTTCAAAGTCTGAGGGACGGTCGGCATCATGTTCATCCGAGATGTCACCTACAATTTCTTCCAGTACATCTTCCATGGTGATCAGGCCGGATGTTCCTCCGTATTCGTCCTGAAGGATGGCCATATGAATGCGTCCTGTCCGAAATTCTTTAAGCAGGGTTTTGACTTTGACATTCTCTGAAACAAAGAAAGGCTTCCGCATAATTTCTTCAAGCGGAGTCTCGGTGTTTCCGCCAAGCAGCGGGGCGATGATATCTTTGGCGTGGATAATACCAACAATTCTGTCTTTGGTTTCCTGATAGACAGGAATACGGGAGTGTCCGTGTTCAATGATCTCCTGAGCAACATCAGCCAGACCGCCGCCTATTTCAACGCCGACCATGTCTGTGCGGGGGATCATAATTTCACTGGCTTCGGTGTCCTTTAGTTCCAGGACATTGAGCAGCATGGAAACGACTTCATCCTTGATTTCGCCGTCTTCACTTGCCTCGAGGATGTGCTCTTCAAGGGGAGGATCTGTTTTTTTAAAAATATTGACCATTTTGGCCCACAATCGGCCTTCAGAACCGTCGTCCAATTCAATTCTCCTTTTTGCGGTTGTTCCATCTATATAAGTAAATAGAAATCAGGTCTATGCTTATGTCTACGTAGTATGTGCTGTCGGTGTCAACATCCGACTGCCGATAAAGCACCCTCTGCGGCGTTGCTGCGAAAAGCACTGACTCTCACGTATGTCTAAATACGTATCGTTCCAGTACTTTTCTAGCGCCTTGCATATGGCACTTTCTCAACAGTCGGGTGAAATTGTTATTCATTACCTTCTCTGTAAAGTTCAAGGTAAAGGTTGTAGGTCCAGTCATCCATTTCCGGGCAACCGTTGTTGCCTACTTTTTCCCATTTGGGTTTTTTACTTTCTTCATCAAATCCCATAAATTGAGACTCAAATGAAAGCCCAAGTTGCGCTCTCCCTTGAGTGGGGTCAATGAATGCTCGTCTGATCTTGGTAACGAAAAGATGGCGTACGATGCCCTTGTCCCCGAAATCCACAAGGCTTAGCAGTACCAGAAAGTTCTGGCCTTTGTTAAGCTTGAACTTCGAAGCTCTTTTGGTTGTCATGTGGGTAAGCTCAAGGGAGAGTCCGCCTCCGGACATATCCGAAAGGAATACGTTGGAGTCTTTTCCACCCATGTGTCCGGGAGCATACTCGCCGTTGGTGGCGATAAATTTAAGACCAGCAGCCACACCCTGCTTGGTGTCAGGAATTATGTTCGCATAATCGTAGTGGCGTGAGGGAGGGGATACCCGTAGAAATTCCCGTTTCTGGGTCTGCTCCAGATATTCGGGCATCTCAATGGTCAGGTTGTAGTACTGTGACCCCTTGGTTTTTACTTCGGAAATGGTCGAGCTGAAATTGTAAAAAATAACCATCCCGGCTTGTTTGGCCGGAACATGGAAAAAACCTGAAACTTCACGTCCTACCCAAGACTGACCAATTTTACCGTTGGCAGGAAGTTCAAGGAGAATTTTATCCGTTATGTCATCTATGGCACAGGCTACAGTGCGTCTCTTTTCTGATTTTGAATGAAAGCTGAGATCTATCTTTGAACGGTATACCAAAGCTGTTTCAAAGATTTTATCAAGTTGATTCTTGTCTGTTATCCAGCTTGTTGGGACGACATTCAGCTTTTTTTTCAATTCCCTGTTATTGTACCAGAGCACGGCGGCAACAATAGCGATAATACAAAAGCCCACAATAATGAGCATATTGACTGTCTGCTGGGGGAGTCCTGTGTCCCCGAATCCGCGCAGGGTTTTGTATAAAAATTCCTGATCAACTGCCATCTGTTATAGCCTTCTTATAAAGTTAAAGCACTTTTTTTACTTATACTTTTTTTTTATTATTTTGAAAAGTAAATGCTTTAACCAGCAGGCATAATAATTAAATGGCCCCGATTTTTTTCAGGTGAATCTCAATTGATGAGACCGCAGCCGGGGTAATTCCGGAAATTCTGCTAGCCTGTCCAAGTGTTAAAGGGCGTACTTCCGTAAGTTTTTCAACTGCTTCGCGGGTTAGCCCTGAAACTTCAGAGTAGTTGATTTCATCAGGCAGGCTGACGGATTCCATTTTGCGGAATTTATCTACCAGCTCCTGCTGGCGGACGAGATATCCTTCGTATTTGATTTGAGTTTCCGCTTCAGTGAGAATGTCATCAGCATAATTTTCAATTTCAGGCCTGAAATGTTTCATATCTGAGATGGTGAGTTCAGGCTGGCGGAGTATAGCTGAAAGGGTGACTGATTTATTGGGAGCTGTGCCGCCGATCTCCGTAATTATCTCACGGGTGGGCTGGTCCGGCTTAATGCGGGTGGAATTCATCAGCTCCACAACTTCATCAAGCCCTTTCTTTTTGGCAGAGTACAGTGCCCAGTGGTCATCTTTTACCAGTCCTAGCTTATGGCCTATTTCAGTAAGGCGCAGGTCGGCGTTACCTTCGCGAAGCAGCAGTCTGTATTCCGCGCGGGAAGTGAACATGCGGTAAGGCTCCTGAGTCCCTTTGGTGACAAGATCGTCCACCAGCACGGCAATGTAGGCCTGATCGCGGGAAAGCAGGAACGGATCGCGTCCGGTCAGTTTGCAGAAAGCGTTACAGGCAGCCCAAAGCCCCTGTGCCGCAGCCTCTTCGTAACCGGAAGTACCATTGATCTGGCCTGCCAGATAGAGTCCGGGCAGAACCTTGGTCTCAAGGGTCGGTAATAGCTGGGTGGGCGGAACAAAATCATATTCAATGGCGTAACCCGGACGGACAATCTGGGCTTGTTCCAGACCTACTATGGAATGGATCATACGTTTTTGCACATCCAGCGGAAGGCTGGTGGGGATACCGCTGGGGTAGACTTCAGGACTTTCGTAACCTTCCGGCTCAAGAAAAATCTGGTGGCGGTCCTTTTCCGGGAATCGTGCAACTTTGTCTTCAATGGAAGGGCAGTAGCGCGCTCCGGTTCCCTTGATCACTCCTGTGAACATGGGCGAACGTTCAAAACCGCTACGGATGGCCTCATGGGCCTTTTCATTAGTATAAGTGATGTGACAGGAAACCTGCGGCAGGTTGATTTCCGTGGTCCGAAAACTGAAAGGTTGCGGCGGATTGTCACCGTATTGCTCTTCCAGCTTATCGTAATCAATGGAGTCTTTCAGCAGACGGGGAGTGGTTCCTGTTTTGAGTCTGCCGAGGGTCAGACCTGCTTCTTCGAGACTTTTGGACATGCCCACGGATGCTGGATCACCCATGCGTCCGCCGCTGAAATTTTCCAGCCCGATATGAATCAGCCCTTGCAGGAAAGTACCGGTGGTCAGCATTACTGAACGGGAATGGAATTTTTCTCCGATTCCGGTAACAACGCCCGCGGCTTTGCCGTCTTCAATGATCAGAGATTCAGCAATATCCTGCCGGACCCAGAGGTTCTCCTGTGAAAAAATATCCTTCTGGACCACGCGCATGTATTCATTGCGGTCCATCTGGGCGCGGCTGGCGCGAACAGCCGGACCTTTGCGAGTATTTAAGATACGGAATTGGATTCCGGCCTTATCGGACCAGAGCCCCATGTAGCCGCCCAGCGCATCAATTTCTTTGACCATGTGCCCCTTGGCAAGCCCGCCGATAGCAGGGTTGCAAGAGAGGTGACCGATGCGGTCCACATTGATGGTCAAAAGCAGGGTCTTCAAGCCAAGGTTGGCGGCAGCCATGGCGGCTTCGCAGCCTGCATGGCCCGCACCTGCAACAATAAGGTCAAATTTTTCCGGCGGAGGTGATTTTTTGATCATGATATTAATTAAATCTTCTTAAAATGGCAGAAGCGCCATTACTTTTGCATCATTGAGCGTATTGCTGATGGACCCTTTTTCATTGGGCTGGTGGGCCTGATGCAGCAGGGTGGACCAGACTACGGTCTGGTATCCGCGTTCGCGCAGATGTGCGGCAACAGTTCCGCCGCCGATTCCGCCGGGTCTTGCGTCTACGTCGTAAACTTCCTTAACCGCGAAAACAACTTTTTCCACGATCTCGGAATCCACCGGGGTGGGCGGGGCAGCCTGACTTTTGCTATCAATATCCACGGTGATTTTTACACCATATTCTTCGGCAACGTAAAGAGCCATGCCTTTAACCTGATCAATTACTTCCTGAAGGTCGTAACTGGGCAGTACTCGGCAGTCGATGTAGAAGACATCCTTGCCCGGAATTGTGTTGATGTTTTCTACGTTGGCTTCTTTCTTGGTCGGTTCGAAAGTGGAATAAGGGGGAGAGAAAAGTTCGTCTTCTTCGTCAAAATGAAACTTCAGTTCCGGAACTTCCATGATCATGGCTGCGGCAGCAACAAGGGAGTTTACGCCTTGTTCAGGAGTGGATGCGTGACACTGTTTGCCTTCCACGGTGATCTTGAACCAGACTGAAGACTTTTCCGCAATTTCAACCATGGATGAATCAGGCTCTCCTGAATCAGGCACGAGGAAAAGGTCGTTCTTTTTGAACATATCCTCATGTTCTTTGACCATGTATTCGAGTCCATAGTGGGAACCGGTTTCTTCGTCAGCCACAAAAATGAGGCCGACATTGATGCCCGGTGTCATGCCGGAATCCATCAGGGCTTTGACAGCCAATACTGAGCTAACCAGTCCCTGATGATTATCTTCTACTCCGCGACCGTAGAGGGCATCCCCGTCCTGTACCATTTTGAAAGGATCAGTTTCCCAGAGGCTGAGATCACCCACCGGAACAACGTCCATATGGGAGATGATCCACAATGTTCTGGAACTGTCCTGACCGGGGATTTTGGTAACCAGATTAGGTCTGTAACCGCACTCAACCCTGTCATCCGGCGCATTGTATGATTTGACTTCACCAAAACCGTTCTCTGTGAGGTATTCGGTCAGGAAGTCCGCTTTTGCTTTTTCCCCGGTACCGTTGTTGGTGGGACCGATGGCGGGAATGGCAACCAGCTTTGCGTGGAGGTCGAGAGCTGCGTCTTTCATATCATCAATTTTTGAAAGAAGCTGAGTGGGCATTGGTGTTTCTCCGGTTATGGATCAGATACAGGTTTAAGAAAAAAAATGTATTCCAGCGTACCAAAGAGAAGAGCCGGAACAAGTCCGGCTCCCATGATACACAAAATGAATCAGTTGAAAAACACTCATTACAAGTGTTTTTCAGGTAATATGCAGTTAACGACTTGCCTGAAAAGACAGTGTTCGCTTGAAACTGGCATCGTGATCGCAAAATGAAAACATTTTACGAATAAAATTAATATGTATTAATTTTAATGATGCTGTACTAGCGACCGCGCGCAGCACGCTTGGATGCTTTAAGCGGGTTAACTTTAACTTTACCTTCTTTGTCAACACCGGCACGCACGTGGGTGGCGAAGTTGCATACGCTGTGAGACCACTTTTTAGTGGGCTGAGCGTAGCTGGGACAGTATTTGGAGCCTTCGAAATCAACTGCGCGTTCACAACCGTCACATTTTTCAACAACGGTTTCGAGAATTACGCCTTTGTAAGAAAGACCTTCAGCAGTCATTTCTGCACCTTCGAGTGCGTGTACTCTTGCATTCTTTTTAGCCATGTAGCGCCTCCTGTTTGGCAAGTCGCTTGCGAACAAGCGTTGTTTTTTATCTAAAAATATCTTTACTTGGAAAAGCACAAATGCATATGCAGTCTTCCCCTATGTTGTCAAGGAAAAAACATCTTCAGGATCTCAAGAAATATCCGATCCGTGACCTCAGATCCGTTTTAAGGCCCATTCTACGGCCTTTTCCGCTTCCCGGGAAATAGTTTCAACATCAACAGTGAAAAAATCTCCATCACGATAAAGGACCTTCCCATCGCAGACCGTCAGGCAGACATCTTGTCCCCCGGCGGAGTAAATTACGTGCGAGAGGGGGTTGTATACAGGCTTAAGGTGCATCTTGTCCATATCTATAGCGACGATGTCTGCTTTCTGGCTTGATTTAATTGTTCCGGTGTCCATAAATCCCAGAAAATCTGCCCCGGACAGGGTCGCCATATCGAGAACTGTCTGTGCGGGCATGGCTTCCGGGTCTTGCAGAAAACCTTTCTGGAGCATGGCAGCGGTACGCATCTCGTCAAACATGTCCAAGTTGTTATTGCTGGCTGCTCCGTCTGTGCCCAAACCGGCGTTAACTCCGGCATCAAGGAACTTGGTGAGCGGGCAGATGCCTGACCCTAGCTTCAGATTAGATTGAGGATTATGGGCGATCATGGTGCCGGCATCCTTTATCCATTCTATCTCTTCGTCAGTCACGTCTACACAGTGATGCAAACGGGTGCGCTCGCGCAATAACCCATAGTCCTTCAGAATCTCAATAGGGCGTTTTCCGAAAGTTTCGAGAGTGAGTTTCGTTTCAGGCACGGATTCGGCCGCATGAATCTGCCAGAGCAGATCCAGCCGTTCAGCAAGTTTCATACTTTCGGCTAACTGATCCGGGTCGGTAGTGAAAATTGCATGGGGTGTAACAGAAGTTTTTATCCGCTCGTGCCCTGCGAATTTGTTATGCAACGCTTCAATTGTATCCCACGCATTTTGCGCGGTTTCGAAAAACGGTGATGGAAATTTAAAAAAACCTTCCCCGAGCACTGCTTTTAAGCCGATTTCATCAACCGCTTTGCCGACCACATCTTCATACATATAACCGTCAAGAAATGCAGTGGTTCCGCTGGCGAGCATCTCCGCACAGCCGAGCCTTGCTCCCAGTTCCACCAGATCTTTAGTCAGCCCGGATTCAATGGGAAACATATAATTATGCAGCCAGTCCAATAGGGGCAGATCATCCGCCACACCGCGCATAAGAGTCATGGGCACGTGGGTATGCGAATTGATTAAGCCGGGCAGGACGACGGATTTACCGCAATCTACGGTTTCATCAGCAATCCAGTTTTGCTCAATCTCAGAACATTTACCAACAGCAGAAATCATTTTCCCGCTGACGGCAATTGCTCCATCTTTAATTAGATCACGCTCCTCATTCTGGGTAAGAATGTAAGAGCCCTTAATGATTAAATCGCATTTACTCGGCTGCATAAAAAATATCCCGCACAACTTTCCGTCAATAACGGCGAAGCCAGAATAAAAGTTTTTGGGATTCTTAAACCCTTTTTACAAAAAGGGTTTAAGCCCCCGGAGGGACCGTCGGTAGACCCGCCGGAGGCATCATTAAATCTTTTCAATAGTCTTGATCAGCATGGAAGTTACATTCTCGGCATTGGCTTTAAAAATAGCGAGAATATCATCCCATGTGACAGGTGCTTCGTCGGTTTTCCAACAATCGTAGTCTGTGGACATGGCTACAGCGGCGTAAGGGATGCCTGCCTCGTTGGCGAGGATAGCTTCGGGCGCGGTTGACATGTTTATGATGTCCGCTGCCCATGCGCGAAACATGTGCGATTCGGCGCGGGTGGAAAAACGCGGCCCTTCGATGGTGACTACAGTCCCTTTTTCATGGACCGTAACGCCAAGTTCATTGCAGGCTTCGGTCATCTTTGCACGCAATCCGGCATCAAAAGGTTCAGCCATGGGTGTGTGGGCCGGGGCGTGCGGTTCAAAGCTTTCGAAAAATGTAAGCTCACGCTTGCGGGTGAAATCGATGAACTGGTCGATGATGACCAAATGTCCGCGGTCTATCTCTTCCCGCAGTGATCCTACTGCTGTGGTAGCGAGAATACAGTCACAGCCAAGATCTTTAAGTGCCTGAATATTGGCCCGATTGTTCACGTAGGTCGGAGGTATAGTATGCTCGCGTCCGTGACGGCCGATGATGTGCACTTCTTTTCCGGCGATAGTTCCGGATTTAATAGGCGAGCTGGGGGAACCCCATTTGTTGGAAACTTCCGAATCCTTTGCGCCTTTCAGAATATCGGGATTGTCCAGACCGCTGCCGCCGATGATGCCGATTACTGCCATGATTGTTTCTTTCCTTATCTGCAAAGGTGAAAAAAAGAAAAACTCCTGCCGGGATCACTGATTTGTAATCCGTGATCTGGGACAGGAGTTTGAAATATCCTGATTAAAGCTGGATGAGGCTGGTAGTTTCGATTCCGCTCAGCTTGCTTTTTCCGTTAAGAAAACCAAGCTCGGCGATGAAGCCCATTGCGGAAACGTTTCCGCCTGCTTTTTCAACCAGTTTGACCATCCCTTCTGCTGTTCCGCCAGTGGCAAGAACATCGTCGATGAGCAGAACATTTTCGTCCTTGGCAACTGCATCCACGTGCATGCTCAGATTGTCGGTGCCGTATTCAAGGTCGTAGCTTACGGAAATGGTTTCGTAGGGCAGCTTGCCGGGCTTGCGGATGGGCACGAAGCCGATGTCAAGCTTGGTGGCCAGCGGTGCTCCGAAAATGAAGCCGCGTGCTTCAGCTGCTGCGATCTTGTCTATTTTGTAATCAGCAAAGCGTTCAGCCAGCTGATCAATAGTATATTGAAATGCTTTGGGGGCAGCCAGAAGCGGGGTGATGTCAAAGTATACGATACCTTCTTTGGGGAAATCGGGTATATCGCGGATGTAATCCCTCAGATTCATGAAATTCCTCCATACGGATGTATTTTATGAGTCTGACTTAAAATCTTTCGGGGCTGTTGTCAAAGTTCGTAGAGAAATTATGCTGAAAAACAAAAAAAGCTGTAATCTACGTATGAGTTCATACGTAGATTACAGCCATATTTTTATGGGAATTTTGTTAGGTCAAGGAACTGCTCATGCCGTTAGCACGGGTTCCACCGCCGGAGCTGGCTCCTTCGGCTTTGTTTTTCTGTGTTTGTAATTCAGTTAGCTGCCCCTGATATTGCATCAATTCATTTTGCTTTGCTGCAATCTGGTCCTTGTTCTTTTCAGGGTCTTTTTGCAGCTTTTCGATCTCTTCTTTGATCTTTTTTATTTGCTCTTGGAGTTTTTCAATCTGCTGGTCGATGCTTGAAGTCTCTTCAGAGCTTTTTTCAGTACCGGAAGCACCGGACTGCATGGCCGCGAGCTTCTCTTGTCCCGCCTGAGAGATGGAAACGGTGTCGCCATCTTCGCTTTTACCCATGGTGAGTCTGGTTGTTTTATTTTCCACTCCTTCGGCTGCTGCGGTCTGAGCAGTGGGAGCAGCGTAAGCCTGCTGGTCTGCGCCGATGCGAAAATCGAAACTCATATAGCTATCCTCTTTTTTAGAGTTATTTGCGAAATATGAACTTTGTATCGACGGAAGTTGAGATAACTTTAGGTTTATTTGTTCATTTGTTTATTTTTAGTGTGGGCAGGTTAGAAAAAACAGTAGGGAAAGCGCACATAAAATCCAGAGTCCTACAGATATCTCTGAAAATTTTCCGGTAACGAGCTTCATTAGCGGGTAGGCAATAAAGCCGGCTGTCATGCCGATACCGAGGTTGTAGGTGAAGCTCATCAGAGTCATGACCAGAAAAGCTGGAACAAGTTCACTGATATCGGTCAGCTCCAACTCTTTGCAAGGAGCGAGCATGAGCATGCCTACCACGATCAGGCTGGGGCCGTAAGCGCAAGCCGGAATCATGGTCAGCAGGGGGGCGAGGAACAGGGCAGCAAGAAAAAGCAGCGCCGTTGTGACAGCGGTAAGTCCGGTGCGACCTCCGGCTTCGATTCCGGTGGCGGACTCGACAAATACTCCGGTGGTTGTGGTTCCCAGCAGGGAAGCAAAAACGGTTGTTACCGCATCGACCATCAGTGGTCGTTCGATCTGTGGCAGATCTCCATTTTCATCCAACAAACCGGCCCGGTGAGATACAGCGTAAAGGGTCCCCATTGTATCGAGAAAGTCGAGAATAAAGACTGTCAGGATTACGGAAATGAAGCCCCAGTTTAGCGCGCCCATAAGATCTAATTTGAAAAGAATAGGTTCAAGTGAAGGCGGTGTACTGAATATCTTTTCCGGCATGGGGGCAACGCCTGTAAGTATTGCTGCGGCAGAGGTGAGCATAATACCGATGATTAATGCACCGTTAACTTTGCGGGCCATGCGGATTGTTGTTAGAAAAAAACAGCTGATAGCCAGTAGAATCGGAGCACTACTAATGTCTCCGAGGCGAACGGGGGCGCCCGGAACACCTATTGAGATGATTCCGGTAGTATTTAATCCGATGAAAGCCAGAAAAAGGCCGATTCCGGCAACAAAAGCATTTTTTAAATTTTTTGGAATGGCTTTGATCAGCCATGAGCGAACCCCGGTAACCGTGAAAAGAATAAAAAGTACACCTCCGAAAAAGATTGCGCCCAGTGCGGTTTGCCATGTATGCCCCATTACTTTGACTACGGTTAAAGCGATAAATGCGTTTTCACCCATGTATGGGGGTACGGCAAAAGGGCGTTTTGCATAGAAACCCATAGCCATGGTGCCGAAGGCCGCACTTATTATTGTGGCAACCATACTGGGCCCGAATGGGATGCCCGCGGCTTCGAGAATTTTCGGGTTGACGATGATTATGTAGGCCATGGTAGCAAATGTTGTCATTCCGGCCATGATTTCTTGGCTGACAGTGGAGCCTTGTTTGGTTATCTCAAAGTAGTTGTCCAGAAAAGAACTCATGTGTATCTCCTGAGGATGGGTGTTACTTAATATTAAGATCTGCGGCGATATTCCTCAGCCCATTTTTATATTTGACGGGAATATTGAGCTTGCTTAGTCGACTGCCTGAAAGGTAGTTTATTTCATATATATCAAATCGGAGTTTTTGTGCAGACCAGACATAGAGCGAAAAAGAGCCTTGGGCAGAATTTTCTGCAAGATGCCAATATAGCGCGTAAAATAGTAGATAGTCTCAGGATTTCTGAGGCTGATTCAGTTATTGAAATCGGTCCCGGACAGGGGGCTTTGACTAAATTCATTCTTGAAGCCGGACCGGAAAGCCTTACTTTAATTGAAAAGGACCGTGATCTTGCGCCAGCTCTGGAGCATGAATATCCTGAAGCACATGTGGAGCTTGAGGATGCCATGAAATTTGATTGGGCCGGGCTTGATCCTGAGAAAAACTGGAAGATTGTGGGTAACCTGCCCTACAATGTGGCCTCGAAAATTATGTGGGACATAGCTGCGCAGTGTAACGCAACCTGTGTTTTTATGGTCCAGCATGAAGTGGCCCAGCGGATAACTTCTGGTCCTGGGTCAAAAAAATATGGAGCGATCAGTGTTTGGGTGCAGAGTTTTTGTCGGACGGATTATCTTTTCAAGGTTCCGCCGACTGTTTTTAAGCCCAAACCTAAAGTTGATTCCGCAGTCATAAAATTTTTTCCACTGCCCGCAGAAGAAAAACCTAGTGATATTGCGGGGCTCGCCAAGCTGGTTAAATACTGTTTTCAGTATAGGCGTAAACAATTAGGTAAGATACTGAAATCATTTATTTCTGATGCAGTTGTGAAATGGGCGGAAGAAGAGGGTTTGTCGCTCAAAGATCGCCCGGAAGCCTTGTCACCACTGCAATTTCAGAGCCTTTATAAATGCGTTAAAAACGATTTTCCCTCTTGACTTGTTGGCGAAAAAATTGTTTTAGATTTTCATCAAGGTCGTTTGATCAAGCGGTCCTGCTTTGTTTTCCATGGAAAATGCGGGATAGGGGGCTTGTTTTAAACAGTTTTGAGTGTTAGCAAGACAACTTGCTGGCCGAGGATGCTCGGCATTATTTTTATGAACCCAACTCTCGTCCAAAGACGAGGTTAATGGCAGGCACGATGCCGTGCCGCAATAATCATTTTCCGTTTCAAGGAGGAAGGACTGATGACTAAGGCTGAACTCGTTGTTAAGATTGCTGAAAAAGCAGGAATGACCAAAGCTGATGCAGAACGTTGCCTGAATTACTTTCTGGATACAGTAGAAGAAACCCTCGTTAACGAAGGAAAACTGACCCTTACAGGTTTCGGTACTTTCCAGGTTGACGAAAGAAAAGAGCGCGTAGGTCGTAACCCCCGCACTGGCGAAGAAATTAAGATTCCCGCTTGCAAGGTTGTGAAATTCCGCCCCGGTAAGCTTCTGAAAGACGCAGTAAAGTAATTTAAGGAGATTTAACTATGTTGCATGGTGAAACCGTTCAAAGTCCTCTTCCTATGGATCTTCCCTGGTGGATGCCTGATCATTTTATTTTCTTCGGCGTCCTTTACATTGTGATTGGTCTTCTTGGTGCCGGAATGGCCTACTGTGCTGTTAAGGCATGGATGGATTCCAAAAAAGACACCGCCGCTCACTAGTATAATTTTTCAGGTGAATTTTTGTTCAGCATCTGCGTGTGCGGGTGCTGAACTTTTTTTTGGGATAGTACTTGACTCTGTGCAATAATTAAAGTTAATAAAAATCTCTTCCGCACATTTTATGTGCGAGATCAATCCAGGGGGGTGATTTGATTGCCCGGTGTATACCTCGAAGATTCTGACAATTTTGAAATAGCACTTCGCCGCTTTAAGAAGCAGGTTGAAAAAGCTGGAGTTCTTTCCGAACTCAAAAAACGTCAGCACTATGAAAAGCCCAGCGTACAGCGCAAGAAGAAAAAAGCTGCTGCTCGCAAAAGGCTCATCAAAAAAATGCGCAAAATGTCAATGGGTTAGTATATGAGTCTCATTGAGCAGATTGATAAAGACTACATCACGGCCTACAAGGCCAAGGATGATGTGAAGAAGACAGTTTTGAGGCATCTCAAGACTGCCATCAAGAATCGCATTGTTGATTTGAAAGGGGAGACCCTTTCCGATGACGACGTACTTGATCTTGTTGCAAAACAGATCAAGCAGCGCAAGGATTCCATTGAGCAGTATACCACTGCCGGACGTCCTGAGCTGGCCGAAATTGAGGCCGTTGAAATCGAAGCCCTAGCCGGTTACATGCCGGAGCAGCTTTCCGAAGAGGAAACTGCTGCTGCTATCGACAAAGCAATTGCCGATCTCGGTGCATCGTCCATGAAGGATATGGGTAAGGTGATGAAAGCCATCACTGAAGCTTATAAAGGACAGGTTGACGGCAAGGTCGTAAGCACTCTTGTTCGTGCCCGTCTCTCCTGACATCAGCTTAAGCTGAATTTTAACGGCAGGCCCCGGAGATTCTCCGGGGCTGTTTGCCGTTTTTTCTGTATTGGTATCCCGGTTCACGCGGGGTGCGTGATCTAACACTTTTCTACATTGGAATCCCATGGAGCCAAGATCTCTCCTCCTACTTGAATTTCCGAAAGTCCTTAATGTCCTTTCCGGCCATAGTGTTTCCGCGTCCGGTGCAGAGGCTTGTCGCGCCCTGTCTCCCATGGATGATGCTGATTCCATTAATTCCACAGCAAGATTTTTTAGGCAGGGTCAGAATTTCGTAAAAGAATCGGGATTCCGCCTTGGAACATTTCCACCGCTTGAAGGACTTTTCCAGTATCTGGTCAAGCCCAGTAATGTACTTGATGTAGATGCTCTTTACGCTTTGGTTCAGACTATCGGGCAGGCCCGGACTCTCAAGGAAGCACTTGAAATAGCGGAGAAGAGAGAGTGGGATACAATCGTTGCATTTATCGAAGGTGTGAGCTGGCCTGAGAAAACCTTTTCCGGCCTTAAGCGTTGCCTTGATCAGGATGGCAACATCAAGGATGAAAGTTCCCCGGAACTTTATGATATCCGTCAGTCCATTCGCTCTTTGCACCAGCGTTGCTCCAAGAAGGTTCGTGATTTCATCCACGGTGAAGATATTTCCCGTTTTTTGCAGGATGACTTCATGACCATCACCAACGACCGCTACGTATTGCCGCTGAAAACAAATTTTAAGGGTCGGTTGCAGGGGATCGTTCACGATTATTCCAATACCGGTGAGACCTGTTATTTCGAGCCCATGTTCCTCGTGGAGCTGAATAACACCATGCAGGAGCTCAAGCAGCAGGAAAGAACAGAAGAACTGAAAATTCTGACCTATCTGACCGGGCTTGTGCGTTCTGAGTATGATCAGTGTGAAGCTGCCTATGGTTTTCTCGTTGAATATGATGTGTTGCAGGCCAAAATAAATTTTGCTGAAGCTGTAAAGGGAGTCGCTGTGGATGTTGGGTCCGATTCTGGATTCGATCTCCGGGGCGCGCGCCATCCCTTGCTTGCAGCGGCCGATGGCGGAGTCCATCCGCTTGATATTGAACTGCCCATTGATCAGAAAGTTCTCATTGTCAGTGGTGGTAACGCCGGTGGTAAGACTGTCTGCCTGAAGACTGTCGGTTTGCTCTCCGCCATGGCTTTCAGCGGGATTCCCGTTCCGGTGGAAAAGGGTTCCGTGCTGCCGCTGTTTAAAGAAATTTTCGTCATCATGGGGGATGAGCAGTCACTTGAGGAGAATGTAAGTACTTTTTCCGCCCAGATTCAGTCCATCAGTCGTATCTGGGAGGCCATGGATTCCTCAACGCTGTTTATTCTTGATGAATTCGGTTCCGGTACTGATCCGGCACAGGGTGCTGCTCTCGCGCAGGCTGTTGTGGATGGATTGCTTGAAAACGGGGTGACCTGTTTTGCTGCGACCCACTTTCCGGCACTCAAAACTTACGCACTTGTGACTGAAGGCGTACGCGCTGCCAGCGTGCTTTTTGATCCCTCTACCAAGAAACCTCTTTTTTCCATTGCCTACGATCAGGTAGGGGCTTCCATCGCTCTTGACGTTGCCCGTGAGCACGGTTTTCCTGAATCTCTGCTGGCTAAGGCTGAGCAGTATCTGCTCATGGAAGGTTCTGATTCCGGTTCGGTCATGAACAGGCTTAATGAACTTGCGGTCAGCCGTGAAAGAGAGCTTGAAGAAATGGACCGTATCAAGACCAAACTTGAAGCCAAACGTGCCAAGCTGGAAGAAAAATTCGAACGTGAGCGGCTCACTGTGCTTGCTGATGTTAAAAAGCAGGCTCAGAGCGTTCTCAAGGAATGGCAGGACGGCAAGCTCGGGCGTAAGCAGGCCCTGAAAAAACTTTCCGAAGCGCGTGGCATAATCGGTGGTGATGAAAAGCCAAAAGCCGATGTGAAGCCGTTTTCTTTTGATGACATCATGGTCGGTAAGCAAATCCTGAATATCAGCTGGAACCGCAAAGGCGTGGTTCTTGAAAAGGACGAACGCAAGAAGCGGGTCAAGGTTGATATGGACGGTGTGGCCATGTGGATTCCTGCTGATCAGCTCGGCCCTGTGGGTAAAAAGGCAGTTCAGGAGAAGGTTCGTCAGGTTGTTGAAAAGACTGCTGGGAAAGCCGATAAAAAAGCTCCCAAGGGTGAAATGACCCTCAAGGTTGATCTGCGCGGAAAGCGGGCAGATGTGGCAATTAGCGAACTGGACCGTTTCTTTGATCAGGCATTGCTGCGCGGAGCTACTGAGATTGAGATTGTCCATGGTCGCGGTACCGGGGCTTTGCGTCGTGAGGTTCATATTTTTCTTGATGGCAATCCGGCTGTTGCCGGGTACAGCCTTGCTCCGGAAGACCGGGGCGGCGACGGTATGACCGAGGTTGAATTAGTATAGTGCAAATTGTTTCATGCCGTGCTATTGATTTGCAGGCTGTCATGATTGTGCATTATTTCAACTGTTTCGAATTGTTTCGATGGATGTTACGGAGGATTCTTTGGACAGAGCAGCCATAGAGGCTATCAAAGAACGTCTTGACATCGTCGATATCGTGCGCAGGTATGTGGAACTGAAACCTGTTTCCGGACGCTGGATGGGACTTTGTCCTTTTCATAATGAAAAGACGGCTTCTTTCAGTGTTAACGGCGATGAAGGTTTTTTCTACTGCTTCGGTTGTCAGGCTTCAGGTGATATTTTTGATTTTTACTCCCATATTAACGGGGTGGAATTCAAAGATGCTCTTGAGCAGCTAGCAGCTGAGGCCGGGGTGGAGCTTACTCCGGGTAAGGTTGATCCGCAGGCGGCCAAAAGAAGCTCTGAACGTAAAATTTTCATGGATATGCATGAGTTGGCGGCTAAGTACTTTAGCCGTATGCTCAAGCTTCCTGAAGGGCGTGAAGCCCGAAAATATCTCGAACGCAGGGGAATGGATTCTTCTGTGATTGAGTCTTTCGGTCTGGGGTGCAGTACCGAGGACTGGCAGGGATTGGAAAAGTTTTTGGTTTCCAAAGGTTATACAGCCGAACAGGGAGTCAAGGCCGGATTACTTTCCCAGAATGCCAAGGGCCGCACTTATGATCGTTTTCGTGCAAGACTGATCTTTCCTATTACAAATTTATCGGGAAGGGTTATTGCTTTTGGCGGAAGAATAATTACAGATGGAGAACCGAAGTATTTAAACAGCAGTGATACTCCTATCTATAAGAAGGGGGAACACCTGTACGGCCTATCAACGGCCCGGAACTCCATAGCCCGAACCAAACGGGCCCTGCTTACTGAAGGGTACATGGATGTTATTTCCCTGCACCAGTTCGGTTATACAAATTCATGCGGGGTGTTGGGTACGGCACTGACTCCGGATCAGGTCAAACGACTTTCCGGGTTCTGTTCTAAAATTGACCTCGTTTTTGACGGAGATGCTGCCGGGCTGAAAGCGGCCTTGCGCAGCACGGAAATGATTCTTACGCAGGGGGTATCCTGCGGTGTAGTTGTCCTTCCCGACGGGGAGGATGTGGATAGTCTCCTTCAGGACCATGGTGCTGAAGGTTTTCAAACGTTTCTGGATCAGGCCCGTGACGGTCTGGCTTTCAGTCTGGAAACATTGCAGAAGGGGTCTTCACCCCGTGAAGTAATGGATTGGGCGCAGGGATTCCTGAAGAGGATGACCAGTACGTCTTTACGTGCGTTTTATCTGCCTAAGGTCGCATCCGGCCTTGGAGTGGCTGAAGCTGAATTAAGGTCTGTTTTTTCCGGTGCACTCAATGCTCCGGTTGCGCAGCAGCAGAACAATGTTCAGAGGGAGCAACCTCGCGCTGCGGCACCGGTGGGGGCACAGGTTAAAGATGATAAATATTTCTTGAGGTATGCGGTAAAGCATCCAGATTATGTTGCCGAATTATCGGAAAGGGGAGTAGCTCAGGTCCTGACCTCGCACTGGGGCAAAACACTGTGGTCTAAAATAGCGGCTCACAGCGGGCAGGACATTATCCCGTTACTCGATGATTCTGAAAAAAGATTCTATGCCGGTTGTCGGATGGAGGAAGCTCTATCCGGTGAAGAACTGGAAAATGAATGGCGACATGTCTGTAAGGTAATTGCCCGGCGGCGGTACGATATGGGCCGAAAAAAGCTCACCGATGCCTTGCGCCGTGCTCAGGCTCAAGGCGATACCGAACGCGTCAGCGCGTACCTCAAAGTCCTGAACGACTCTGTATGGAGGGATGATGAGCAACATTAAGGATATTCAGGCGATTAAAACTCTGATTTCTGAGGGTAAGAAACAGGGGTTTCTGACCTTTGAACAGCTGGGCAAGGCTCTGCCTGCCGAGTTCAACAAAGTTGATCAGCTTGATGATGTAATCAAGATTTTCGACCAGTTGAATATTGCAATCGTCAACACACCCGAAGACGGCAAAAAGATTATGGATGCCGGGGTGGATAGTGATAATGAAATCAATCTCACAGAAAGTGAAGAGGATAGCGTAGATTACGTTTCCCGTTCTACCGATCCTGTGCGCATGTATTTGCGTGAAATGGGCGCGGTAGGTCTTCTCGATCGTGAGGGCGAAGTTGTTATCGCCAAAAAGATTGAAAACGGCGAGATGGATGTTCTTTACGCGCTGGTTGAAATTCCAGTGGCGATTGAAGAACTCATCAGCGTCGGTCAAGACCTTGACGAATCCCGTATCAAGCTGAAGGACGTCGTAAAGACCATTGAGGAAGACGACCCCAGCGAAGATGAGATGAACCAGCGTCAGCGCGTTATTTTTCTGCTGGACGAAGTCAAGAAACTTTATGATAAAAA
This sequence comes from Marinifilum sp. JC120, assembly GCA_004923195.1. NCBI lineage: Bacteria > Pseudomonadati > Bacteroidota > Bacteroidia > Marinilabiliales > Marinifilaceae > Marinifilum > Marinifilum sp. JC120. The sequence continues at coordinate 279,136 of RDSB01000001.1, read as the reverse complement.
GAGGAAACTCTACGACAATCTCGATTACTGTGCCCGCCTTGATAAAAAGGTCGCTAAGGAACAGAATGAGATGGTCAACTATAAGCAGGAAATCGTCGAAAGACTTCGCGATATCAAGATCGAGAAAACTCTTGTAGATCAGATCATTGAAACTGTGGGTGACTACGTAAGGCAGATGCATAACTGCCAGCGCGATCTTTCTGCCTACATTCTCTCCACCGGGAAAACCCAGCAGGAGATCAAGGATCTTTTCAAGCAGATTGATGATCGTGAGATTAACCCTGTTGCAGCTTCAGATGAATTGGGGCTGACTGTGGATGAGCTTTTTTCCTTTAAGGAAATGATTTCCGGTAAGATGGAAATTCTCGTTCGTTTGCAGGCTAAATGCTGCCACAACGTGCATGACCTCGAGGAAGTGCTCTGGCGCATCAAGCACGGTAACCGCAGCGCAATGCGGGCTAAGCAGGAACTCATTCGCGCTAACCTGCGTCTCGTTGTTTCCATTGCCAAGAAATACACCAACCGCGGACTCCAGTTCCTCGACCTGATTCAGGAAGGTAACATCGGCCTGATGAAGGCGGTTGATAAATTCGAATATCAGCGTGGTTACAAATTCTCCACCTACGCAACATGGTGGATCAGACAGGCCATTACCCGCGCTATAGCGGACCAGGCCCGTACCATTCGTATTCCGGTTCATATGATCGAGACTATCAATAAGCTGATCAGAACCTCCCGCTACCTAGTACAGGAGCTGGGACGCGATCCTTCCCCGGAAGAAATTGCGGAGCGTATGGACTACCCGCTGGAAAAAGTTAAGAAAGTTCTTAAAATTGCCAAGGAACCCATTTCTCTTGAAACACCCATCGGTGATGAAGAAGATTCGAGTCTCGGCGATTTTATTGAAGATAAGAAGGCCACTGCGCCTGCCGAAGAGGTGGTCAGCACCAAGCTTGGCGAACAGATTGCGACCGTCCTTTCCGACCTTACTCCCCGTGAGGAGCAGGTCCTGCGTAAGCGGTTCGGCATCGGCGAAAAATCCGACCATACTCTTGAAGAGGTCGGTAAGCTGTTTAACGTTACCCGTGAGCGCATCAGGCAGATTGAGGCTAAGGCCTTAAGAAAGCTACGCCATCCGGTGCGTAGTGCACTACTGCGTTCCTATTACGAAAATTAAAATTAAAAGAGCGGTACGGATTGTTGTTCGTGCCGCTTTTTTATATGGTGAAGAGACAGCAAGCACCCGGTTCTGTGGGAAGAACCGGATGCGGGGCTTTTTATTACCCATTTGTAATGGGTGGAATAGTGAGGTTCCTGTCCCGGGCTGTCCCTGTGTGTCGGTTCTAGTGTTACGTTTGTTAAATTCATAGATTTGAATTTAACATTTAAGATAAATACGGATTTATTTTAAGTGAGTCGCGCTAGTCAGTCCGGCCAAACGCTTTAAGATTTGAGGATAAATATCTGATGGACAATTCTACTGTTTTGTTTCTTGTACCTATTATCGCACTTGTCCTTGATCTCGTTTTAGGAGATCCCAAGTGGTTCCCCCATCCCGTTCGTTATATAGGTATGGCTCTGGATAGGTATAAAAACTGGGTTTACTCCACCGGCATGTCCCGCAAAGTAATGGGCGGTGTTGGTGTATTGGCATCCGCAATAGTGGTTTGGGGTGTACTCAAGGTCTTTCTTTCAATTCCCTTTCTCGGTGTGCTGATTGGCCTGTACCTTGCTTACGCAGGTCTTGCTCTCGGCTCTCTGCTTAGCGAGCACAAGAATGCAGCTTCTCTGCTGGACAGCGGCAGAATCGAAGACGCTCGTTCCGCAATTGCTGAACTGGTCAGCCGTGATGTTTCTGAGCTGGATGAAAATGGTCTGCGCAAGGCTCTGGCTGAATCCACCAGCGAAAACTTGAATGACGGTTTCGTTGCTCCTTTCTTTTATCTTGTGGTTACCGGTCCCGCCGGAATGTGGGTTTACAAAACCATCTCCACCATGGATTCCATGTGGGGCTATAAGAACGAAGAGTACAAAGAGTTCGGATACTATGCAGCCAAGGCTGACGATATCCTTGCTTTCATTCCCGCACGTATCACCGGTTTCATGATGCTGGCAGCTGGCCGTATTCTCAAGCTCGATTGGAAATCTGCCTACGATAATCTCATCACTGATGCCAACAAAACCGAAAGTCCCAACGCAGGTTGGTCCATGGCTCCTGCTGCATGGCTCCTCGGTGCGCCCATGGGTGGCAAGGCTGTTTATTTTGGTGAAGAAAAAGAAAAGCCCGTTCTCGGTCCTGAATCCGGCGAATGGACTGCTCTTAAGCTGAAAAGACTCGGCGCACTGGTCATGACCACTGCGATCTTCTCCGCTGTTTTGCTCGACATTTACTTTGTAATGGTCTGGGCTTCCGGCGTAGTTCATTAGAAATTAATCAGCCCACAAGCTGACAACGAACCGGAATTCCGTATCAACGGAGTTCCGGTTTTTTTTATGTCTTCGGCGGCCCTACCGGGGGCTATGATTTGATGCGCTTCGCGTTATTTGTTTTTAAACTTCGCCTCCGGCGAATCCTTAATAGGGGTTTTAATTTTAGTTTATAAAAGTTAAAGCATTGTATCCTATTTTAGCCTACGGAGCCTTTCATGTTGCAGGATTCATATAGAAGCCGTGTTGTGCTGGTTATTTTTGTTCTGGCAATCTGTGTTTTTACAGGGGCCAGTTTTTACGCGTTCAATTCTTCCCTTTCCAAATCTGATAATACGTATTTGACTGCGTATCCAAAAGCTCGTTGGATCAAACTGGATCAGCCCTTTAGGCTCAATGCCCGTAGCAAGGGTTCCGAAATGATTCTTTTTCGGCGTGCTTTCGAGTTGGCTGAGCAGCAGGATATGACTCTTCATCTGAAAGCATTCCGGGGTGCCGGGATATGGCTGGATGGAATGCCTGTGCGTAAGTTTGACGGGGATATGGATAGGTGGCGTGAAGGAGTTACACTTGATTTGCCGGAATTGGCTGCCGGGAAACATGAATTGAAAATTGCGGTGGTGAACGAAAACGCGCACCCGGCTCTGTTGCTGTGGACGGATGGGCTTGATATTGCGACCCCACATGATTGGGAGGCCAGCCGAGATGATTTTGTCTGGAATCCAGCTGCGGATGCATCGAAAACAGGGCGTTTACGCATCACCGATGAATTTGAGCGTTCTGATAAGGCATTGTTGGCATCATTACCTTTCATGATGCCTTTGTTTCTGCTCGGGGCAGGGATTGTTTGGTTGCGCGAGGGCAACAAGGGACCTGCTTTCATCCGTAATTTTGAACTTACTCCCGCTTATTTCAGGTTCTTTCTCTTGGGGCTGTGGGGTGTCATGGCATTTAATAATTTCCATGACCTGCCTCTTAAACTGGGTATGGATTCGGTTGGGCATTTCAAATATATCGAATATGTTGCTGAAAATTTAAAACTGCCCAGCCCTCTGGAAGGGTGGCAGATGTTTCAACCTCCCCTCTATTACATTATTTCTGCTGCATTTTATAAATTCCTGCTTCTGTTTATGGATATTGAAAACAGTCTCTATTGGCTGCGGCTGATTCCGCTGGCTTGCGGCGCAGTCATGATTGAGGTCTGCTACAGATGTTCGATCATTGCTTTCAAAGAAGATCGTTTTGCCCAGATCGGGGCAACAGTTCTTGGCGGATTCATGCCCATGAATTTTGTTATGGCTCAATTCTGGGGTAATGAGCCGCTGGCGGCGGTCTTTTCTGGGTTGACCATCCACATGGTCTTGAACATTGTTCAAGTTCCTGAGAAACGAAATTTGAAGGAATTCTCTCTGCTGGGACTCTTTTTAGGTTTGGCGATTCTCAGTAAGGCTACTTGCACTTTGTTGATCCCGCTGGTGATCTTCTTTGTGCTGCTTCCGCTACTGGCTGAGAAAAGCGAATCCTCTGTACATAAAGTCAGCAGCATTAGGGGAGTTGTCCTGAGTTTGATAACCACCGCAATTGTCGGCGGCTGGTATTATCTGCGGAACTGGACCAGTTACGGCAAACCGTTTATCGGCGGTTGGGATAAGATTCGTGAGATTACTTGGTGGCAGGATCACGGTTACCGGGTTTGGGAACATTTCAGCACGTTTGGTAAATCTTTTCTTACGCCCGTTTACTCCACAACTGAGGGTCTCTGGGATGGCCTTTATGCCACGCTCTGGCTGGATGGAAATTTGAGCGGTGTGAGTAAATTTATGAGCAGGCCGCCATGGGATGACCAACTGATGATGGCAACTGCACTGTTGGCCTTGATCCCTTCAATTTTGATTCTGGCAGGAACCGGACGTGTATTTTATAAGCCTGTAAAATCAGTCTCTAACGGGCGGATGTTCCTTATAGCATGCATCGCAGTTTACTTTACAGCTGAGGCTTACCTCTACCTTAACTTACCTGTCTACAGCACGGCAAAGGCGAGTTATACCCTCGGTCTGCTGCCGTGTTACGGCATCCTAGTCATGGCTGGAATTAGGCCCTTGCTCAAAAATATCTATATCAAATCCGCATTTAGTGGCTTCCTGACAGTCTGGGTAGCTACGGTCTACCTGACTTATTTTGTCTAAATAAAAAAAGGAGACTTGAATAAATCAAGTCTCCTTTTCTATTTTTCTAAATACGCCTTTCCAAGCTGATCCTTAATTAAAACTAATAAAAGTTTTTGGGATTCTTGCACTAGCCCTTAGGCGAGAAGCTTTGCTTCGAGTCTTAGGGATAGCGACAGTGGAACAAACACTTTTTCAAAAGGGTTTAAGCCCTCGGAGAGCCGCCGGAGGCATTCTTTTTCTTATTTTTTCCCGAGTTCTATGCTGCGTTCATAGCTTTTGCGTACTGCATCAATAATATTGGCGCGTGTGGCAGTGCGGTCCAGATGTACGAGGGCTTTAACGGTTGTTCCTCCAGGAGAGGTGACCATTTCACGCAACTGGCTGACGTGGAATTTGCTTTCCTGCGCCAGTTTGGTGGAGCCTTCGAAAAGCTTCTGAACCATGGCTGTGGCCTGCTCGCGTGGCAATCCCAGTTCAACGGCGGACTCGATCATGGCTTCGATGAAATAGAAGACATAAGCGGGACCTGATCCGACAACCCCGGTGAATGCGTCAAACTGACTTTCAGCCAGTGCGTAGACATCACCAAGGGGAGTGAACATTTCGCGGGTGAAGTTAGTCTGCTCATCGCTGAGGTGAGTGTCATCAAGGCAGACCGCGAACACGCCCGCATTTACCAGCGCGGGGGTGTTGGGCATAACCCGGACAACAGGGCAGCGATTTTCGCAGGAATCTTTGAGCTTCTGCACGGTCAGGCCTGCGGCGATGGAGATAATGCACTTGGACTCAGTGAGCTCAGGTGCGATTTCTTCCAGAACTGCGGGAGCGTGCTGCGGTTTGACCGCCAGCACGATAAAGTCGGATTCCTTGGCAAGATCGCGGGCAGTCTCACATTGAATGAGCCCGGTCTCTTCGGCAAGGGCGTTCAGTGCCGTTTTGTTCAGGTCGGAGCCAAGCAGATTGATATTGTCATCGCCGGCCATTCCTCTGATTATGGCGGCGCCCATGTTGCCAGTGCCGATAAATCCAACTTTTTTTGTCATATTAGTTTACCATTTCGAGGCTGCTGAAGAAGTAGGGTACTTCGATTGCTGCGGTTTCGGGAGCATCGGAGCCGTGGCATGCGTTTGCTTCGATACCAGCACCGAAAGCCTTGCGGATAGTACCTTCTGCTGCTTCATTGGGGTTAGTGGCACCCATGAGGTCGCGGTAACGTTTGATGGCGTCTTCGCCTTCAAGAACGGAAACCACACAGGGACCGGAAATCATGAATTCAACCAGCTCGCCGAAGAAAGGACGCTCTTTGTGAACAGCGTAGAAACCTTCAGCCTGAGTCTGGGTCATGTGAATCATTTTAGTTGCCTTGATCTTCAGACCTGCGTCAGTGATCATTTTAAGGATGTCGCCGGTTTTACCGTCTTTTACTGCGTCAGGTTTGATGATGGAAAAAGTAAGTTCGCCCATTGTTTAAGTCCTCCAAGTGTATTCATTATTGCGGATTTTCGCATTTCTCAGGTTTTAACCTGAACGGGAAGTTCATGCAGCAGCGATCAGGAAAAAAGCATCCTGTCCGTAGCCACATCCTCGCCGCGAAGGGAGTAGAATCGATCTAGCAGATCTTCAACTTTCAGTCCCTTCTTCTCCTTCCCGGAAATATCCAGAATTATCATGCCCTGATGGAACATGATTAATCTATCGCCCATGTTGATGGCCTGATTCATGTTATGGGTCACCATAAGCGTGGTCAGGTTGTCACGATGTACAACGGCGTCGGTTATATCAAGAATTTTGCGTCCTGTCTTGGGGTCCAACGCGGCTGTATGTTCGTCCAGTAATAAAATATCCGGCCTTGTGGTTGTTGCCATTAGCATGGTTAAAGCCTGTCTTTGTCCACCGGACAACAATCCAACCTGATCCGCCAGCCTATTTTCTAATCCAAGTCCGAGGGTTGCAAGCTGCTCCCGGAACAGTTCCCGGTCGCGTGCTTTTACGCCCAGACCCAGCCCTCTGCGTTTGCCTCGTTTGAGAGCTAAGGCCATATTCTGTTCAATGGAAAGTGAGCCGCAGGTGCCCAGTAATGGGTCTTGAAATACGCGCCCAAGATTGGCGGCCCGTTTGTGCTCCGGCCATCTGGTTACATCATTGCCCGCAATGGATATTTTCCCGCTGCTGAGCATGAAGGTTCCGGCAACTGAGTTAAGAAAAGTGGATTTTCCGGCTCCGTTGGAACCGATGACGGTGATGAATTCCCCGGAATTAACTTTGAGGTCAACGCCGCGCAGGGCTTGCACTTCGTTGACGCTGTCCGGGTTGAAGGTCTTGGCTGCTTTTTCGACCCAAAGCATTTGATTAAGGGGATTCATTATGAAGCCCTCCTTTTCAGCAGCCCGGATTTGATATGAGGGGAGACCAGTGCCACAACAACCAGAGCGGCGGTGACAAGGTTCAGGTCGCTGGGGGTGAATGCGAAATCGCCGAATCTGACACCGAGTGCCAGTGCAATGGCTATGCGGTAGATCACAGAACCGAGCAGTGCGGAAAGCATGGCCCGGGTAACATTGGGCTTCCCGAAAAGGGTTTCCCCGATGATAACTGAAGCAAGACCTGCAATGATAGTCCCGATGCCCATGTTGACATCAGCAGCACCTTGGTTCTGGGCCACCAGTGCACCGGAAAGAGCAACCATGCCGTTTGAAAGTCCCACGCCGAAGATGATCATCATATCGCGGTTAACGCCGAGGCTGGTGACCATTTTGGGGTTATCCCCGGTGGCGAGCATTGCCAGTCCGAAAGATGTTTTCAGAAACCAGATCAGTGCCAGCAGGGCAGCACCGGAAATGATGGCGAAAAGTATTGGAGTGGAATAGTGAGGGGCGAGTCCGCTCAGTTCAATAAATTGGTCGATAAGGGTATCCTCACCGAGCAGGGTAATATTTGGTCTGCCCATGATGCGGATATTGATGGAATAGAGGGAGATCATGGTCAGGATGGAGGCCAGCAGGTGCAGTATCTTGAACTTTGTATTCAGGATGCCTGTAACTGCTCCGGCAATAAACCCGGACCCAACAGCCATAGCCATACCAGTAAGAGGGTGATAGCCGTTGCTGATTGCAACCGCGGAGACCGCAGCTCCGAGCGGCAGACTGCCGTCCACAGTAAGGTCGGGAAAGTCCAGTACCCGAAATGTCAGGTACACACCTAAAACCATGAGCCCGAAAGCAGTTCCCTGCTCAATAGCTCCCATGAAAGCATATAGACTAATCATAAGTATAAAATAATTCTTTTAAATACGTAAATATTTAAGAGGTATGACAGTTGAAAACTAATAAAAGTTTTTGGGATTCTTAAACCCTTTTTGCAAAAAGGGTTTAAGGCCCCCGGCAGGGTCGCCGAAGGCAGAAATAAAAAAAGGCGCAGAATGTACTGCGCCTTTAACTCTTATACGGAATATTTGCAAATATTTACTTAATCACTTCGTCGGCCCGATCCATGACCTGTTTGGGAATTTTCACTCCCATTCTGGCCGCTGCTTTCTCATTTACGAAAAGGCGCAGATTCTGGAGCGTTTCAACAGGCATGTCCGCGGTTTTGGCCTTGCCACCGAGAATGCGGGCGGCCATGTCAGCGGTTTGAAGTCCCATGCGATAGTAATCGACAGCTATTGCGGCAACGGTTCCGCGCTCGACAGAGTCGGTATCAGCGGAAAAGATGGGCAATTTGTTCTGGCGACAGACCTTGATAGCTGCTTCAAGACCGGAAACAACGGTGTTGTCCAGCGGGATGTAGATGGCATCGCATTTACCTACAAGGCTTTTGGCTGCCTGATAAACGCCGCTTGAGTTGGCAACGGAAGCTTCTTCTACCTTGATGCCGAAATCCTTACAGACTTCTTTGAGCAGGTTGGTCAGCACGATGGAGTTGGCTTCCCCGGCATTGTAGATGGTTCCGATTGTTTTAACTTCAGGCAGAAATTCTTTGATCAGCTCTACCTGACGCAGAACCGGGCTCAAGTCGGTCATGCCGGAAATATTTTTTCCGGGATGCATGAGGCTTTTTACAAGTCCTGCGGCTACAGGATCGGTAACACCGGTAAACAGTACGGGGATATCCTTAATCTTCTGGGCAACAGCCTGTGAAGAAGGAGTGGTGATGGTCAGTACCAGATCTGGGCTTTCACCTTTGATTTGGTTGGCAATCTGAATGTTGGTTGCCTGATTACCCTGAGCTATGTGCTCGTTGTAAATTACATCAAATCCGGCTTCCTTTAGCCTGTCCTTAAAACCATCTCTCATGGCATCAAGGGAGGGGTGTTCGACAATTTGAGAAATAGAGACTGTGTGAGTCTGGGCGGAGTGGATTACGGGAACCGTAACCATGAACAGCAGCACGAGGAATAGGAGGATTTTTTTCATCCTGATACAACCCTTTATTGAAAAATTATTTATTAAAGTGAATTTGCCCTTAAAATGACACTTAAGTCAAGACAGGATCAAAATTATTTTTTATACTGACAGATTTATCCGCAGATTCTAATTCCGGCTTGCTTTCATTTTAGCGACAGTTGTATGTCGGCAGATTAACCCTTAGGGCGCAACGAACTAACCGGAACTATCCTGATTTTTCCCTTGTTTTCAGCAACCCACTGGCGGATGGCCTTGAGGGTTTCATGGTTCGGATGTCCGATGGCGATGGCTTGCCCCCTCTTGCGGGCAATTTTGGCAGCTTTTGAAAGCTGGTATTTGATAGCACCGATATCTTTGACATTATCGAGGAAAATATTGCGTTCGTAGAAGGTGACACCAGCCTTGGAAGCAGCTCGGCGACCAGCACTTTTGGGAGTGGTCCGGCTGTCTAGAAAGAACAGTTGCTTTTTGTGCAGCTGTTTTAAAACAACGACCATTCCGTTGTAATTCTCTGTAAAGCTGGACCCCATATGGTTGTTGAGTCCGGTGGCTCCGGGAACTTTTGATATGGCCGCCAAAGTTATCTGGCTGATTTTGTCTGCGTTCATGCCTACCAGCAGGGCATCAGCGCCGGGATTTACCTTGGGGTAGCCTTTGGGCTGCATGGGCAGGTGGACCATGATCTCATTGCCGCTCTTTTTAGCAATGTCGATTGTCTTTTTCACATGTGAACTGCTGGGCCAGATGGAAAAGGTTATTTTCGCATCAAGTGCGGCCAATCCTTTAGCAAGTCTGACATCCTCGCCCATGTCATCAATGACGATAGCAAGTTTGGGGGCGTTGGGGTCAAGTTTAACCGGAGCGGGCTTTGTTTTTATCACCGCCGGGGTGAAAATGGAAAACTTATGAGTAGGTACTCCGTTGATACTGATCATCCAGCTGTCAGCCGCAATCTCATGCAGGCTTGCATTTAGCGCGGTGGATTCCAGACCCTTTTGTACGTTGCTGAGAAACAGTTTTTTATCGCCGGATACGGGAAAGCTGAGCTGCTGGAAATGGTAATCACGGCCCTGATGTTTTTTCAGGGAGACATCTTCCAGCCGCAGCTCGCTCATGGATATTTTGGCTGCTTTAAGGGTATTGATCAGGCTTAGGTCAATACGTTTGACCAGATCGTCAAGGTCCCCTTCCATGGGTTCTTCGTATAGCGGGATGGGGCGTGTTGAAGCCTGTTCAGTCACAGTCTGTTCCGCTTCAACCGGATCAATAGAAGCACTGCTTTCCGGGGAGCCGGAAACAAGCAGGGCAATTATCAAACAGATGCTGGCCGCAGCAGCAACCGTCAATACGGCAATGGCTACTGGCTTGGAAATATAAGCCCGAAGTCCCGGATTTGAATCCGGGATTTCGGGCTGTTCTTTTTGTTCGGGGCTGTTCTGGTCCACTTCTTGTAACCCTTTGATGCTACTTGATTTCTTTCAGGCGGGGGAGCTGCTTGACCATTTGCAGGGCCAGTCTGAGCTGGTTGTCCCTTTCAAGCATCTTTTTTGCCTTATCGTCTTGAACTTTGGTGCTTTTTATGTCTTTGCCGTTGTTTTCAAGATGACGGCTGAGCCCTTTTTCACGCAGGATGAAGCGGTCATCTTTGTCTACAGCCGGGGGGACAAAGGGGTAGACGATATCAGGATCAATGCCCTCGGCCTGAATGGAACGGCCGCTGGGGGTGTAATAAAGGGCAGTGGTCAGCTTGATACCGGAACCGTCAGCCATAGGAATAATGGTCTGTACGGAGCCTTTACCAAAGGTGCGTTCGCCTAGAAGCAGTGCGCGATCATGGTCCTTAAGTGCTCCAGCTACAATTTCAGAAGCGGATGCGGAACCGGCATTGATCAGGGTCACGATGGGTACGTGTACATCCGTGGCCTGTTCTGCAGCCATGAAATCCTTACGGCTGGCTTTGTTGCGGCCTTCAATGTAAACGATCAAACCATCATTGATGAAAGTATCGGCAACGGAAACCGCCTGAGTGAGCAGACCGCCGGGGTTGTTGCGCAGGTCAAGGACGACACCTTTGAGGGTGTGTTTTTTCTTGTATTCGCGCAGGGCTTTATGCATTTCACGGGTGGTGTTTTCGTTAAATCTGGTCAGTCGCAGATAGAGGACACCATCTTCAAGTTCCTGACTTTTGGCACTGATGATGGGGATAGTGTCGCGGGTGATGGTTATCTTTTCGGGCTTGTTGGAATCCTTGTGCAGAATGGTCAGGATTACGTCACTTCCGCGTTTGCCTCTGATTTTACCCACGGCTTCCATAAGAGAAATGGATTGGGTGGATTCACCGTTGATTTCAAGGATGAGATCTCCAGCCTTGAGTCCGGCTTTATAGGCCGGGGTATCCTCAATGGGGGAGATAACGGTCAAGCGACCTTTTTCCATGCTGATCTCAATGCCGATGCCGCTGAATTCACCGCTGGTGGATTCCTGCATTTCCTTGAAATCATCAGTGGAAAGAAAAGTGGAGTGGGGATCGAGCTGTTCAAGCATGCCCTTTACAGCGTCATCGACAAGTTCTTTGCGGGAGATGTCGTTAACGTAATTATGTTCCACCAGATCAAGTACCTGCGAAAATCTGCGCAGGGGTTCAAAACGGTTATCATCAACGGCTTGTGTTGGTTCCGGTGCAACGGAGATTACGAAAAGACAGATGATGGCTATCATCCACAAAGATTTTCTCATGTGTTCCTCCAGCTTGGTGGCTGCTGTATCTTGCTCAAGTTATTATTCATTAATTTCGGGCAAGCCATTTTTGCGGGTTAACGGGTTTCTGATGAAAACGCAATTCAAAATAGAGTCCCGTTTCTTTTAAGTTAGGGTAATACCCTGTTTTACCGATAATTTCATCCTTTTCAACCTCCTGGCCGGTTTTAACAAAACTTTCGGCAAGGTAGGCGTAAAGGGAGTAGTAGTTGTAGCCGTGATAAATAATCACAACCCGCCCGAATCCTCTGAGTGTGTCGTTATGCACGACTTTGCCCCAGAAGACTGATTTTACATCAACATTTCCAGTGGTCTGGATTCCGACACCGCGCACTGGCGGTTTGGCGGAAGGCTTGAACCGGACTTTGACATTCCCCTCGCACGGACGGGGTAAAGATCCTTTAAATGTGGCAATTTTTCTGCTTGTTAGGCTCTTAAGTCTGTAATTCAGTTTGTTGATTGTATCAAGAAGCCCTTTCAGTTCCTGCTCTCTGCTGATCTTGAGGGCGCGGATACTTTTAATACCGGCAAGCAGGCTCAACTTATCCTTCAGCAATCCGTCTTTGGTACTGTTGATTTCTGATAGCTTGGCTTGCGCTTTCAAGCGTAGGTCTTTCTGGACTTCAAGGTTGACTGAGATTTCATCGGCTTTTTCCTGTGCTTTATTCAGCTCAGTTTTGGTCTCTTTATATAAGGAGGCCAGCCAGACAAAATTGCGGTCTGCCTTTTCCCAGTCATCAAGTGAACCGAATTTATTTTCAAGCTTGCGGGAGTGGACTGGCCATAGTTTGGTCAGCATGGATTTCAGCTTATCAACGATTTCTGAAAGTTCATCTTCGAGAACACGCTGATCCGCCTTGGCAGCCTGTTCATCTTCCATGATGCCCGCAAGGTCGTCTTCCTGCCGGAAAAGTTCCCGTTCCACATCGGTGATACGGTCTTCGATTGTGGCAAGTTCTCCGAACATGCTGCGTTCTTCGCGGGTCAGCTTGAGCAGTTCCTGCTTTTGCTGCGTGACGGTGTGCTTTGTGTCCTGAATTTCATCCTTTAGCCTGCTTACAGTGGAATCCGCTGAGAGAATTTTAGCGCTGCACAACGTCAGCAGCATAAAAGCTGCGACAAACAGGTATGTTTTGAAATGGAATCGGGACATAAGCTGAAATCAATTTTCCAGAAATTTACCCAGCGGGCAGTTTTCGCAGTCAGGGTTTGATTTTTTACACCATTCTTTGGCTGTTCTCACAATCAATGCGTGATATTCATTGTACATTTCCACGTCGGGATCAAGTACATCCATGAAATAATCCTGCAATTCATGATAATCAATGTCTTCATGAACCAGCATATGGCGGTTGAAAATCCTGCGGGTATAGGCATCGACCACAAATACAGGTTTGCTTAAAGCGTACAGCAGGATGGAATCCGCAGTTTCCGGGCCGATTCCGTTGACTGCCAACAGTTTCTCGCGCAGCTCAAAGGTCTCTTCTTCTTCCAAGTCCGTGATACACCTTGCTGAGTTGGCGTCAAGGAAATCAAGGAAATTATTGAGTCTTACCGCTTTCATGCGGAAGAAACCCGAAGGTCTGATAAGTTCCTGCAATTCTTCCATGGAAAACTTACGCAAGCCTTGCGGGGTCAGACCATCGTTTGCTTTAAGATTATTGATAGCCTTTTCAACATTAGTCCAGTTTGTATTCTGGACCAGAATAGCACCCACGGCAATTTCAAACGGGCTTTCACCCGGCCACCAATGGCAAGGCCCTAATCTTTCGGAAAGGGCTTCGTAGTACTTATGTAATGTTTGCTCTCTGTTCATTAAAAAAGATTGATTGCGCTATATGCGAAGCAAACTAAAAGGTTTTGAAGGGATGGGGTCTGGGGAAGGGAAACTTTTGCAAAAGTTTCCCTTCCCCAGCCGCCGGAGGCATTCAAATTAATCTTCACTTACATCGCGCCAGAGAAGCCCGGCCCATTCACCCATGGTGACTATTTCCGGGGCGGGCAGCCCTGCTTTTATATAAGTTTCAGCTACTTTCTCGGCTTGTTCCACAAGGATACCGGAAAGGATCAGGATGGAATTTTCTTTCAGCCTTGCGGTCACATCGGGGCAAAGCTCGATGAGCGGACCGGAAAGAATATTTGCTACCACCAGCTCGTATTTGAGTTTGGGGTCAATGCTGTCCGCACTGCCTACGGAAAGGATGATGCCATCCACATCGTTGTTGTCGATGTTTTCCTGTGCGCAGACAATGGATTGTGGATCAATGTCCACACCAACACCTTTCAGTCCCAGTTTGGCAAGGGCAATGGCGAGGATTGCGGAACCTGTGCCGAGATCGAAAAATTCCATGTCCGCATTTAATCTGCCTTCTTCAGCAAGCTTGCTGATCAGTTCAAGGCAGAGGGCGGTGGTGGGGTGTCCGCCTGTACCGAAAGCCATTTTGGGTTCGATGATGATGTGGTCTTTGCCTTCGGTTTTCTTTTCCAACAACCACGGGGGCAATATTTCAAATTGTCCGCAGGTGACAGGCTCAAAGTAGTCTTTCCAGGCCAGTCCCCAGTTTTCATCTTCAATATCTTTGGCCACACATCCAGCATGAGGCCAGCGGGCTTTGATTTCTTCGACTATTTCAATTCCCAGCGGATGATCTTCCAGATGGATGGTGTAAAAAATAGAATCATCATCAAGCGGTTTTTCTTCCCAGCCGTGGGCGACTCGGCCGCCAAGGTAAACCTGACATTCATCGCTTTCCAATTCTGAAAGAGTGAACTGGATTCTGAGCAGTTTAGGCATTGGTGTTCCTTATATCTTTTATCGAGTTTGATTGTTCGTCGAGTCGTTTTGTTTTCGAAATAGCAGTACATGAAAAAGCCCAAGTACTAAAGCTAGTATTTGGGCTTTTGTGGTTTATTTATTTAATCCCGCACAAAGCAGGAAGATCGTAGTTTTAAACAATACGGTCAAGGAGATTGCCTTTGCCGGTCAGGCTGTGGATGGCTTTCTCTACTATTTTCTGCTGTTCTTGTTCATGCAGGTTGAGCGTGGGCGTATCAATAGAATCAGGGACTACGTCAGGTTTCTCCGTCGGAATCCACGGTTCTATACTGGTGTCTCGAACACCGCCTTCTACAGGTGTGGCAAGTGCAATGTCATCCATATTGTAAAGATAAGCCTGTATGCCGTATTGGTCAAGTTAAGCCTGTTCTGCCAGAAGGCCTTCCAGAGCTTTGAGGAACGCAACAAGGTCTTCCTTATCAATCGTCAGGGCCGGGAGCAATCTGAGGATTGTTCCTTTGGTCAGGTTGAGGATGAAACCTTGTTCCCGCAGGGCTGCAAAAACTTCACTGCCGTCGAAGCTGAGTTCAACGCCGAGCATGAGGCCGAGTCCGCGCACGGATTTGATCTTGCCGGGGAATTTATCTTGTAGTTTGCCGGCTTCGGACTTGAAGAAATCTCCCAGTTCGGCTGCACGCTGGTCAAGTTTATCTTCAGTCATGATGTCGATGACCTTGGATGCAACTTTGGAAACCAGTGCGCCTCCGCCGAAAGTAGTGGCGTGACTGCCGGGGGTGAACCCTTTGGCGACTTCTTCGGTTGCAAACATGGCCCCCATGGGCAGACCGTTGGCAAGGGCTTTGGCAGATGTGAAAATATGCGGGGTCACTCCGTAGTGCTGGTGTGCCCACCATTTTCCGGTCCTGCACAGGCCGGATTGAACCTCATCCACGATGAGCAGGATGTCTTTTTCGGCAACCAGCTCGGTTACGGCCTTAACGTAATCCTCGGGCAACGGCTTAATACCGCCTTCGCCTTGAACCATCTCGATCATGACCGCTGCGGTCTTCTCGCTGATGGCAGATTTGAGGGCGTTGGCATCACCTGTGGGGACATATTTGAATCCTTCGGGCAGGGGCGCAAAGCCGTCCTTAATGGGACCGGATTGTCCGGTTGCAGTCAGGGTGGCCAGGGTCCGTCCGTGGAATGAACCATCTAAGGTAATGATCTCGTAGGCGTCCCTTTTTTTGACAGTGCGCATGTACCGTCTGGCCAGCTTGATGGCGGCCTCGTTGGCTTCCGCACCGGAGTTGGAGAAGAAGACCTTGTCAGCGTCGCAGGTGGCGAGCAGCTTTTCAGCACACTCCACCTGTTCTTCCTGATAAAAAAGGTTGCTGACCTGCACCAGCTTGCGGGCCTGCTCAGCCATTACGTCTGCGAGATCCTCGCGGCAGTGGCCGATGTTGACCACGGAAATGCCGGAAAGCAGGTCGATGTATTCCTTGCCGTCAAGGTCCCAGAGTCTGGAACCTTTGGCTTTGGTTACGTTAACAGGGTATCTGCCATAGGTATTGCAGATTGATTTTTGTTCGGCGGCTACGAGTGTATCGTGTTTATTCATGGTATTTTTTTTATTTCAGTGGAGATTATTTTTTACCTGTATGTCCGAATCCTCCGGCACCTCTGGATGTGTCGGAAAGTTCTTCGCTGGGAGTCAGCTGGGCATGGCAGTAGGGCATAAAAACGAGCTGTGCAATGCGTTGTCCACGCTCAATTCGTCGTTTTTCGCCCGATGTGTTGAGCAGGGAAACTTTAATTTCTCCACGGTAGTCAGGGTCAATTACGCCGACTCCCTGACTGACGGTCAGGCCGTCTTTTGTGCCTAGTCCGCTGCGGGAATAAATAAACCCGGCGATACCCGGAGATGTGATTTCAATGGCTATTCCGGCGGGAAAGGCGTATCTTTCGCCTGGGCCGATTTCTACGAAATCACCTTCAATGCAGGCTCGCAGGTCCACTCCGGCGGAGTTGGGCGTAGCATAGTCCAGACCTCCTTCGCGGGCGGTCTCATTGAGAAATTTTACTTTTACTTCAACTGGATTGGATTGGGTAGGATTCATCTTTACTATCCTTGAACAAGTGATATTTTGAAGAGGCAGAATGCTCTTGTAAGGCAAGTGTGTCAACTTTCTATCCAGATTATTGCCAAACTGTCTTGAAATGTTAACCTGAATAAGGCAAATAATAAAAATGAGTGTGAAAGGTTCGGGGTTTCTGATATATTCGTCAAATCATCCCGTTTTGAATCAATCTTCAAGGAGATAACTATGCAGCCGCTTCGCGTTTACAGCGTCGTTCCACGTCTGCCCAGCCAGCTGAAAGAGCTTTGGGATTTGGCATATAACTTTCTTTTTGTCTGGAACAGCGACATTGCCAGTATATTTTCCTCAATTGATCAGGTCCTCTGGCGCGATTGTCAGCACAACCCGGTAAAGTTCTTGAACAGCCTGCCCCAGCAGCAGCTTGAAGAACTTGCCAATGATGATTTTTTTGTGCAGCGCCTTAAGGAAGCTGGCAAGGTGCAGAGAAGTTACCTTGCCCGTGAAGGATGCTCCTATCAGTTTGAGGGCGCAAAAAAAGGTGAGCCTGTTGTAGCCTATTTCAGCTTTGAATACGGCATCGGCCTCAGCCTGCCTATCTATTCCGGCGGTCTAGGGATTCTTGCAGGTGACCACCTGAAATCTGCAAGTGATTTGAATATTCCGCTGGTGGGGATCGGACTTTGCTACCAGCATGGTTATTTTCGGCAGTACATGACTCAGGATGGCTGGCAGCAGGAGCGTTATCCCAGTCATGACTTTGAGGAAATGTCCATCAAATCCGCAAAGGATAAAGATGGTAATGATGTTAAGTTTTCCATTGATATGAAAGGGGACCCGCTTCATGTCAAAGTCTGGTATGTAGAGGTTGGGCGCGTAACCCTTTATCTGCTTGATACCAATATCTCAGAGAATCCGGAAAATTTCCGCAATATTACCGCACGGCTCTATGGTGGTGGTCTTGAAATGCGTCTCTGGCAGGAAATTCTGCTCGGAATCGGCGGGGTCAAGGCTCTTGCTGCTCTTGGTCTGGAACCCAGCGTCATTCATATGAATGAAGGGCATTCCGCATTTGCCGGGCTGGAGCGTATCCGGGTATTCATGACTGAACATGGGCTTTCCTTTGAAGCAGCTATGGAAATGGTGGCTTCATCCAGTATCTTTACCACTCATACTCCGGTTCCTGCGGGTAACGACCGCTTCCCCGCAGACCTGATGCGTCCATATTTTGAACCGTATGCCCAGACCATGGGCCTTGCTTATAAAGTTTTTCTGTCACTTGGTAGAGAAGATCCCCGTGATGATGCGGAACAATTCTGCATGACCGTGCTGGCCCTCAAACTTTCCCGTTTCAATAACGGTGTTTCCCAACTTCATGGTCATGTCTCGCGTAACATGTGGAAAAAAGTATGGCAGCAGTACCCTGTGGAAGATGTGCCCATCGGAGCCATTACCAACGGTGTACATATGCCCACATGGGTTGCTACTGATTTTTCATTGCTTTTTGACCGCTACCTCGGCCCCAACTGGCGTGAAGATCCAGATTGCACCAGAGTCTGGAGACAGACTGACAATATTCCGGATGCTGAACTCTGGCGTACCCATGAACGACTCAGGGAAAGGTTAGTGGATTTCGTGCGTAAGCGTTTGCGTCGTCAGTTAATGAATATCGGTGCTCGTCGTAAGGAGATCGAACTGGCGGACGAAGTGCTTGATCCTCGTGCATTGACCATCGGTTTTGCGCGCAGGTTTGCCACTTACAAGCGTGCCGGACTGTTGTTTAAAGATAAGGAAAGGCTGCTCAAGCTCGTTTCTGATTCTAAGCATCCGGTGCAGTTTATCTTTGCCGGTAAAGCTCACCCACAGGACAACGAAGGTAAGAAACTTATTCAGGATCTTATTCAGTTCTGCCGCCGCGAAGAATGCCGCATGAGTCTTGTTTTTCTTGAAGATTACGACATGAAGATGGCAAATTATATGGTTCAGGGTTGCGACATCTGGCTGAACACTCCTAGGCGTCCTCTTGAAGCCTGCGGAACCAGTGGTATGAAGGCCATGGCTAATGGTGTCCTTCAGTTCAGTACCCCTGACGGATGGTGGGATGAAGCCTATCTTCCTGACAATAGTCTTGGCTGGGCAATCGGACGCGGAGAAGATTACAACGATCATGAATATCAGGATTTTGTAGAGAGTCAGACCCTTTACAAAGTGCTGGAAAATGACATAATTCCCGAATTCTATGACCGTGGACACGGCAGCCTTCCCCGCAGCTGGATTGCCAAGGTCAAAAAGGCACTCAGAATTTTGGGGCCGGAATTCAACGCCAACCGTATGGTGGAAGATTATACTGAAAAGGCTTACCAGCCCGCGTTCAGTAACTACAACACTATGCATACGAATGACTTCCAGGGAGCCAAGGATCTGGCTGCATGGAGAATGGAAGTGATGACCAAGTGGTCGAGCCTCAAGGTCCGCAACATTACTTCGGAAACCCATACCGATGTTTATGTGGAAGAGCCGATTATTGTCACCGCAGAAGTTTTCCTTAACGGCCTGACCACTGATAATGTTCAGGTGGAAATTTATGCCGGACCGGTGGGGCAGGATGGTAAGTTCGCCCGCCGTAATACCGTTATTATGACCCCGGAAGAGGACATGGGCGGCGGCTGGCACGTATATCAGGGAGAGGTCATGCCCCATGAGGCCGGAAGGTTCGGTTACACCGTACGCATTCTGCCCAAACATGAACTCCTGCTCGATCCTCATTCATTAGGATTGATCCACTGGGCACAATAAAAGTAACTAAATGCTCAAAGGAAAGATTAAAATAACCAATTTACGAAGCGGGGTCCTTAAGGGCCCCGTTTTCTTTATTGTGCTTTGCTGCCTGTTTTTCAGCGTGGCAACAGCTTCAGCTTTCGAGGCCAAGGTTCGTTATGTCATTGACGGTGATACATTTATCCTTGCGAACAACAAACATGTGCGCATTGCCGGAATCGATACCCCGGAAATCGGGCGGGACGGCAAACCGGATCAGTATTATGCTCGGCAGGCGCAGGACATGTTGAATAAGTTGATCCTCGGCAAAAGGGTGCGTATTGAATATGCCGGAAAAGGAAAGGATCGCTATAAGCGCATAATCGGCTGGATTTATCTGGATGATGTCTTTGTAAACAAAGAGATGATCCGCAAGGGTGCGGCTTTCTTTTATTTCCACAAAGGAAATGATCGCGCTAAACAGAAATTACTTCTCCAAGCTCAGAGAAAAGCTTACAATGAAAAGAAAGGCTTCTGGCCTGTGGTCAGTAAATTAAAGAAATTCAATAAGCCGTGGGTAGGCAATAAAAATAGCCGCCGTTGCTTTCTTGCTGGTGACAAATACGCTAAAAAGATCAGTTGGAGAAATAAAGTCAACTTTTCCAATCTAGGCGAAGCGTTTTACGATGGCTACTCACCAGCAAGGCATCTGAATTTTTGGCCCGTTGTAAGGTAAAGATGGTTAATAGGGATGCAGTAATGACCGATCCCGTAAAAATGAACATAACCCGTAGCGAAGCCCGATAAAAGTTTTTGAAGAGTCCAGAGAAACTTTTTTCAAAAAGTTTCTTTGGCCCTCGGAGAGCCGCCGGAGGCATCATTGCTATTTAGAAAATTTGCCAGCACATTTCATGAATTCCGTATAGTGCGCGACCCGGACCTGTGCATCGACTGTAAGGTCTGTATCATACAGTGTCCCTATGAAGCACATTTCTGGGACGACGCACGCGATAAAGTGTCCCATGATAATCGTAAATGCGTGGGCTGCCACCGTTGCGCTGCCATGTGCCCCACAGCTGCACTGACTATAAAATTAAACGAGTTGGACTTCCGGCCCAATGCAACATGGCGTCCTGAATTCGCGCGTAACATCTATAATCAGGCCGAAAGTGGCGGCGTGCTGCTGGCAGGTATGGGCAGCCCGGTGGATATTCCTGTTTACTGGGATCGGCTACTGCTGGACGCCAGTCAGGTTACCAACCCATCCATTGATCCGCTGCGTGAACCCATGGAACTTAAAACCTTTCTTGGATCTAAACCGGATCGCTTGGAGGTAAAGTTCGATGAGGATGGCAATCCTGCCCTACAGACTGAACAAACTCCCCAGATAGAACTTGCTACCCCGATCACCTTTGCAGGCATGTCCTTTGGTGCGATTAATTTCAATTTGCATGCGGCAATGGCTATGGCGGCTAAAGAGCTGGGCATAGTCTATAACACTGGCGAAGGCGGACTTCATAAGTCGCTTTACGAATATGGACAATGGACCATCGTGCAGGTTGCTTCTGGTCGTTTTGGTGTGCATAGCGATTATCTGAACGCCGGAGTAGGCATTGAGATTAAGGTCGGGCAGGGAGCAAAACCGGGCATCGGCGGACACCTTCCGGGAGAGAAGATTAATGGTAAAATTTCCGAAACCCGTATGATCCCGCCGGGTTCCGATGCAATTTCGCCAGCGCCGCATCATGATATTTATTCCATTGAAGATCTTTTGCAGCTCATTTTCGCACTTAAGGAAGCCACGGAATACCGTGTGCCGATAGCGGTGAAGATTGCGGCAGTGCATAATGTGGCTGCTATCGCTTCAGGCGTAGTGCGTGCCGGGGCTGATATTTTGACTATTGACGGCATGAAGGGCGGAACCGGGGCGGCTCCGGCCATGACCCGCGATAATGTGGGGATTCCTATTGAACTGGCTCTTGCCAGTGTGGATCAAAGATTGCGGGACGAAGGCATTCGTTCCAAGGCTTCGATTATTGCCGGAGGCGGATTTCGTTGCAGCGGCGATGTTATCAAAGCCATTGCGCTGGGCGCGGATGCAGTTAATATTGGTACTGCGGCTCTTGTTGCTGTGGGTTGTACTTTATGCGGACGCTGCTACACAGGGAAATGTCCATGGGGTATCGCTACCAACGATAAAAAACTCGCCAAACGTCAGAATCCCGAAGTTGCTGCGGAACGGTTGGTCAATCTTGTCCGTGGCTGGTCTCATGAGATCGAAGAAATGCTCGGCGGCATGGGTTTGAATTCCATTGAGAGTCTACGCGGTAACAGGGATAAGCTGAGAGCCGTAGGGCTGACTGAAGCTGAAATGCAGATTTTAGGCGTGAAGCACGCAGGTAGATAGGCCTCCGGCGGCCAGAAAGAAAAACTTTTTAGCGGGGCTTTGCCGCTTCGTTTGTTAGGTTCGTATGGTGTTAGTATGAAACGTATTTATCCAGATAGGGACATGTGCATCGGGTGCGGCCTGTGTGTTTTGGGTTGCCTTGCTGCTCATTCCAAATCACATGACCTAGTCCTTGCTTATAAGGAAGAACGGGCCAAGGGATTGGTTTCCCGTAAGCGGCTGATAGAAGCTGATGAAGTTTGCGTTGCCATCAGCTGTCGCCATTGCGAAGAACCGGAATGCGTTCCGGTTTGTATTTCCGGGGCACTGTCCAAGGACGAGAAGACCGGGATCACGGTTTATGACGCGGATAAATGCGTGGGCTGCTGGACTTGCATAATGGCCTGCCCATACGGAGCTATCCAGCGCGACAAGTATAATAATAAGATTATCAAATGTGACCTTTGCGCGGGCAGAGAAAGTGGTCCGGCCTGTGTAGAGGCTTGTTCCAATCGAGCTTTGAAGTACGAAGAGAGGCAGTCATGACATATGTGATTATCGGTAACGGCATTGCATCGCTTGGAGCCATTGACGGCATTAGAAAGTATGACCGTAAAACCCCGATAACTGTGATCGGGGCTGAGAATACAGCTGCCTACGGCAAGCCGTTGACTTCCTATCTGCTGGCCGGAAGGATCAGTCCTGAGCGGTTGTCTATGCGTCCTGACGAATATTACAAGGGTAAGAATGTAACCCTCAGATTGGCGACATATATCAATAATATTGACCTTGAAGCTGGGGAGTTGCGGACCTCCGACGGTGAGAAAATTCAGTTTGAAAAGCTTCTTCTAGCCACAGGCGGCACGCCTTATGTGCCGCAGGTGAATGGCCTGAAAGGCGAAGGTGTTTATAATTTTACTGCTGCCAAGGACGCCTACAGCTTAATTGAATCAGTTAAGGATTTGAAGAGGGCGGTTATCATTGGGGGCGGGCTGATTGGTCTGAAGGCTGCGGAATCTTTATATAACCGTGGTGTTGAGGTGGCTGTTGTCGAGAGTGAAAGGCGAATTCTGTCCCTTGCTTACGATGAAGAAGCTGCCGGACTCATTTCTAAGCGGGTTGAAGAGGCTGGAATGCTGGTCCGCTGCGGAGTGAGCGGCAAGGATATTGTGCGCGATAAGAATGGAAAGCTGCGCGGAATTCTACTGGAAGATAAAAGTTTCCTTGAGGCGGATGCCATTGTCATAGCTATCGGGGTGGTTTCCAATATCAGGCTGGCAGAGGAGGCCGGGATCGAAGTTGATAAGGGGGTTGTTGTCGATGACAACATGTTCACCGGAAAAGATGGAATATTCGCTGCCGGCGATGTTGCTCAGGCCCGGGACGTAATCTTTGATAAAGATAAAGTCGTTCCGGTTTGGTCCAATGCTTATACTCAAGGGTATTATGCCGGAAGGAATATGGCAGGGAATGAATCGAAATATCCCGGAACCATGTCCATGAGTTCGATCAGTTTTTTCGGTTTGCCGACAATTTCAGTAGGCGAGGTTAATCCTGATCCTGAGAATCCTGATTATGAGATCTACACTTTCTTTGATGAACCTAAGCAGAGCTACCGCAAGCTGGTGTTCAAAAAAGATCAGCTCGTCGGTTATGTGCTGGTAGGGGATATCGATTTTGCCGGAATGTATACCTCATTTATCAAATTCAAATTCAAGGTAGACGCGCAAACCCGCAAAAGGCTCAGCCAAGGCGAACCGGATGTGCTCATGTGGCCTGATGAATTTTTCAACAAAGCATGGAATCCAGATTCAAAGTAAGTTTAAGAAAATACGTAGCGAAGCCTATTAAAAGTTTTTGAAGAGTCCAGAGAAACTTTTTTCAAAAAGTTTCTTTGGCCCTCGGAGAGCCGCCGGAGGCACCAAACATGAAAGCACCAGAAAATTATCATGATTTTGAGAAGGACATCTCCGGTTGCGGTGTGTTCGGTGTAATTAGTAAAAGCCGTGAATGTATCCCCGGTGATATTCCTATTCGGGCTATGAGCTGTATGCATGACCGGGGCAACGGCCTTGGCGGCGGCTTTGCGGCTTACGGAATTTATCCGGATCTGGCGGATAAATATTGCCTCCAACTGCTCTGTGATGACCAGCAGGCCCTTGATAAGGCTGAAGTTATTATCAAAAGATTTTTTGATATTAACGAATCAGAACCCATCAGGACTAGGAAAGTGTTGAGTATTCCTGATCCGCCTGTGGTCTGGCGGTACTTTGTTTACCCCAAAGAGCTGCGGCCCCAGTCCCGGTTCAGCGGGGGGAGCGAATCCGATTATATCGTGGGCGTGGTCATGAAGATCAATAAAGAGGTTCCGGGCGCGTTTGTCCTTTCCAGCGGCAAAAACATGGGTGCTTTTAAAGGCGTGGGCTATCCCGAAGATATTGCGGAGTTCTATCGTCTGGATGAATATGCGGCTTATATCTGGACCGGACATAACAGATTTCCGACCAATACTCCGGGCTGGTGGGGCGGGGCGCATCCGTTTACCATTCTGGACTGGTCCATTGTGCATAACGGAGAAATTTCTTCGTACGGCATTAATAGGCGGTACTTATGTACCCACGGGTATGAATGTACCATGAATACCGATACGGAAGTTGTTGCATATTTAATTGATTTATTGGTACGTAAACACGGTTTGAGCCGAAAACTGGCTTCGTCTGTTTTTGCGCCTCCTTTCTGGGAGGAAATAGAAAGAATGGATGGGCCGGAAAAAAAGCTTTACAGCGCACTGAGAACCACATACGCAAGTGCAATGTTGAATGGTCCGTTTGCCATTTTGGTGGCGGATTCCGATAGTTTGTGGGGACTTAATGATCGTATCAAGCTGCGGCCCCTTGTTGTTGCTAAGAAGGATGACCGGGTGTTCATGTCCAGTGAGGAAAGTGCCATACGGCTGGTCTGTCCCGACCTTGATGAGGTCTGGATGCCCAAGGCCGGGGAACCGGTCATAGTTCAGGCGGACGGGTGACGGTATGGCAGGATCATTAAAGATAGATGCCACAGGCATGAATTACCGCAGGCTCAATGAGATCGTGCGGGAAAATGTTCGAAACGGAGTTGGTGAATTCGTTCTCGACAATGTTGTTGGACAAAGGTACATAGCTACAGCCCTTAAGGGGAATTTGACTTTCACAGTCAATGGCACGCCCGGTCAGGACATGGCTGCTTTTATGCAGGGGCCGAAAATAGTCGTTAACGGCAATGTGCAGGACGGCACCGGAAATACCATGGATGACGGACAGATCGTCATCAAGGGGCTTGCCGGTGATGTTTTGGGATACGCAATGCGCGGTGGGGCTATTTACGTTCAGGGCGATGTCGGGTATCGGGTAGGAATCCATATGAAATCTTATATGGATCAGCAGCCTGTGATTGTCATCGGCGGAAAGGCCGGTGATTTTCTAGGTGAATATATGGCCGGAGGAGTGATTTTACTTCTTGGCATGTTTTCTGGTAAACCAGATGCTCCCATTGCGGGAATGTCTCTGGGAACCGGGATGCACGGAGGTGTAATCTACGTGCGTGGCGAGGTTTCCGAAGATATGGTCGGCCATGAAATAGTGGTTGAACCCGCGGATAAGGGCGATCTTGAGGCAATAGCCGAGATTGTCCTTGATTATTCAGAGGAAATCGGTGTGGATGCGGCAAAGATAATGGCTTCAGATTTCATGAAGCTTTTGCCCCGGTCACACCGCCCTTACGGGAATATGTATGTTCCCGTGTAATAGGCGGATTGTTTTATTCGTACACAGTCTTTTCAGGAGGACGTAATGTTTTTTGCAGATGTCGCACACGCGATGGGTGCAGCCGGACAGCAGGCCCAGGGCGGGCCCATGGGCGCACTTGGTTCTTTTCTCCCTCTCATCCTCATGTTTGCAATTTTCTATTTTCTGCTTATCAGACCGCAGCAGAAAAAAGCTAAAGCGCACAAAGCTATGCTGGAAGCAATCCAGAGAGGCGACCGTGTTCTTACCGCAGGCGGTATTTACGGCAGGGTAACCGCTGTAGATGGCGATGAACTGACCGTTGAGCTTGCAGAAGGTTTTCAGGTCAAGGTTGAGAGATCTTTTGTTTCCAACCTCGCTAATCCTGCGAAAAAAGAAGAAAAGAAAGACAAATAAGTCTTTTGGTGTAGTGAAGCCTATCAAGGCAAGACACTTTTCGGATGAGTCCGTAAGTGCTTGCCTTTTTAGTGTTTTTGTAACCTATCCTAGTTGAATTTATAAAGGGAGAGGAGATGAACGGGAGTCTTCGTTGGAAAATAGTTCTGACCCTGCTTGTTGTCGTGTTTGGAGTTGCTTACCTCCTTCCTTCAATGCCTGCGGTTCAGAATTCGGGAATGGCTCGCTTCCTGCCTGATGATAAAATCAGTTTGGGGCTTGACCTTAAGGGCGGTATCCATCTCACACTTGGTGTGGATATGGATAAAGCTCTGGATAACAACCTTTCTCGTATGGGAGACGACCTCAAGGCCGTTGCTCGCGAGGAAGGCATCATTGTATTGAAGCCCAAAGTGTTGAAGGGCGAGAGAGTCGAAGCTATTCTTCTCAAGCAGGCCCAGCAGGAAAAGCTGGAAAAGCTTGTTAAGGAAAATTTCGGTAATCTCACTATCCTCAGCACCGCAGTGAAGCCTGACGGCAAAGTCACTTACGTTTTTGCTCCTACTCCGGAATACAAGAAGTACCTGACCAAGCTGACCATGGATCAGGCTATCAAGACCATCCGCAACCGTATTGACCAGTTCGGTGTGGCTGAGCCGGATATCCGCAAACAGCAGGGTAACCGCATTCAGGTGCAGCTGCCCGGTATGCAGGATCCTGAAAGAGCTATCAAAATTATCGGTAAAACCGCCCATCTTGAATTCAAGCTGGTCGACGAAAATGCCGATCTTGAAAAAGCTCAGAAGGGTATTGTTGCCCCCGGCCGTGAAGTTACTGTCATTATGCACAGACTTCCTGACGGTTCATACATTGAAAAACCAATTGTTCTTAAGAAAGACGCCATGCTGACCGGTGAATACATCACCGATGCTCAGACCCGTTTTGACCAGTTCAACCAGCCTTACGTAACCCTGAACTTTAATAGCAGGGGCGCAAGAATTTTTGAAAGGGTCACCGGTGAAAACATCAAGAAACGCATGGCTATCGTTCTTGACGGAAAAGTATATTCCGCACCGACCATTCAGGATAAGATTGCAGGCGGCCGCGCTTCCATCACCGGTAGCTATACTACTGAAGAAGCACACGACCTCGCTATTGTTCTGCGTGCCGGTTCACTGCCCGCTCCGGTTAAAATCCTTGAGCAGAGAACTGTCGGTCCTTCCCTTGGACAGGAATCCATTGATAAAGGCGTTTCCGCCGCTGTCGTGGGTAGTGTGCTCGTGCTTGGCTTTATGCTTGTCTACTACGGCTTTGCAGGAATTGTTGCCAACGTTGTGCTGGTGCTCAACGTGGTTCTGATTCTGGCTGGTCTGGCAGCATTCGGTGCGACTCTGACCCTTCCCGGTATTGCGGGTATTATCCTGACCATCGGTATGGCTGTTGATGCAAACGTCATTATTTTCGAACGCATACGAGAAGAACTCAGAAGAGGGCTCACTGCTAAGGCTGCTATTGTAGAAGGCTACAGCAGGGCGACCCTGACTATTCTGGACGCAAACATCACCACTGTGATCGCTGCGGTTATTCTTTACCAGTTCGGTACCGGGCCAGTGCGCGGTTTCGCGGTAACACTTACTCTGGGTATTCTTACCTCCATGTTTACCGCTATTTTCGTGACCCGCATCTTGTTTGATCTTTACACCTCCAAGCGTGCCGCTGATGCGCCGCTGAACATTTAAGGAGAGTGAATAAATGGGATTGCAGATAATTAAACCCGATACCAAAATCGATTTTATCGGATTCAAGACCAAGGCGTTTGTCATTTCCGCTGTGCTGATCCTTCTCGGACTCGGTTCACTGGTTATGAACGGCGGCCCTAAGTACGGCATCGACTTTGCCGGCGGTATTGTGGTTCAGGTTAAGTTTGATAAAGAAGTAGGCGTAAAGACCGTTAAAAGCGCTCTCAAGGAAGCCAAGCTTCCCGGGCTGGTAGTCCAGAGTTTCGGTCATGAAGATGACAATGAAATCCTGCTCAGGACCTCTTCTTCCGAGATCAGTTCTTCAGAAGTAAGAGATAAAATCTCTGCCGGTCTTGAGTCCGGTCTGAAGGGTACCGGATTTGAGATCCAGCGTCTGGAAATGGTCGGACCCAAAGTTGGTGCCGACCTACGTACTAAGGCTATTGAGGCATTGTATTTTGCAGTGCTCCTGATCGCTATTTACATTTCCGGTCGTTTTGAGAAGCGCTGGTTTGCTGCGGCAATTATGGCTGGTGGCCTTTTCGGCGGAATCACCCTGTTGCAGATGATCGGTATGTCCACCACCGTACTCATTTTCGGTGCGCTGTTCATTACTATCGGATTGTGTTGGTACCTGAAGCTTAATTACGCTCTAGGTGCAATTGTGGCACTTATCCATGATATTACGATCACTGTGGGTATTTTCTCCCTGCTCGGCAAGGAGTTTGACCTGACCATCATTGCAGCCCTGCTGACCATCATCGGTTACTCTCTGAACGATACCATTATCGTTTTTGACCGTATCCGTGAGAACCTGCTCGGCAAGATCAGTGATTGCCTCGCTGATACCATCAACATCAGTATCAACCAGACCCTTAGCAGAACCATCCTTACTTCCGGCACAACCCTGCTGGTTGTAGCGGCTCTGTTTGCATTGGGCGGCGGCGTAATCCATGATTTCGCTCTCGCACTGCTCATCGGTGTCGGCGTCGGTACTTACTCTTCAATCTTCGTTGCAAGTCCCATCCTTCTCGGGTTTGGACCCAGCAAGATCGAAGACGATATGGAAGAAGCTGAAACAGCTTAGTTTCAGAAACTTTCAGATTGCTTATTCAAGCGGGAACGGCTCAGGCTGTTCCCGCTTTTTTGTGGCTCCTTTGTTGATTGATCTTATGGTTTGGTTTGGGTAATATTGACAGGTGTTACGGGCAGTTCTGAAACCGAAACAAGTTCTCTGCATGGTTTAGCTAAATTAATCTGAGTCTTTCGCTCAAGGAGTTCCTTTGCATAGCCCTTTCTTTTTTTTGCATATTCCAAAAACTGCAGGGACAACGCTAAATCATATTTTTGCAGCTAAATTTCCCGAAGAAACAATCTGTTCAGTATACAGCAAAGAAGAATTTGATTTTTTCAAAAAGATTACGACCAAGGAATTGGAAAGAATAAAGCTTGTTCAAGGGCATGTCTTTGTGCACGATTTTGATGAATTCTTTTCTGGTTTTATGGGTAAAAATGCCTTTACTTTTTTACGAGAGCCGGTGTCGAGAGTCGTTTCAGAATACAATTTTTTGCGTACCTGGCCGGGGAATCATCTTTATAACTATTTGAATGAAGAGAAAGTCACACTGGCAGAGTATGTCAGCAGCCAGCGTCCTGAGCTCATATATCGGGGGAAGAATTTGATGACCCGTTCGCTTTGTGGTGCTGTCGATGATGATAGAACCATGCTTGAACGGGCAATGGAAAATTTACAGAGATTGCATCTTGTCGGCATTACAGAACGATTTGATGAAAGTCTGTTGATGCTAAAGAAGATGATGAATCTTGAGAACGTCTTGTATGAAAAGCATAATGTCAGAAAGAAAAAAAAAGAGATAACAGAAGAAGATGTAGCCGTTGTGCGTGAGTATAACGAGCAGGATATTGAACTGTATAATTTTGCATGCCAGCTTTTTGAACAACGTATAAACGATTTAGGCGCTGATTTTAAGAAAGAGTTAAATATGTTTCAAATGATGAATGAACGCTATCAGCGAATATCAGCACTTCTTATGAAGCAAAATGAAGAAAACGGGGATGATTTTATTTACGGTAAGTAAATTCGATCGTACACGTAGATAATCTTTCTTTTGCTGTTTGGTTGATTTTTGCAGATTTAGATGAACGGGAATGCTCTGGGCGTTCCCGTTTTTTATGGTCTTGCGATTTTTGCGTGGAAGCTTTAAATTTGACGTATATATTTTGTTATCCTTAAAATTATTGCAAATAATTTCGATAAGAGTATGTTTTTCTTGAGGGAATACGAATATAGTATTTTCTGCTTCAAAGCTCAGAATGAACTTCATTTGGTCTTTCTTCTGTGTGCTTCAATATCCCGTCTATATAATTTTTGTTTCCAATTTCTGTCAGACTAAACATTTGTATTCATTCTTGGAATGCAGGTGTTTTTTTGATGGTTATTTTTCAAGGAGATTGTTTTGAATACTAAAACGCTAGGCGCAATCAGCGTGGTGGCTGGAACTTCTATTGGTGCAGGTATGCTGGGCCTACCAATGACTTTAGGAAATCTTGGATTTACCACTGGGGCGTGTGCCCTTGTTTTTATGTGGGTAGTGGCTGCTTACTCCGCTTTGATGCTGCTGGAAATTAATTTGGAATTCGGGAAGGGCGTAAATTTTAACTTCATGACCCGCAAAATCCTCGGTCATACCGGACAGCTGATAGGCACCGGGAGTGTCTTCTTTTTGTTGTACTGTCTGATTGTGGCATACCTTAGTGGAATTGGAGGTCTTGTTTCTAATGCAAGCGGAGTTGATCCCCGACTGGGTGCCGCTATTTTTACTGCCTTCAGCGTAGTGGTTCTTGTTGCAGGTACCCATATTGTAGTGCAGGCGAATAAATATCTTTTCATTTTGATGATTGCAGCGATGCTTGTTTGTTTTGGTACTCTTGGTGGGCAGATGGATTTAAATTCTCTCTCGCAGGGCAATCCTACTCCGCAAGCTCTCTTTGTAACCTTTCCTGTTTTGATTACTTCTTTTGGTTATCATGTCTGTATACCAAGTATCGTGAATTATATTGGTGAAGATAAAAAGAGTCTCATCCGAATTTTGATTGTCGGTGGGGCCATGCCAAGTTTTTGCTATCTTCTCTGGCTGTTCCTTTCTCTTGGAAGCACGACACCGGAGCAGCTTGCTTCAATCACAAATGTTGATGCTTTGGTCGATTTGATCAGCGGTGGAACTGTGTGGGTTAAGACTGTAGTCTCTGTCTTTGCGTCACTGGCCCTTGTTACTTCGTTTTTGGGCGTTTCGTTGAGTTTGTTCGATCTTGTAGCTGAAACTTTTAAGCGAAAAGATGATAATATGGGACGTATCGGGACCAGTTTGATTGTATTTCTTCCACCGCTTGGTGCATCAATGCTGGCTCCAGACGGTTTTATCGCTGCCCTTGCTCATGCCGGTGCAGCCTTTACAGTTATTGCGGTTTTGTTACCCTGTGTCATGATTTGGAAAATGCGCGCAGCAGGGTTGAACCAGAAGTTTAGAGTTTTTGGCGGCCGTCCGGCAATTATAGCCAGTTTCTTTTGCGGATTGGTGATTATTCTCGCAAATTACGTTCATGCATAAATAAGGGGCCCGTGTGTGGCCCCTTTTCTTATCGCCTGTTTAATACCTGAAAATCCAAGGCAATACGAGAACCGAAAACCCGGTCCAGATTGCATAAAGTGGTAGGTAGCGGGCAAGTCCGATCTCGATATCTTCCAGTGTTCCCTTGCTGGAATGATAGCGCAGGTAGCCCATGCCCATTACAGCCAGATTTCCGAAAGTGACAAGGTTAGAGCCGAGAACACTCATCCGGTTAGCAGTCAGGCCGTATTCGAATATACGCCAGCCGATGGCACAGATTCCTACAAGGTCAAGAATGACAGTTGCCACAACCATTAGACTGATTACTGCGATACTCAGACGGCCTGTTTCCTTTTCGCCTCGTCCGGTCAGTGTGAATACGGCAGTCGCCAACACACTGAGCAGCAGGATATTGTAGGTTAGTAGGGTGGAGCGGTCCTGAAAAAGTTCTTCAGTGTTCCAAGCCATTGCTCCCATGTAGCTGAGAATGAGCACCAGCAGTAGCGGTGAGAAAATACGGGCTAATAGGGGAACCAGTTTCCGGGCAGCAGAATATGTGTCCGTGGCCCATGCTGCCACCAGCGGGATTGAACCCATTCCGTAAATCGCCAGATCTTCAATTATCCAACTACTGTCGATGTGCAGCATATCAAATAATCCGAAGGTCAGCAGAAGTAGTACGCCTCCCCCTAAAAAAAGAAGCCCTGAGTGAATGATTAGCTCTCCGCTGAAGCGTAGGTATTCGATTCGCTGAGCTGTTGATTGCAAGTTATTTGCAACTCGACTCAGTCCGTATAGAGACCAGATTAAAAAGGGCAAATTAAGGCAGGCCAGCGCATACACGTCATCCCATTTTTCAGGGATGAAACTCATGAGCAATCCTAGAAAAAGACTGATACCAATCCCAAATGTCGTTGTCCTTCTGGGCCAGCCGCGCATGTGCATGGTGTAAAGGAACATGGCTGAAAGTGGGATCAGTGAGACCATCCAGCCGAATAGTTCAAAATTATCAAGGTCGGCCCAGTCCGGTATTTTCAGCAAAGTCCCAGACGCAAAGCAGAGCAAAAGCATAATTAGAAGGTCGGTTGAGGAAAGGGCTTGAGTCTTTGCAGGGGAGAAATTCAATCTTGCCTGCCATGCCCGGAATAAAAGTGAATCCTCTAGTCCGATAAAAGCATCCCGATATTTATCTCGAAAGTCCTTTGGGTTATCTCTGTATATTTGTTCAATGTTTTCCGGTTCATCGATGGCCGCTCGAATTTTGGATTCAAGAGTCATGTTTTGTCCTTTCACGGCTGGAGGGCCGGGCAGATAAGTGATTTTTATTATTTCAAATTATTCTTAAGATACCTTTCTAGTCAATGTTTGTAAAAAAATGCAATTTTTAAAATTTGTGCATTCTAGTTATGCAGTATTGTTTTTATGAGTGATTTTTATTGTATAATTGGTGCTGTTGCTCTTTGGATTTAATGCAGCGTTTGAAGTTGTGGGTGTGTTTGTGCAACGAAAAACATAAATATGTCAAAAAAGATATAATAGAAATTTATGTGCTTGCCCGGATATAATTTAAAATCTTTGACAAGCGTGTGTACAAGTATATAATTGCCTCACTTATTAACGGAAAAGATTTTTTTAAGAACGAAGGTTGTTTTTACTAATTTTTCAAAATTTATAGGTGGTTATCATGCCCAGAATCCTTAGAATCAACACCCGTACCAAAGAGTTCAACTTTGAAGAACTCGGTGATTACGCAGGTCTCGGCGGACGCGCTCTGACTTCAAAACTCGTAAACAGCGAAGTTCCCGGTGATTGTCATGCTCTTTCCGCAGAAAACAAGCTCGTATGGGCTGCCGGTATCCTTGCCGGTTCCGGTGCAGCAAACTCCGGTAGACTTTCCTGTGGTGCTAAGTCTCCCCTGACTGGTGGTATCAAAGAAAGTAACTCCGGCGGCCAGTTCGCACAGGTTCTGCCCCGTCTCGATATTCTGGCTATTGTTTTTGAAGATAAGCCTGAAATGGACGCTCCTTTTTCCATCGTTGAAATTTACGCAGACCGTGTAGAGTTCAAGGATGCTACTCCCATCGTAGGCATGGATAACTATCCTGCACACGAAAAACTCAAAGAAACTTACGGCGACAAGGCTGTTACCGCTCTGGCAGGACCTGCTGGTGAACAGTGTCTTGCTGCTTCCACCATCCAGTTTTCCGATCCGCACCTGAATCCTGCTCGTTCTGCAGGTCGTGGCGGCATGGGTGCTGTTATGGGTTCCAAAAAGGTCAAGGCTGTTGTTCTTGATCCTGAAGCAAAGGGCCGCATTAAGCCTGTTAATGAAGAAGCTTTCAAGGTTGCGCGTAAACGTTGGCTCGAAATTCTCATGGGCCACCCCGTAACCAGTGAAGGTCTGCCTGCATTCGGTACTGCTATCCTCGTTAACATCATTAACGAAGCTGGCGCACTGCCTACCAAAAACTTCCGTTACGGTCGTTTTGACGATGTTGCAGAAATCTCCGGTGAAAAGATTGCTGAAGTTATTGAATCACGCGGTGGTAAAACCAAAGAAGGTTGCCATACCGGTTGTGTTATTCAGTGCTCCCAGCGTTACAACGATAAAAACGGCAACTACCTGACCTCTGGTTTTGAGTACGAAACCGTTTGGGGATTCGGCGCTAACTGCCTGATCAAAGATATTGACGATATCGCCACCATGGACCGTATTTGTGACGAAAAAGGTATCGATACCATTGAAATGGGTTGTACCATGGCAGTTGCAATGGACGGCGGCGTCCTGAACTGGGGTGACAGCAAGGCCGGTATCGAGCTGCTCAAGAAAATCGGTTCTTCCGATGCCATGGGCCGTATCATCGGTAACGGCGCAGACTTCGCAGGTCAGGCTTTCGGCGTTGACCGCATCCCCACTGTTAAGGGACAGGGTCTGCCCGCATACGATCCCCGCTCCGTAAAGGGTGTCGGCGTTACCTACGCAACAACCCCCATGGGCGGTGACCACACTGCCGGTTACGCAGTAGCTACTAACATCCTCAAGGTTGGTGGTGATGTTGATCCTCTTTCTAAGGAAGGACAGATCGAACTTTCCAAGAACCTTCAGATTGCTACCGCAACCATTGATGGTCTCGGCCTCTGCCTGTTCGTAGCCTTCGCAGTTCTGGATACCGAAGATGCAGTTCAGTGCATATGCGATCTCGTTGCCGCAACTCACGGTATCGAATTCACCGTTGAAGACTTTATCGCTCTCGGCGTGAACACTCTTAAGGATGAACTTGATTTCAACCGCAAGGCCGGCTTCACCAAGAGTGACGACCAGCTGCCCCGTTTCTTCAGCGAAGAAAAGCTTGCACCCCATGACACTGTCTGGGAATACACAGTTGAAGAACTTCAGGCTGCTAAAGTCTAAAGCTGCTTAAAATAAAATGAGTTAAGCCCGGTTGAGAATTTCTCAGCCGGGCTTAATTTTTTATCTGTTTTTGATAACGTGTACTGAAACCGGGGATTGCTTGATAACCTGATCTGTTACACTTCCGATGGCGTCAGGAGCGGAGTTTTTCTTTTCACTCCCCAGACCGTGACTGGAAATGACAATTAGGTCGGCGTTTTCCTTTTTTGCATGTTCAATGATATTTTTTACTGGATCTCCAAGAGTGAGTCGGATTTCAATCAGCGGGCAGCTTCGCAGTTCTTCTTCACAAAGTTTGTTGAGGGATTTTCTGGCCTTTTCAACTTCCCAATCCCGGAAGTCGTTGAGTCTGTCTTGGTCTGGATAGTTTCCGTAGGCGGGGAAATAAGAGCAGAGGTCAATTGTAGAGTAGAGTACAACAACCTTGGCGTTGTAGAGGGTAGATAGGGAAACCACCTCATCTATTGATTCACGTGAGTAGCGCGACAGGTCCGTCGGCCACAAAATAGTTTTAACTGACATATGTTCCTCCATCTTTTGAAATGGAATTAGTATCTATTTATAATATAATTCTTCGTTTCAGAATTGAAAGGGGCGCATAGTATATTTGCTTTGGGGGTTAAGCCCGGTTGAGAATTTCTCGACCGGGCTTAATTTTTGGCTTCATCTATGGGATCGGGATTATTATTTTCAAAGAGTGCATGAATTATATTCCAGAGAATCAGTCCGGCAAGGATGCCGCATAACCGTGTAATAGGCGGTTGAAGCTCTGTGCCCGGACCAAGTCCCTGCACAAGGGTTAGAGTCAGGGCTATGCCTGCTTGCAGTCCCATGTAAGAGCAGCGCGGGTCACCATGATCAATGTAGGAAAAAATAAAGATAAGCACCCCATAGCTAATTCCCCAAGTGATGAGGTAGTACCCCGCCGTGCTTCCGAGCAGGAACAGGCCTATGCTTCCTCCGGTCACACATCCCAGCAGTCGTAGAATTCCTTTGCGCCACGTTTCTACCGGGGTTGGCTGAAGCAGAATTAATGAGGTTACCCCGATTTGTAGGATTCCCGGCAGATCTAGCCATTTCCAGATCAGGGGAACTGAAACCATGGCAAGAGCCAGACTGATAGCCTGTTTGACCAGTTCAGATTCCTGTTTCGCTGTCATTTTGTTGGACTCGGTTGATGCTAACGATTTTGTTGATGATTGTGGGGTTTTGTCTGTTTCCGGTGGGGAAGGATTGAAAATCGCACTCATGATGATGGCCATGATTGTTCCAAGGCTGATTTCAAAGGTGCGGTAAAAAGCGAAATTGAATATTGAGTGCGGTACGACCAGCCCGGCAATGGAGAGTAGAACAATCATGAAGCCAGCCATGGACCAGGCATAGCTGTCCCTTCCTCGTAGGGCTGAGACCATCACAGTGGCTACAGATGCAAAAAAAATAAGGCATAGAATAGCAAAGACGTTGTCGATAAACGTCCCTAGTAGAATTAGAGCGATTAGGCACCCAAATATTGTTCCGATTATGCGCAGAGTGCCTTTGATGAGAGATGCATCATAGCTTGAGCGGGAAACAACCAGTGCTGATATCCCGGACCAGTATGGCTTTTCCAAATTCAGCCAATTGGCGATAAGCACTGCGCAGAGAGCTGCCATGGCCGCCCCGAGAGCGCAACGGGCCTGATTTGCATCAAATCGGCTAAACTCTTTGGCAAGCCCCTGCTTGAAATCGCGGAAGACAATTGCGGCATGCATTTTAAGGTCCTCAGTAGACGACTATTGTACGGGCATCGGAACCGCTCAGCAGGCGAATTCTTTCCGGTCTTTTAATGTGGATACGCACCGGAAAGCGACGGGAAAGCCTGATCCAGTTTGTTTTCGGTTCCACATAGGGGAGCAGTTTCTTAGAGGCCGGACTGCGCGAAACCCCGCGGGCGATTCCTTGCACCTCACCATCAAAAAGCTGCCATGGGTAATTATCGAGATGCACGGTCACATGTTGTCCCGGTTTTATGTGCCGGACCAGCTGCTCGCGATAATTTGCTATGACCCGCCAATCTTCATCTGAAACCACAGCCATTATGGGCTGGCCGATTTTAGCGTAATCACCGGGTTTGATGTTCAGGGCGGTGATAAATCCATTTACCGGGGCATAGAGTCTGGTGTGCTCCATTTCATATTCAGCCATATCCAGCTGGGCCTGAGCATGGTGTGTGTCGTGTGTCTGTGCGAGAACAGCGGCCCTTGCTTCGGCTACTTCTGCCCCGGATTCTTTGTGTCTGTCCAATGCCTTGCGGTAAGCTTCGAGTTTTTCATCATAAGCCTGCCTTGATACGGTCTTGGATTTTATAAGTTTGCGAAATCTTTGTTCAGTTGTTGCGGCAAGGGTTAGAGATGCCTGACTTTCTTTGAACAGGGCTTCTGCTGCTTCAAGGTTTTTGTTCTGCATCTCAAGTTTTGAAGTGGCTTGATTCAGTCTTGCTTTTGAGCTTTTAAAATTGATTTGAAAAGGGGTAGGGTCGATGACTGCCAGAAGTTCGTCTTTTGCAACCAGCTGGTTGTCTTTAATTTCAACCGAAAGTACATGTCCTTTCACTCGCGGAGCCATGCGGATAATGTCCGTTTCCAGATATGCATCATCTGTGTAGGCTATGAAATATGTTGATACCCAATATAGAAATAGTAGAAATAGGGCTGCAAAAAGCAATTTGAAAACGGTCTTGCGGTTCATAGTTGCTTCCTTGAATAGGGTGCGAGTGCGGATTTGGGTATAATGATAAACTGATTTATGTAAATTTACCACTGCTACAAAAAAACGGCACCCCTCGACTTAGATAGTCGGGAGGTGCCGTTTTAATTTTGTGTTTGCAATTAATTTTTTACATCATCATGTAATATTTGCGCAGCATTTCCAGCGGATAGGGAGAGTCCCAATGGTTGGTGAATTTTGCAGCTGCATAGTAGACCAGCAGAATCAGCAGTGATCCGGCAGCGATGATATACCATGGTAGTTTAACCCGGCTTAAACGGTCGGTGACATTCAGACAGCCATCCACCGGACAAGCGTTGATGCACTGGGTACAGCCCACACATTCTGGGGAGTTGATGGTCTGCTTCAGGTCCACTTCAATTCCTCCGGGGCAGGCCGTATTGCATTTTCCGCAGCTGATGCATTTGTCTTCGTCACGCTTGATGGCAACCGGGGAAATCTTGGCGAGTATGCCTAGCAGTGCGCCGTAAGGACAGAGGAAACGGCACCAGAAGTAGGGGATAAAAACTCCCAATACCAATATTGCCCCGACAATCAAGGCCGCAGTGGTGCTCATGTCGGTGAAGAAAAGCATCATTTTGGCTTCGGCAGTGAAGTTGTACGGGGAATGGATGAAGGCATCCACTTCACGTCCGCTCATTTTGAAGAAAACAGTAATCAGGAAAAAGGCCAGAGCAATGTATTTGGGAATCAGCATCCCGAATTCTATTTTGCCTTTGATAGTAATAATTTTGCAAAATTTTTGTCCGATTCTGTTCAGCAGATTGTGAATAAACCCAACCGGACAGAGGTAACCGCAAAATCCTTTGCGCACGATCAGGCTCATGACCATGACCGCAATAAAGATAGTCAGCCCCGCGGGATGCACTTCATCAAAGACACCTTTGCTGAAAAGCTGTTTCAGGGAAAGCAGGGAGCTGATGGGCAGGAACCCTTCCACCGCACCGGGCTTGCTCACTGCAATGTCGGAATTGCCGATCATCCATTGGTAGAAAAGATAAAAGCGGTGTCCCACCCAGATGCAGAATAGAGTCATGGCGCATTGAATGGAATCCCGCAGCAGTTGAGGGGATATTTTTTTCATTTTTCCTTTGGCGGGAAGATTAATCTTCCTGATGGTCTTTCAGGTCGTTGTACACATAGTCCCTGAGAGCCTGTACCCACGGGCGTGGAGTTTTGCCGGTCACCTCACTGAATTTGGAGGTATCCAGCACAGAGTAGGGAGGCCTCGTGGCCTTAGTGGGGTAGGCGGAAGTTGGGACCGGGTCGACTCGGCAGTTGATGGCGCAGCTGTTAATGGCTTCGGTGGCCAGTTCACACCAGCTTGCTTTGCCGGAGTTGACTACATTGAAAATTCCTTTGGCTTCATTTTTGAGCAGCTCAATTGTGTATTCAGCAAGATCTGGCGTGTACGTGGGCGACCCGGCTTGATCATGAACAACGGTCAGGTTTTCCCGTTCTTTGGCAAAGTTCAGGATTTTGTGCACGAAGTTGGTTTTGTGAGGGCCGAACAGCCAGGCTGTGCGGATGATCAGGATCTCTTCGTAATCAAGATCTCTGAGCCGTTCTTCTCCGGCCAGCTTGGTTTCGCCGTAGACGGATTGGGGATTGGTCCGGTCTTCTTCCGTGTAGGGAGAATCCTTTTTGCCGTCAAAGACAAAGTCAGTGCTGAAGTGGATCAGTTTGACATTGAATTGCTTGCAAAGCCTGCCCAAGGTGGCGGGCAGGGTGGTGTTCAGCAGGTGGGCGTTGTTTTCTTCATCTTCGGCAAGGTCAACCATGGTATAGGCCACGGTATTAAATATGAAATCCGGTTCTTCCCTTTCCAGCAGTGCTGTCAGAGATTCCTCGTTCATGGGGTCAAAGTCGGAGCGGGACAAGGGTATGGTTACGATTTCCTGTGCCTGCATTTTTTCTGCAAGACTTTGTCCGAGAAGTCCGGTGCGTCCGCCGAGAATTACTGCCTTTTTACCTGCTAAATCTATCATTTGCGTTCCCCGTACCATTGGTCCATGAATTCGCGATAAGCACCGCTACGAACATCTTCAAGCCATTGTCCGTTGCTCTGGTACCATTCGATGGTTTTGCGGATTCCTTCATCAAAAGTCACTGCCGGAGTAAAGCCAAGCTCTTTTTCAGCCAGTGAATAGTCCATGGCATATCGCATGTCATGGCCGGGCCTGTCTTTGACATAAGTTATGAGTGACTCATCTTTTCCGAGAATTGTCAGCAGTTCCCTGACCAGCTCAAGATTGGTTTTTTCAGCAGCACCGCCGAAATTGTATGCCTTGCCGGGCTGCCCTTTGAGCAGGGTCAGTTCCACTCCGGTGCAATGGTCGTCAACGTAAATCCAGTCCCTGATATTGGAGCCGTCACCATAAATGGGAAGGCTTTCACTCGCAGTTGCCTTGATAAACATGAGCGGGATGAGTTTTTCCGGGAACTGGTAGGGACCGTAGTTGTTGGAGCAGCGAGTGATGGATACGGGAAATTTGTAGGTCTCGAAGTAAGCCCGGGCCATGAGATCCGCACCGGCCTTGGAGGCGGAGTAGGGGCTGTTTGGCTCAAGGGGATTTTCTTCGCTGAAGGCCGGATCGTTTGGTCCGAGAGTGCCGTATACTTCGTCAGTGGAGACGTGGACGAATTTCTCGATTCCGGCACTGCGGGCGCATTCCATTATGTTTTGTGCGCCGAGGGTGTTGGTGGTCAGAAAGGGCGCTGGGTCATTGATGGAGCGGTCCACATGAGATTCAGCCGCAAAGTTGACCACTGCATCGATCTTGTAATCGTGCAGTACGGAGGTGACGAATTCCTTATCGCAGATGTCACCTTGAATGAATGTGTAGCCGGAATTTTCGTCCTGCTCCAGTTCAAGCAGGTTTTTGCGGTTCCCGGCATAGGTCAGTTTATCGAGGTTGAACAGTTTCCAGTCAGGATGTCTTTCCTTCATCAGATAGATAAAGTTGGTTCCGATGAAACCGCATCCGCCGGTAATAAGAAGTCGCATAGATTCTCCACTAAAGATTAAAATTCAAAGGCGAACATAACTGTTGCCGCAGCGTTATGCAAGAAAGTGCAGTAGGTAAATTGATATGCACAAATCGAAGTGTGCCTGAATAAAAATTATTTGAAGGAAACCTCTGCGTCCAGACAGGACAATGCCTGATAGAGAATTATCCCTGCCGAGGTAGAAAGGTTCAGGCTGCGCACATTGTCCGTAGTGGGAATCTTTACGGCGTACTCGAATTCATCAAACATCCACTCGGGCAAGCCCCGTGTTTCCGGGCCGAGCACAAGATGGTCTCCGGGTAGAAATTTGAAATTGAAAAGATGGGTGCCCCGTTTGGCACTGGTGGTAACCAGTCGCTGGGGTTTTGCGTTTTCTTTGTAATCCTGCCAGTTTTTCCACACTGAAAGCTTTACCTTGGGCCAGTAATCAAGTCCCGCACGCTTGAGGTGCTTGTCGGAAATAGAAAAGCCCAGCGGCTCGATAAGGTGCAGCGGGGTGTCGGTGCCGGCGCAGAGCCGTGCAATGTTTCCGGTATTGGGAGGAATTTCCGGTTCAAAGAGAACGATACTAAAAGGATTAGTGAATTTTTCCTGCTTCATGGGTGGAATCGATAGCAGGTGAAAGTAGATAGGGCAATCCCTGATTCGGGATTAAAATTTTGGCATAAAAAAATGTCCGGATCAATCGCGGGAGGGAGGCAGAATCGCTTTTGTATAAATTTTTTCTAAGCTGTTCGTTTCTACCGTTTCCTGCACTCGCCTATCAGTCCAGAACATTTTTTAAAGATGGATGAAGAACGACTCTTATTTTTAAATTTATTTTTGTGTTTGTTTAGTCTGTTCTTTTTGTCCGTCTTAGTTGTTTATAAGCAGAATACATGCCAGTTGTTGTCGGTAGAGAGTAACTGCTTTGATTCGCATGTCTTTTTTGCTGGTCAAGGAGAGATATAAATTTAGGTTGGTGAGGCTGTGTCGGAAAATGGACGGATAATTGGCAGCAAAAAGGGGTCGCTAGGACCCCTTTTAAAATTTCAAGTAAGATATGCCAATCGAAGCGGCGATAGCGCATCAATCAATTAGATGGCAGCGATGCATTTAATTTCCACGAGTCCGCCTTTGGGCAGTGCACTTACTTCGATGGCGGCCCGTGCTGGTTTGTGATTGGTGAAGAATTCGGAGTAGACTTCGTTGACCTTGGCGAAGTCGTTCATGTCGGTCAGAAAAACGTCAACACTGATGACTTTGGTCATGGCACTACCACAGGCATCAATAATGGCTTTCAGGTTTTCAAGAGCCTGCCTTGTCTGGTCCTGCACATCCTCGGAAACGAATTCCCCTGTGTTCGGGACAAGGCCAAGCTGTCCACTGACAAAGGCTTGTGAGTTGTAGATGGTAGCCTGTGAGTATGGTCCGATTGCCGCGGGCGCATTCTCTGTGTTCACGGTAGTAACTATCATATCCATTCCTTGTGTTTAAGATTGTTTGGGGAGTCCCCATAAATATTTGTCGGAAAAGCTTTCCGGGATAAATTTGGTAATCTGAACCAGTGCCGCTACAATCATACAGGACATAATCAGCCGACCCCAGAACAGGCCGGAAACATGCCCCCCGATCATCATAAGCAGCAGGGTGTCTTCGATCAGGCTGTGGCAGATGCTCATCAGGGTCAGGGAATAAAAAACGTCTTTTTTATCGATACGTCCTGATTTTGTTTCATGGATGATCATGCCGCCGCCGTAGGAAAGGCCCATGGTCAAGCCTACTACGGTCAAGGCAGAAGCCTTGGTGCCGATTCCCATCATGGTCAAAAAAGGACGGAGCAGGAAATCTATAGCTGCAATGACCCTGATTTTGGTCAGGATGCGCATGACCGCCAGCAGACATAAAATTATACCGAAGATAGAAATCAGGTTGCGGATTTCTCCCAAGGCCCATTGTAAAATTGTTTTCTCAATGGCGGAGTTGTCCGGGGTGAGCAGGATGTTGGCCGGCCCCTGAAGCATGTCAAAGTTCTGGTAGATCAAGTTCAGTACCAAGCCCATCAGGAAAGCCGCTGCCATTCTGATCACCAACTGGAATCCGAGTTTGGGGCCGGAACTTTGAACTACCCGCAATTCTACAGGCATGGAGTGAGCCACAAGAATCATTGTGCCCAGTACGGTTGCCTGCGCTGCTGTGAGGGGTTGGTCTTGAGCAAGACTCAAAAAGACGATTAGTCCGCTGTATATGTTGTTGATGAGTGCGGTGGCCCATACAAGACCCATTTCACCGGGAAGCCCGACCAGTTTCATGATCGGGGCAAGAGGAGCGGCCAGATAGCCGACCAGATTTAATTCCTGAAGAATTTTAACGGCAATAACCACCGGAATCATGATTTTGAATAGATCAAGACTAATGCGAGTGGCATCTTTTATTGTATCAAGAGCAGGGTGGAGTAGATTTTCTTTGAGGGACATAATTGTGGTGGATGGAGGATGAAAAAAGAAAACCGGGCAGACCCTTCAGTCTGCCCGGCTTATATATCAAGTTCAATTAGGCCAGCATTTTTTCTTTTAAGCCGTTCACTGCATCTTCTTCAGTTCCGTAGAGTTCGAAAACTTTGTGCAGAGCGGCGATGTCGATAATTTTTTTGACCCGGTCACTGATGTTGAACATAGCAATGTTGCCTTTTTCCTTCATCAGCTTGTTGCGCAGGGTAATCAAAGTGCCGATGCCCATGCTGTCCATAAAGTCAACGCTGTTCATATCAAGTGCTATGTTGAACTGCTTTTCTTCGAAAATCGGGCTGATCTGGCGCTGAAAATCATGGCTTACGGCATGGTTCAGTTCAGAGGATTCAATTTTTACGACGGTGATTTCATCTATTTGTTTAAAGCTGAGTTCCATTTTTTTTCCTTCTTATGTGGTTCTATTGCAAGGATCACGGGTGCAAACTACACCGCCTTTTAATTTCAATCAAGTCTGAGTTTAGCCGGGAAAACTGATTTGGAATGTTGCTCCGTCATCATTGAAAAAATTTACTTTTCCATTTAATTGCTGAGCAAGTGTTTCTACCAGGGTCATACCAAGTGTTCTTGAGCCGCTTATGGAGAAATTTTCGGGTAATCCTATTCCGTTATCTGACACTTCCAGCTCAATGTGGTCGTTCTTTCTATGCATGGAAACTTCCAGTTCCCCGCCGGTGTTCATTTCGTACGCATGGGTCAGGGCGTTTGAGACGAGTTCATTAATGATTAATCCACAAGGAATGGCAGAATCAATACCCATGTGTATGTCATTAATATTGTATGTAGGTTTGACCTTTCCGTCTACGGAATAAGATCTGAGCAGGAAGCTGATCAGGGTCAGAGCATATTCGTTCATATCAATGCGTGAAAGATCTTCTGAGCGGTAAAGCTTTTCGTGCAGCATGGACATGGAGCGAACTCTATGTTGGCATTCGCG
The DNA here is from genome assembly GCA_004923195.1 of Marinifilum sp. JC120. Taxonomy (NCBI): domain Bacteria; kingdom Pseudomonadati; phylum Bacteroidota; class Bacteroidia; order Marinilabiliales; family Marinifilaceae; genus Marinifilum; species Marinifilum sp. JC120. Next base: position 235,204 of record RDSB01000001.1, on the reverse strand, counting down.
CAGCAGGTTGTGTGCCTCAGCATCATCAGTGTAGCCACTTTGCAGGCTGAGCAGACTTGAAATCACTTGCAGGTTGTTTTTGACCCGATGGTGAATTTCTTTGAGCATGACTTCTTTTTCAGCCAGAGAAGCCCTGACCAGTGCTTCTGTTTTTTTGCGGGCTGTAATTTCTTCAGAAAGGACCTTGTTTATTAATTGCAGTTCTTCAGTCCTTTCACGGATTTTGCATTCCAGTTCTTCTTTGTACCGTTCATTTTCAACCAAAAGCCGTGCCCTTTGCCGGGTACGGAGAATGGCATTTTCCAGATCGTTAAGGTCGGTGATGGGTTTTGGAATGTAGTCCCATGACCCGAGCCTGACCGTTGCAATTACATCCTCGAAAGATCCTGTCCCGGAAACTACGATCACCGGGGTCTGCGGGGCTTCCTGTCCAAGTTTCTTGAGTACAGACAAGCCGTCCATTTCAGGCATTCTGAGGTCGAGCAAGACGACATCGGGTTTCTGTTTCCGGAAAATTTTAAGTCCTTCGTGACCATTGACGGCCTGCAATACTTCGTAGCCGCTGTCTTCAAGATAGTGTGCAATGGAAAGGCGCACGCTTTCGTCATCATCAATCGTTAATATTCTGAGGATTTCATCCATGGCAATATCCAATTTAGGCTTTAGTTATTTTGAGAAGCTGCAAATTTGCCTGATAATAATTTGGCACATTGGTTGTTAGTGTTTCCGGCTTAAGCTATATTATAGGTTGAAAAGCTTTATAACGGTGTGATTTTTGATTTTGTGATTATATATTGATAACGACTGTTAGCCAAGTGGATATTTTTTTATGGAGGTTGATTAAGGGTGGATAGATTGAGAATTTTGCTCGTTGCAGCCCCTGGCGATAACCGGGGTGTATATCTTCAGGCTATGAAGGATTATGATCTTGACTGCGATGTCGCCGAGTCTCTTCATGAGATTTCCCTCAATCACAATAAGATTAAATATAACGGTTTTTTAATCGATATTCCAACTCTACTCCGCTCAACAGCTACGGATAAAGCCGAAGCAAATCTTTTGAGCGATAATTTTCCGGTTATGCGATTAAGCTATAAGGCTTCTGAGGGCATCCGTTGTATACCGACGGGTAAATTTTCTGGTCATGGCAACTCCCTTGATTCTTTTTTTAAGGGAAGTTGCTTGAACTTTACAGCAAGATCGTTACGTGGCACCAAAAGGGCGAACAAGGTTTTGAATGTTCTGTTGAACAGGGATATCAATTCTCCTAAAAGTCATCTGGAAAAGAGCGTTGCCCTTAATTTTTCAGCAGAAGGTTGTTTTCTGTATTCTGTTTCAAGGTGGAAAAAGGGGGATCATCTCTGGCTGGCTTTTATGGAGCTTGCTGAAAAAACCCCCATTAAGTCGGAAGTTCTCTGGGTTGTCCCATGGGGCGTAAAGTCACAGATGCCCGGTATCGGGTTGAAGTTTTTATCCCTTTCCGAAGAACAGGCGGATCAGATTGATGCGTTAATTCAGGATAAGAAGGTGTAATATGAGTGAATTAAAGGAAGATAAAAATTTCGAGAGACTGCTGGAATGCATGGCCCGGGGGATTCTGGTTGGTGGATCAGTGGGAGCCATTGCGGGATGGTTTTTCATGGATATCCAGCGGGCATTGCTGCTGGGAATGCTGGTCGGGTGCGTTGCCGGGCTGACCATGAAGAATGTCCGCGATAAGAAGGATGCGGATGATTAACATCCAATATTTCTAATAAAAGAGGCCGTTTCCAGTATGGAAACGGCCTCTTTTATTTTGAGCTGTAAAAGAATTACAGGATCTGGCTGAGGAAAGCTCTGGTCCTGTCTGATTCCGGTTTGGTGAAGAAGTGTTCCGGATCTCCTTTTTCAATGAGCATGCCTTGATCCATGAAGATTACTTCGTCAGCTACTTCACGTGCAAAACCCATTTCATGGGTTACCACGACCATGGTCATCCCTTCTTTGGCAACTGTCTTCATTACGTCCAGAACTTCACCGACCATTTCCGGGTCAAGAGCGGAAGTTGGTTCGTCAAAGAGCAGAACCTTGGGTTCCATGGCCAGTGAGCGGGCGATTGCGACTCGCTGCTGCTGTCCTCCGGAAAGCTGGGCGGGAAAGACTCCGGCTTTGTCATGGATGCCTACTTTTTTCAGCAATTCCATGGCAATTTCCCCGGATTCCTTCTTAGATCTTTTGCGGACTACGGTCTGTGCTATGGTCAGATTTTCCAGTACGGTTTTGTGCGGAAAGAGGTTGAAAGACTGAAAAACCATGCCTACTTCTTCACGAATTTTGTTAATATTCGTTTTTGGAGAGAGGATATCAACTCCGTCAATGAAGATGTGACCGGAATCTGCGTATTCAAGTCTGTTCAAGCAGCGCAAGAAAGTTGATTTACCGGAACCGGAAGGGCCGATAACTACTACAACCTGTCCTTTGTTCACCGTATGGGAGACATTGGAAAGGGCTTGAACTTCATGGGGAACGTAAAATGTTTTGTATATATTTTTTACTTCAATCATTATCTCTGCACCATTCTTTTCTCAAGATACTGAACAAACATGGAGAAAGCAAAAGTCAGCAAGAGGTAAAGCAGCGCACAGAGGAACCAGAATTCAAAGGGCTGGAGGCTTGTGGAAACCGCTTCTCTTGTTCCTTTGGTTAATTCTCTGATGGCGATGACTCCAAGCAGTGAGGAGTCTTTGATCATGCTGATGAACTGTCCGGCCAGCGGAGGCAGAATTCTTCTGAAAGCCTGTGGCAGGATGATATTTTTCATAGCGTGATATTTTGACATGCCCAGTGACCGGGCTGCTTCCATCTGGCCGCGGTGAACTGACTGAATACCTGCACGTACAATTTCAGCCACATAGGCTCCGGCAAAAATAGCCAAAGAGGCTATACCGAACCACAGCGGCGGTATCTGAGAAATGTCGTACCTTGCAAGCATGTTGTTAATCAAAGTTCCCAGCACAAAATACCAGATGAATATCTGGACCAGCAGTGGAGTTCCGCGGATAAGCTCAATATAAGTTATTGCGGAAAGCCGTAGGGCCGGGTTTTGTGAAATCCTCGCCAGACCGGTGAAAAGGCCAAGCAGGATACCGAAGACGATGGCGATAGCACTGACCTTAAGGGTTACAAGTAAACCTTCAAGAATGACCCCTGTCTTCCATTCTTTTTCAATACCGATGGTATCACCTACAAAAATGGAATCATCTTCGTAGACTTGCAGATCGGAAGCAGGGACTTCGAATCGTTCAGATTCGTTATCTTCCCCTCTAACTATGACGATAGCATCATTACCCTGCTGTTTTATCGAGGTGACGCTGCCTTCAATGTTTGAAGTGATATGTACTTCATCTTCGTAATAGAAATAATTGGGAATTCGCTCCCACCTCCAGACATAATCAACCTGCTGCGTAGCCCAGTAAAGGCCGGAGATTGTAGCAAACAGACCGATATAGAAAACTGTCTTCCAGAAAATTTCGTAGTTCCGGCCTTTGCCGGGAGCTCTCATTGATGTTCCACTCATAATAAATCAAGCCGATGTTTAAAAATTATATACTTACAAAATTAAAAAATCAGATTGTTGAGAAAAGGCCGGTCAAATGGCGCATGTGACCGATCATGTTTCAACAATCTGAATCAGGAGCGGCCGTATGAGCCGCTCCTGTTGATATTAATATACTATTGGACGTTTTTACGCCATGCGGTGCTTTCAAACCACTTGTGGTAAAGTTTGTCGTAGCGACCGTCGTTTTTGATCTGGTGCAGGAAGTTGGTGAGGAAGTTCAGGAAATCGGGATCACCTTTGCGAACACCCCAGCCCAGAGGTTCAAAAGTAAAGGGCTTTTCAAGGAAGATGAGCTTGTCTTTACCCTGTTCCGCCATGAAGATAGCGTTAAAGGGCAGGTCATAGATCATTGCGTCAGCTTTGCCGTTGAGAACTTCAAGAGCAGCGTCGGTTTCAAGGTCGAAAGATTTGTACTTTGCCTTGGGCAGCATACGTTTTGCAGCCTGTTCACCAGTGGTTCCAAGCTTGGAAACGATGGTGTATTCAGGTTTGTTCAGGTCTTTATAGGATTTGATTTTGCCTTCAAGCTTTTTGTTTACCAGAGCAGTCTGGCCAACAACCATGAAAGGTTCTGCAAAGTTAATCTGGAGGTTACGTTCCTGGTTGACAGTCATACCGGCAGTGATGATGTCAATTTTGTCAGTAAGGAGGGCGGGGATGATGCCGTCGAATTCCATGTTGACCGGAACAAATTTTACACCCATGGCTTTAGCCATTTCGCGGGCAAGGTCGATTTCAAAACCGACGATACGGCCTTTATTGTCAGTCATCTGAAAAGGAATGTAACCGGAGGCGATACCGCAGCGGAGTTCACCTTTCTTTAGAATGGAGTTGAGAGTTGATTTCTTGGCCAGATCAATGTCGGCTGCGTTGGCGGTGGCTGCAAAGCACAGAGCCAGCACCATGATCAGCATCATGCAAATTCTTTTCATAGCTTTCTCCTTTAAAATCCTTGTCTGCATTTAAGTCAAAATACCTGTGAGCAAAGGGCCGATCAACCGTATTTGCCTTCTGTCAGTACTTCCTTAACAATCATTTCAACCTTGCAAATAGGGCAGGTCGGCATTGATTCCTTGGGGAAGTAGACAATACGTGTGTCACGGCATTTGGGGCAGATAACTTCTACAGCTTCCTGCCTTTCTTGTTTGACTTTGTTTTTCATTCGTAATGCCCCTTTTTGAAAAAAAGAATCTGGAAAATTAACTTTTTTTTGAATAAAGTTCAAGAAAACATTTTTTTACATGCATTATAATTCAAAGAAAACAATATTGTCCATGGAAACCGTTATTGACACGGTTACTTTTTTGTATAATTTTCATGCATGTGATTTTAAGGGTATTTTAACTTATTGGAGGAATATTTATGAAGAGGATTATAGTTGCCCTGTTGTTGACTATTCTTGCCGCAACACCTGCTCTTGCCGGAAAAAAGGTGATTAACATTGCATCAGACTGTACATGGCCCCCCATGGAGTTTGTCAATAAAGATAAGCAGATTGTAGGTTTTTCTGTTGATCTCATGAAAGCCTGTGCCAAGGCGGCAGGTTATGAAGTGAAGATCAAGAACGTTGCTTGGGACGGTATTTTCGCAGGTCTTGCAGCTGGCAAATATGATGCTATTTGCTCTTCCGTTACAATTAACGAAAAGCGCAAAAAAGTAATGAATTTCTCCGCTCCCTATTTTGAAGTTCAGCAGTCTGTTGTTACCGCCAAGGATTCCGCTGCGAAGACTCTTGCTGATTTCAAAGGCAAAAAAGTTGGTGCTCAGATCGGTACCACCGGTTACTTTGCTATTAAATCCGTTGAAGGCGTAACTCCCAAGTCCTATGACGAAATTGGACTTGCAATGGAAGACCTTTACAATGGACGCCTCGCCGCAGTTGTCTGTGACGATCCCATTGCAGCAGACTTTGCTTTGCAGCAGGAAGATTACTCCAAGAAGCTTAAAATTGCCTTTGTTGTAAAGAGTGACAAAGCTGAATATCTCGGTGTTGCTGTAAAGAAAGGTAATTCTGAAATCCTTGATATGATCAACAAAGGTCTTTCAGCTGTACGGGCTGACGGTACCTACGATATAATCAAAGCCAAGTGGTTCGGCAGCAATTAATTGCGCAGACCGCAGGCTTGAGTTGATAACAAATGGCCGGGATCGGACGTAACTGAGCCGGTCCCGGCATTTTCATGCAGCCCGGGTAAAATATATTATGAAAGAAAAACAAGTTAAGATTGAGGTTACGGACGGGGCCAGCATTCCCGATAGCAGTGATAAAGGGCTGTTGAATGCTTGGTGGGTTTCCTTTATCGGAGCCGTAGGGATTATCGCTTATTTGGTGATCACCAAGCCTGACCCGTACAGGGATATTCTGCTCTTTATTCCTGACGGAATTGTTGTAACCTTTGAAGTCACCATCTGTTCAATTTTCGGCGCTCTGTTCATTGGCCTTTTTACCGGGCTGGGTAGAATTTCCAGCAACAAAGTCATTAACCTGATTGCTTCTACTTATGTTGAAGTTGTCAGGGGTATCCCGCTGCTCGTACAGCTTTTCTACATTTATTATGCAATGGGCCGGGTGCTTCAGGTGCCGGATATGCTTTCCGCCATAATTGCTATGAGCGTCTGTTACGGTGCGTACATGGGTGAAGTTTTTCGTGCCGGTATTGAATCCATTGACCAAGGTCAGGTTGAAGCTGCAAGGTCATTGGGATTCAACAAAAATGAAACAATGTTTCTGGTTATTCTGCCGCAAGCATGGCGGACTATACTGCCTCCGGTCGGTAACGAATTTATTGCCCTGCTTAAAGATTCCTCGCTAGTGTCTATCATTGCTGTTGCAGATATTCTCAGGCGCGGACGTGAATTTGCAGCGGAAAGTTTTCAGTATTTTGAAACATATACTCTGATCGCACTTGTTTATCTGGTTATCACCTTGATTCTTTCAAGAGCGGTAAGCCACATGGAAGAGAGGTTGAGCCATTATGACCGTTAACCCCATCATTGAAATTAAAAATGTCTATAAGTTTTTCGGTGATCTGGCTGCACTCAGCGACGTTTCCCTTGATATCAAGCCGGGAGAAAAGGTCGTAATTATCGGACCATCAGGGTCCGGTAAAAGTACGCTTCTGCGCTCCATCAACCGCCTTGAAGAGATCAACAAAGGGTCAATTGTTGTTGACGGTCTTGATGTGCATGACAAGGATAACGACATTAATACTATTCGTCAGGAACTGGGAATGGTTTTTCAGTCCTTTAATCTTTTTCCGCATAAGACCGTATTGGAAAATCTGACCATGGCCCCGATCCGCCTTAAAGGAATGGAGAAGGAAGAAGCCAAGGCTATTGCCGTTGATCTGCTTAAAAAAGTAGGCATTCGTGAAAAGGCCAATGTGTATCCTTCCAAGCTCTCGGGCGGGCAGCAACAGAGGGTGGCTATTGCTCGCGCTCTGGCGATGAATCCTAAGATCATGCTTTTTGACGAACCTACTTCCGCGCTCGACCCGGAAATGATCGGGGAAGTTTTAGATGTAATGAAAAATCTGGCCCGTGAAGGCATGACCATGGTGGTTGTAACCCATGAAATGGGCTTTGCCCGTGAAGTTGCCGACAGGATTGTTTTCATGGAAGATGGAAGGATTATAGCATGTGCTCCCCCGGAGGAATTTTTCAGCAGTGCCGATCATCCGCGTCTTAAGCAGTTTCTGGATCAGATTTTATAAAATAATAAAATGCATTATGCTTAATTGGAGCCGGTTCTGTAAATTTCAGGACCGGTTTTTTTAGTGATAAAATAAATAGAATGTGTTTTCAATTCTGTTAATATCTATTATATCACATGTTATGATTTGTTTTAAATAAGTATTAACGGGGTAGAGTTGATGGCAGGTAAGCGGATTCTTGTTGTTGATGATGAAAAGATAGTCAATCTTGATATTCAGGCGACACTTAGGCGATTGGGGTATATTATCGCAGGCAGTGCCGGGGCCGGAAGAGAAGCAATTGATAAAGCTGAGGCCACACAACCTGATTTGGTTATCATGGATATCAAGCTTCAGGGTGAAATGGATGGAATTGAAGCAGCTAATGCTATCATCAGAAAATTTGATATTCCTATTGTTTTTCTAACCGCCTTTTCTGATGAAAAAACCCTTGGCAGGGCGAAACTTTCCGGGCCTTTCGGTTATCTGCTGAAACCTTTTGAAGAGCGTGAGTTGCGTTCATCCATTGAGATTGCCTTATTCAAGCACGGCATGGAGCAGGAATATCGGCAGGCAGTTGCTGATGCTGAAGCTGCAAACGAAGCCAAAAGTTCCTTTCTTGCTACCATTAGCCACGAATTGCGTACCCCCATGAACGGAATTCTCGGATTGAGTGAGATCCTGCTTGGAAGTGGACTTGCTTCTGAACAGCAGGAATATGTTGAATTGATCAAGGGGTCTGCTTCCTCATTATTGCGGGTTTTAAATGATATGCTGGACTACTCAAAGATCGAGCGGCGTATTCTTGAATTGCGGGAAGGGGTTTTTGATATCCGTCAGATTCTGTCATTGGTCGTAAATTCTCATACTCCTAATGCCGAAAATAAAGGCTTGACCATGGAGTGTTTCCTCCATCCCGATATTGCCGGTGAAATGCAAGGTGATTCAGGGCGGTTGACCCAGATTTTGAATAATATTGTCAGCAATGCAATTAAGTATACGGACAAAGGAGGCATTACGATTGAAGTTATGCCGGACGAATGTGATGTAGACCCGTATCCCGCAGGTTGCGTAAGATTGCTTTTTATTGTTTCTGATACCGGAGTAGGCATTTCTCGAAATAAGGCTGATTCAATTTTTGAAAGTTTCACCCAACTTGAAGATTATATGACCCGAAAGCACGGCGGTATCGGGCTGGGACTGGCTATCACCCATAATCTTATTAATATGTTGCAAGGATCTATATGGCTGGAGACAAAGCCTGCACAGGGTAGCAGTTTTTATTTTACCGCAGTATTCAAGTCTGTCGATGGAGACATGGAGGAGAAAGCTCAGGGAGCTGTTAATGAATGTATAAATTTTAACCAGTTCAAGCGGGTTATGCTTGCTGATGACAATATTATTACCCGCAGGGTTGTGTCTGCTTTTCTTGAAGATGCCAACTGTGAACTTGAAATGGTTGAGAACGGACGGGAAGCAATAAGTCTTTTAGCCCGAAAGCCTTTTGATCTGGTTATTATGGATATTCAGATGCCGGTCATGGACGGTTTGGAAGCGACGCGTCTTATCCGTACAGGTTATATTGAAGAAGTTGACCCGCAGATTCCTATTCTTGCCCTTACTGCACATGCCATGAAAGGGGATAGGGAGCGGTGTCTTGATGTGGGGATGAACGGATATTTGTCCAAGCCTTTCAACTCCTGTGATTTGATGCAGGCTATGTTGTCAGTTGTGCAAGGTGAAGATAGCGTTGATCAGGTAGTGATTGAACAGGATACAAATTTTGAAAACGCCCTCAATCTTGATTTGAAGGGAACCATCAATAGACTCGACGGTAATGGCCAGCTTGTGCGTGAAATCTATCGCCATTTTCTGAAACTTGTCCCCATGCACTTTTCTAAGGTTGATAAAGCAATTGCCGACTGTGATCTGGAAATTCTTAAGTGCGAGATTGCTCTTTTGCATGGCCTGTCTCTTGATGTTGGAGCTCACAAGCTTTCCTCTCTGGCACAGGAGGTTGAAAAAATTATCCAGCACGGAAGTATGGCTACAGTGGAAGGATTGGTCTCATGCATGAAGAAGGAGGCGGACAATACTTTTGCAGTAATGTCCGATTATATTTTTAAATCAGCCTGATTTTAATTGTGCTTGTTTTTTTTATCTGTGAGTATGGGCATCCTTCAGCATAATTAATCAGATTTAAGGACTTGCGCATGACCCCCCCTGATGAAAAAATAATCAAATCTCCTGCTATCTATACTTTTTTTCTTATCCTGTTGCTTATCTCCGCCATTGCGCTGGGATATTCCGTTATTAAGCCTTTCATAAATACTATAGTTATTTCAGTTGTTTTGAGTGGTATTTTTTATCCCTTGAATAGGAAGATATGCCGTCGACTTGGAGGAAGGCCTGCTGTCGGGGCATTTCTGACCGTACTCATTATTGTTTTTGCCATTATTATTCCCGCTGTGATTTTCTTTTTGGGTTTGATCGGGCAGGGGGTAGATTCAGTTTCCGCCATAAATGAATGGCTGCGAACTACGGATTTTTCGAAACTTTTTGATTCACAACAGTATAATGCATACCTGCAATGGATTGAGCATAAATTTCCTTTTCTTGAGATTAGCTCCAGTGACATTCAATCCAAAGTTCTCGAAATTTCACGTAGTTTCGGGCAAGCAATGCTTACATCCGGAACATGGCTTGCGGGCAATATGGCAAGCCTTGTCGCTCATTTCCTGATCATGAATTTTCTTGTTTTTTCTTTTCTCAAGGATGGGGACCGTTTCATCAACCGTGTTAGGTATCTTTCTCCTTTAAGGTCTGAGCAGGAAGACTTTATTATTGAAAGTCTTAGGAAGGTATCTAAATCGGTTCTTTTCGGCAGCCTTTTTATTGCTTTATTGCAGGGAGTTGTCGGCGGGATCGGTCTGGCAATATCCGGTATCCCCGCTCTTTTTTGGGGAGCCATGATGGGGTTTACTTCCTTGATTCCAGTATTGGGTACCGGGTTAATCTGGGTTCCGGCTACGGCTTATCTGCTTATAGTTGGAAAGACGAAATTAGCAATCTTTCTACTGCTTTGGTGTGGTGTGCTGGTGACCGGGATTGATACCGTGCTTCGGCCCATTATTGTTCGTGAAGCTTCACGCGTCTCAACCATTTACGTCTTTTTAGCCATTCTTGGAGGCATCAACGCCTTCGGTCCACTTGGTATTTTGTATGGCCCGCTGATATTGTCTTTTTTGATGGTAATGCTCCACATCTACGGAGTCGAATTCCAGGACGTGTTAAATCACAAAGAGTAGAGATATTCTTTGTAATTTCTGCTGCTACTGCTTCACGTCTACCATGATGAATTTCAGGATATTTTTAGTTTTATACAAATAAGGATTACTTTTTGTATAGAGATCCGTCCGGTTTATATATGACTGGTGGGTATTCTGTGTTGAGTTTGTCCTGTTTTTGCATCCTGGATTTGATTACTTCGTTGACCTTCACAAAGGTTTCAACTTTTCCCGGTACATTTTTGAGCATGATGTAGCCGTCGCCGCCTCGAGCAAGATAGGAGTTGGTGGCGATGGAGTATTTGCGGTCATTGTTCAGGGATTTATAGGCTCCTGATTTGTCCTGAATCTTTATGTTTGAAATTCGAGACCCTGCGGTTTTTATTTTTGCAGGTTTACCCTGAACGTTTATTTCCAGCTCTTGAGGTTGTCCATTCAGGTCAAGGGTGAATTTAAGGCCTGAAATCTGGAGAAAGGCACCTGAAGGAGCGGGGAGTTTATGCACTGAACGTTCAAGGATTTGCTTCAGGGTTTGTCCGGTAACTTTCATGACTGTGATTTTATTGCCAAAGGGAAACATGGTGTCGATGTCCTGATCAGTTATCGGACCTGTGGGAATTATTTTGTCTCCCCTGATGCCGCCGCCGTTCTGGAATGCTATATCGGTATTGAATTCGTTGCGTATGATGGCACTTACCATGCTTCCGGCTACAGTCTCTTCGGTCCGAATAAAGACCGTTCGCGTATCAAGTGCTACCGGGCTGACGGCAATAGCGACGCTCTTGGTGTCTTTTATTTTTGTTGAAAGAAAAGACTTTATGTTGCTGTCTTCCTTCGTTTTGTCCGTTACCGGGATGATGGTCCATTCGTGTTTGTGGATGGATTTAGCATCCATGTTGATTTTTAGAACACCGACATAGCGCCCCTGATTTCCGCATTGGACCATCAGACCGGGGTTGGGGGCGTCGCGCGCAATAATTTCCTGTCCGGGCAGGATGTCTTTGTTGCTGTGTCCGCCGCAGATGATATCGATTTCAGGAACTTCTTGCAGGATTTTTTTCTGTGCTTCTAGCGGCAGGTGGCTCAGCAGGATAATCAAATCTGTTTTTTGGCTTTGCTTCAGTTTCTGTGCTGTTTCCCGAGCTGATTTGACAATGTCGGCAGGTACGGAAACACCTGAACCGGGATTGGAAATAAGTTTCAGTTCAGGCAGAATCATGCCCATGAATCCAACCTTGACGAAATTGCGTTCAAGCACATCCGTGCTGCGGATATATTTCCGCAGGGGATTTCTTTTGGCTATTTTCAGGTTGCTGACCACTGTTGGAAATTTTTTTGATTTCAGGGTGTTGACCAGAAATTTTGATCCCCTGTTAAATTCGTGGTTACCAAGGGTGGAAATATTGAAACCCATCATGTTCATGGCTTCGAAAACGGTTTTGCCTTTTTCGTTTGTCAGTGATTCTCCCATGAGGTCGTCACCTGTTGCCACTGTTATTGTCGCTCCGGGATACTTATCTCTATATGATTCAAATACTGACTGAATTCTTGCAAATCCTCCGAAAGTACGTACCATGCTGGTACTGTGTTGCTCATTCTTTTCTTCCGCCGGAAGCAGTTGCCCGTTAAGCCCGGAAGTTGTGAGTATCACCAGATCCCAGCGGTCGGCAAAGACAGGGGATGATACCATTAAGATGGTGACTATGGATGCAATGATAGGAAGTAAACGCATGCTTGTTCCTGTGGGAGTGGCGTTTGTTTTGGAGTCGTGAATAACAACGCGCATTATTATGTGTATAGTTATGCTTTCTTTATGCCAATTTCATTTTTTTTTCCAGTCCAATAGTAAATAATATATCATAAAATAAGGCAGGGTTCGGTGGCTTCTTTGAGTTCTAAGAAATATTTTTTAGCTTTTATTTGGGGAATAGTGATTCTTTCTTTTTTAGGTGGTTGCTCAACCCGCAGTACCCCTACTGATATTCCGACAAAGGGGTATCACAAAATAGAGCGGACTCAGGTTTCCGGCCTTATAAAACGTTTGGAGTTTCAGAGCGGTTCTGAATTTTCATGGCTTGATTTGCAAAACGGAATTGAGCGCAACCTCAGATATTTGTCTCGCAAACCGCAAAAAAGTGTAGCCGCAAAATATGGGCGCATGCAGATTACTTGGGGAATGCTTAAGCGAACCAATGAGGAAATGCTTGAAATTTTGCCGCTGCTTGCGGAGTCTCCTGAGCTTCTGAATGAAAAATTCACCTGGTATTCCATGGCTCCGCGAACTCTTCTGACCGGATATTATGAGCCTTATTTGGAAGCATCACTGGTACCTCATCCAGACTATCCTTATCCACTATACAGTGTTCCCTCAGATTTGAAAAATCTTGATCTTGGAAAATTTCATCACCGCTGGAGAGGGCAGCATTTGATTTATCGTCATGAGAATGGAGAAGTCTTTCCTTACTATGATCGTGAAGATATTGATTTTAAAGGAGCGTTGCAGGGCAAGGGGATAGAAATCGCGTGGGTTAAGGATTTGGTTGATGTTTTCATTCTTCAGATTCAAGGCTCAGGGCGTCTTATTCTACCCGACGGAAGCGTGAAACATGTTCTTTATGCCGGGAAAAACGGTTTAAAATACGTATCCCTCGGTAAGATCTTGATTCAGCGCGGACTGCTTCCCAAAGAGGGTATGAGCATGCAGAAGATCAAAGCTTTTCTTGCTGCTAATCCCGAACTGGTTCAGGAGTTGCTGACTACCAACCCCAGTTATGTCTTTTTCAGGATTGATGACGAAGGTCCCTTCGGTTCCATGGGCGCACCGCTTACCCCTATGGCCAGTGTGGCCGTGGATAGCAAGGTTTTGCCTCTCGGCTCTTTGGCTTTGCTGACCACTCGTCTTCCGCAACAGGGAGAGAAGGGCAAGACTCCGTTTGCTAAAATCGTAATGGCGCAGGATCGCGGTGGAGCCATCAAAGGGACTAGGGTTGATTTGTTCTGCGGTTCCGGCCCTGAAGCTGAATATCTGGCCGGACATCTGACCTCTTGGTCCCATGTCTACCTGCCGGTGAGCCGTGCTCTTTTGGAAGAGCAGGAAGCAGCCAAAGCTGAATAGTTCTATGGAAATCCGTCTTGTTCATATCTTTCATAACTGCTTTGTGCTTGAGGCGGGAGAAGATAGTTATGTCTTTGATATTCCCGCCCAGCGGTTCAGGAGTAATAAGGTCCTCTCTGCTTTGCAGGAAGTACTGGCGGGTAGAAAGGTAACCGCTTTTTTTTCTCACAGTCATTTGGATCATTTCGCTCCGGATTACCGCGAAGTTTGCGCAGGGGCTGCGTCCTTAAAGGCTGTTATTTCTGACGATATTGAAGAAATGTATCCTGATTTGGATTTTGGCGATGCACTGATTGTTGAACCGGATGAAAAGTATGAATTTCATGGACTTATAATCGAGACCCTCATGTCCAATGATCTGGGGGTAGCTTTCCTTTTCAGTACCCCTGAAGGGTTGAAGGTGTATAACGGCGGGGATTTGGCTTGTTGGGATTGGGAAACAGCTTCACAGAACGAACTTGATTTTACTCGGTCGTTCTTCCGCTCAGCAGTGGAAAGAGTGGCTGATTACGGCGTTCATGTCGTTTTTTCCAATGTGGATAGAAGGTTGGAAAGTTTAGCCGGAGGTCCGCAGCTGGCGCAGGAGATCAGGCCGCAAGTATTTGTGCCTACGCATGCCTTTGGGCGTACCCAGTGGCTGGCAGGAATTCACGAAAGGCTGGGAATTAATGAAAATAATTGTTTCAGCTATCGCCGAACAGGTGACGCTCAAATTTATGATATCCGAGCTTGAACAGCAGATCTAAAAGAACCCCGGAAGCACAGGCTTCCGGGGTTTTTATTTCTTAGCATTTGAAATTCGCAGATTTGGTTTTATCCGCAGCCGTTGCAACCTTTACACGGCTCTTTATATCCGCCCATTCCTTTGGGGATGCCGTTGGGGCGTACATTGCCTATGGAGAGCAGCTTTTCACATTCTTTGTGTCCGCACTCGGGGCAGTCTGCTTTAGCTTCCTTTCCGGGCATTACCAGTTCATCAAATTCTTTAGCGCACTTGGGGCATTTAAATTCATAAATAGGCATTTGCTGACTCCTTTCATCCTGAAAATTATATGTAAGGGAGCGTGGCTCCATATCTGTCCGTACAGGTTTCAGGGGTAAGAGAAAACGGAGTATTTTTCAAGTGAAATTTATATGCTTCTTGAGAGCAGAGTTCCGCCCCCCATCATTCCCAACTGGGAGAAAAAGCCGTTAAGCTGCCCGTGAACTTGACCGGCCTGTTTGTCCTGCTGCTCTTGAATAGCGGCAGCTTTATCCAGCAGTATGTCGATGTTTTTGGTTATTTTGGCAAGTTTATCCTGTTCTTCATCAGATAGGGTAGATTCTTTGGCTTTTGCTTTAAGAGCATCGGATTGTTCATCAAGTTTGTAGTACAGATTTTTCTCAGCATTGCTGAGGCCATGGGTGACTAAGCTTCCGGCAATCTTTTCCATTTCAAGAAGAAGTTCATCAGCTCGTTTCTTTTCTTCTTCATTGAGTTCTTTTTTGGTTGTGCCGCATATTTCATCAATTTGTTTATTAAGCTCGTCCGCTGTGGCCTGTTCTTCTTTGCTCAGGGTCTTGGGGCCGGTTATGCCGAAGATTTCTTTTAATTCTTTTTGGATAGATGCTTCTTTTTTCTTTTCAGCAGCAGTCAGAACTTTACCTTCTGGGTAATATAATTTTTTAAGTTCCCATTTCAGGCTTTCTGCCCTTGTGCGATCTGCTCCCTCTGGATCTTTTGTGGGAACGATTTCATAAAGCTCGTCAAGTTTTGTCTGGAGATCATCGACTTTCTTTTGCTCTTCAGCGGTGAGCTTTTTGGGCTTTTTGTCGAGACCGTAGAGTTCATCGAGTTCTTTTTTAAGTTCTTTAAATTTTTTTTCCTGTTCTTCGCGGATAGACGAATCATTGACGCCATAAATATTGTTCAGCTGTGAGAAATATCCGTTTACCTGTTGCTGTTCACCGGAGTTCAGCCCAAAGCTCATGCTGGCGAATTGCATTTGCAACTGCCTGCGGATCTGGGTTGGGCTTAAGTTGTTCGAAATATTAGGTGTTTTCGCACTTTGTGAGTTGTTGGCAATGTTGGAAAAATAGCTTCCGGCAGTGCTTGATCCGTTTGAAACTGAGCTGGTGAACATGTCAGGCTCCCGAGAATATTATCTAATTATTGTTAGGAAATATTTTCCACAAATTTATTTTTATTAAGAAATAGCAAGTATTGTGCCGGGAATTGATTTCACAGTTCAGGAAGGATTAAGCGGCTGCGGGATTTTTTTATCTTATTCAGCTTTTAAGTTAATGGTTTTGATTTATCATGGTTGCGCAACTTGATTTTTTGTGAGAGTCACGGAGTGTTTACAGGGAGGATGGATCAAAAATTTTAAAAAAGGTTTAAATTCTTGATTTGAAGTCGTCCTTGAAGTATAGTCCATTTTCGTTATAAACACGATCATTTAGGAGGAAAAAAATGAGCGCAGCAACTGAAAAAGTGCATCAGATGGAAGATTACCAGCAGAACGAAGAAGTGCTGGTTGAAGACGTCGCATCCGGCGTCAGCGAAACTGCTCAGAAGGATATGGGTAAGGTAGCAATTATCATTTCCTTTATGGCAGTAGTTCTTCTTGTAGTATTTTTCTACGGCCTGAATCAGAATCTTACCAGCCTTACCGCTGAAGTTAAAGATTTGCAGACCGTACGCGGTGATGTGGAAGCCCTGAACACCCAGATGACTGTTGTAGACGGCAGACTGGTTGAACTTGAAAAGCTCCCCACTAAAACCAGACATATTATCATGGACGGTATTATTGAAGAAATGAACCAGAAAGCTTCTTACGTTGGCGCACAGCTCAGCGAAGAAGAGCAGGCAAAACTTGCCAAGGTTCAGGAGCTCCTCAAGGACGTACAGTCCGGCCTCCAGAAATAATAGCTTTGAGCGATCAAAGTTTAGGCGCACTGGGATTACCCGGTGCGCCTTTTTTTGCGCCTTGCAGCAGGCACTTTCTAAGTAGTCTGAATCATTATTCTACTTTTTCGCCGACCCGGTTGGTGAAGATGTTTTCCAGCGGAATGTCCCGGTCATAACAGGTCAGGCCGCAGCGCAGGCAGCGTGAAGTTTCATGGTGTAATTCTTCTTCACAGAGACAGCCTTCGATTTCCTTGAATGTGCTGGTCCGATCATCACCGGAACAGAGATGCGGCATTTCTGAGCGTTCCTTATGCTTGCAGCCGTCTACATCTTTGAAAAGAGTGTAAGGAATCAGTTCGCGCAGGATATTATCAGCCATAGGTATTTGATCTGTGGTCAGCAGGTAATGAATTGAGCGGGCGGCCTGCCTGCCTGCACCAACTGCGGAGATAACTAGATCCGGTCCTGAAACAGCGTCTCCCCCCGCGAAAACTTTTGGGACGGATGTTTGCAGGGTTTCGGGATGGGCATCAATTGTCCGCCAGCGAGTGAAACCAATGCTGCATTGTTCTTCACCTTTCGTATAAAAACATGAAAGTTGAGGCTTCTGTCCGATTGCTGAAATGATGGTATCAACAGGATAGCGTGCTTCGGTACCTTCCACTGGTACAGGGCGACGGCGTCCAGATTCATCAGGTTCGCCAAGCTCCATTCTTGTGCATTCCAAATGGGTGGCCTTGCCTTTGTCATCAATGATAACTTTGGTGGGAGCAGACAGGAAAACAAACTTAATTCCCTCATCCGCAGCTGCTATAATTTCTTCTTTATTTGCGGGCATTTCATCGCGGGTACGTCGATAGAGCAGGGTGACATCGCAGCCAAGACGAATACTTGTCCGGGCAGCATCAATGGCTGTGTTACCACCGCCGACAACAATCACTTTCGGACCTATTGCCGGGGTTTGCCCAAGTCCTACCGCAGTAAGAAATTCAGTTCCTGAAAGCACTCCCTGTGCGTCTTCGCCGTCAATACGCAGGGTTCCGCTGGCCCATGCTCCGATACCCATGAAAAATGCTTCGAATCCTTCTTCTTCAAGGTCGTTTATGGTGAAATCCGGACCCAGTCTTTGTTCCGTGCGCACTTCTACGCCAAGATCAAGGATACCTTGAATTTCCCAGGCAAGATCATTTTTAGGCAGCCTGTACTCAGGGATACCGTAGCGTAGTTGTCCGCCCAGATCCGGCATGGCTTCGATTATAGTCGGGCTATGTCCGAGGCGGCGCAGAAAAAAGGCGCAGGAAAGGCCGGATGGGCCGCCGCCGATGATTGCTACTTTGCGTCCGGTCTCCTTGGCGCAGGGGATGGGCAGACGCAGGTTGTTTTTCATTTCCCAGTCAGCAACAAAACGTTTGATCATGTTGATGCCAACTGCTTCATCCACATGGGTTCGGCGGCATACCAGTTCGCAGGGGCGCGGGCAGACCCGTCCGCAAACCAGCAATAGCGGGTTGCGTTCACGGATAATATTGACCGCTCCGGCATAATCGCCATTGTTGGCGGCTTCAATGTAGCGGGGAATATTGATGTTTGCCGGGCATTCTTGCTGGCAGGGGGCAAGGCAATCGTTCACTTCTTCCACATGCAGCAGTTTCGCGCTCATGGAGACGATGGAAAGTACTCCGCGCGGACAGGCTTCAACACATTTGCGGCAAGCAAGGCAGGCCAGTGGGTCCACTATGGGTAATCCGTCCGGTCCCATGTGGATGGCATCAAAAGGACAGACCGCTACGCAAGTCCCAAGGCCGAGACAACCTTCAGGGCAGGTTTTGGCTCCATTGTAAAGCAGGGCTTGCGCGCGGCAGTTGCCTGCTCCTTCGTAATTGAAAAGTTCTTCAGCCCGTTCGCCTCCGGTGCAGTCTCTGAAAGCAAGTTCCGGTTCCATGTCCAGTACTTCAAGGCCCATGACCGCGCCAACAGCCTTGGCGGTTTCTATCCCGCCGATTACGCAGACATTGGCTCCTGATTTACCATCAATCACCGCATTAGCAGCTCCGGCGCATCCTGCGTAGCCGCAGCCTCCGCAGTTTACTCCGGGCAGAACGTCCTCAACCTGCGCAATACGCGGGTCTTCCTTAACATACAGGATCTTGGAGGCCACAGCTAGAATGGTAGCGGCAGTGAAGCCCAGTCCCATAAGTACGAATAGTGATGAAAGAACCATATATATCCCGCCTATTCATTAAGTAATTTAAACTAATAGGGATTCCAAAGGGACTTAGTCCCTTTTTAGTTTAAATCATCCCTTTAAATGCGAAAAATGCCAGTGACATAAGCCCGGCCATGACCAGCGCAATGGGCGTGCCTTTCATGGATTTGGGTGTCCTTGAAACTTCAATCCTTTCACGTATTGCCGAGAGCACTATAAGTGCCAGCATGAAGCCCATGCCGGAAGCAAAGGAGAAGGCTACGGTCTTGATGAAAGTAAATTCTTCCCGCTGGCAGATGATAGCTATACCCATCACCGCGCAGTTGGTGGTGATCAGCGGCAGGAATATACCTAGCGATTTGTAAAGCGGAGGCACGGCCTTCTTCAGGAACATCTCCACAAACTGGACCAGCGAGGCAATGACAAGGATAAAAGTCAGGGTCTGGAGATATTGTAATCCCAAAGGATCGAGCAGGTATTCCTGTACCGCCCATGTAATTGATGCAGCCATGGTGGCTACAAATACCACTGCGCTGCCCATGCCTATAGCCACTGAAATTTTCTTGGAAGTGCCGATGAACGGGCAGTTGCCCAGATATTGGGCCAGCACAATATTGTTGACGAATATGGCTGAGATGAAGAGCAGGAAATATTCTTTCATGGCTTACTCCCTTTAACGGCTGCAAATGCCGCAGGACCTGCATTCGTGGCTGGGGTTATCAAGAACAGCCTGTCCTTTACGTCTGGCTTGCCAACTGGTGAAGATGTTCATGGCTGAGAGCAGCAATCCGAGGCAGACAAATGCGCCGGGAGCCTCGACCATGAAGCTGAAAGGCTTGTAGCTTGCGGGCATAATCTGGCTGCCGAACAGTGTTCCGTAACCGAACAGTTCGCGCAGTCCGCCGAGCAGGGTCAGGGAGATTGTAAAACCGATGCCCATGCCCAGTCCGTCCGCAGCCGCAAGCAGAACTGGATTTTTGGAGGCAAATGCTTCAGCCCGTCCGAGGATGATGCAGTTAACCACAATGAGTGGAACGAAGATGCCCAGCTGCTGGTATAGCGGGTAAGCAAAGGCCTGCATGAGCAGTTCTACTGAGACAACCAGTGAGGCCGCGATAACAATAAAGCAGGCAATACGCACTTTGGGCGGGATTATTTTACGGAAAATGGATACAAGTACGTTGGACATGGTCAGCACAAAGATAACCGCCAAGCCCATGCCGAGGCCGTTATCCGCTGTCTTGGTCACTGCCAATACTGGGCAGAGACCGAGTACGACTTTGAACGGCGGCAGGTCTTTCCAGAGTCCTTTTGAAAATTCTTTCCATAATCTGCTCATCTTACGACCCCTTTGACCATGCTTGCGTAATCTGCGGTCTTATCTTTTCAAAAATGGTAACAGCCTGCTTCACCGCTTCAACCGATGCAGTTGATGAAATTGTGGCCCCGGCAATCCCTTCAATGTCTCCGCCTTTGGATGTCAGTTCTACAGCAGTAGGATGATCCTTGAACTGGCTGGTAAAGCCGTGCCCGGCAACTCTTGACCCGATGCCGGGGGTTTCTTTCATAGTGGTTATGCCGATGCCGGAAAGCTGTGCTCCATTTAAATCGAATCCTACCATAACTCCCACATCTCCGCCGTAACCTTTGGCAAAAGTTTCAAGGGCCACGCCGAGCAGTTTTCCGTCTTTCAGTGCCGGGAAAACCGTAATCTCTGTTTCAGTGCCGTGGATGGTGAATTTTTTGCGGTCCTTAACCGGGGAATTATCATAGCCGCTGAGCACTTCATTGATGGCCGGGCCCTGCACATAGGTCAGCACCTGCTCTTCAATGCGTTCCTGAGTGGCTTCCTTCAGGGTGGCGAGGGTGACGCTGAACATTGCGCAGATCAGGGTCAGCACTGCGATCATTTTTAAGCCTTCTTTCATGACCGTCTCCGCAAGTGAATATTAGTTATACCGCCGAAAGGTGCAGGTTTGATTTTATCGACCAGCGGGGTCATCAGATTGGCAAGCAGTATGGCGAATGGAACACCGTCCGGGTAAATTCCGTATACCCGGATAATGACAACCAGTGCCCCTGCGATAAATCCGTAGATGAGCATGGGAATGTGTCCCGCAGGTGAAGAAGGACCGTCCGTTGCCAGAAAGAATGCCCCAAACAGAGTTGATCCGCAGAGTAAATGGTACTCAGGTGAACCGTATTCCAGAGGATCTATGAAATAATAAATTGCAGCGGTAGCTGCCACCCCGGCAATGAAGGCCAGCGGAATATCGGGCCTGATAATTCTGCGGGCCAGCAGGTATACTCCGCCCAGCATGATAGCCCCGGTCTGAGCTGCCCCGGTTCCGCCTAGCTGAAAACCCAGCAATAGTGATTTGAGCGGATATTCATCAAGCATTTCCGGCCCGAAGTTCTTTAGCTGGCTTAATGGATAAGTCAGTTCCGAAGCGAGCATGGTCATGTCGAAATCCATAAGGTCCGGCCATGAAACAGCCAGCACAGCCCAGCCGACAAGCGGTACGCAAAGCGGATTGGTTCCAAGGCCTCCGAATATCATGCGGCCCATGAAAATTGAAATTGCACTGCCTGCTGCCACCAGCCACCATGGAGATGCCGGGGGAATCAGGAAGCCGAACAGGAGTCCGTAAAGGAGGGCGGTATAGTTGTCTGCCTCAATTTTACGCTTCATGAAATAGAGGCAGATGGTTTCAGTGACTACCGCTGCGAAACATGACAGGGTCAGTACCCGCACTGCCAGCATATCGTAATGCCAGATGGCGAAAGCCGCAGCCGGAAGCAGGGCGATTATGGTCTCAAGTGCGTCCTGTTTGAAAGTCCTTCCGCAATGGGCATGGGGAGGAATGGAGACGGTCAGTACGGGTGACCCGTTTAGTGGCTTCATTGTTGCTCCCTCAAATCTTCAAGTATCGGTTTGGCGGCCAGTTCCTTTTTAGCAAGGCGGATGTATTGCAGAAGCGGTCTTTGCGCCCTGCACCAATAGCCGCAGAGTCCGCACTCAATGCAGGAGGCTATGTTGTAGGCTTGGGTATTCTCGTATAGTCCGAATTCCGCATGCCGGGAGATCATGTTCGGTTCCAGCCGGGCCGGGCAGTGTATTACGCATTCGCCACAGCCAACACAGGGATTGTCCTTTACCGTAGGTCCTCTGTCAGCTTTGAGTACCGTAATGGCTTGCGTGTCCGGGCGGACTCCGTGTTTCAGGCTGTAGACGGCTTCTCCGGTTAATGGTCCGCCCAGAATTACCCGGTCATGTTTTGCGGGCCTGAATCCGGCCAGTTTTAGTAGCACACCGACCGGGGTACCCACCGGAGTAAGAAAAGAGGTGTTGCCTATCTTAATAATAACAAGGGTGACCGGTTGGCATCCATGAATGGTTCTGCCAATGCGGTACAGGGTAGCCACGTCCATGACACAGACTTCCGGGGGAAATTCTTTTCCGGTTATCGCTTTTGTAACCAGCTCCGGGAGACTGTTGGGATAAACAGGATTAATTTCGTGCCCTGTGCAGCCGGGAATAGTCCAATCCATTCCGGTGGGGCAGGCCAGCGCACATGCTTTAGGGGAGAGGGCCTTTTTCAGATAATTAAGCCCGGTAGTCATAACATCGCTGAACTCCTCAATCAGGAAACGATGGCCGTCCATTCCCGCTTCATGGGGCAGGCCATTTATTATCAGGGTACAGCCTTCTTTAAGTCCACGGACATTTATGCCGTTTTCCCTCAATGCATTAAGCATGGTCCGGGGATCAGTGCTTAGGAATTCTGAAGGCAGAGCCACGCGGGTTCCTTCCTCTCGGATGGTGATGAAGTCTTTCTTTACATCAATCACCGTGCCTGAAACAGAGCTGTGGACGGTAGGTCTTTTACTAGCCGGGTCGCTTGCAATCGGCTGGGCTTTTGCCACTTGTTCATTTGGTTGCACAAGGGGAGTCAGCCCGGTGATTTCAAGGGAGATAACCAGTGGGCCGCCCAGTTCCTGCTCCCATGTGTTGACTATGGGGCCGCGTTCAGAAGGAGTAAGTGAAAAAAGAGGATTCATAATCAGTCTTCCCGCTTTATTTTAAATGGCATTTAGCGCAGTCACTGTCTTTGTATGGGCCGCGTTTCATTTTTTTGTGGCAGTCCATGCACTGGTCATGAAATGCATTGGTCCGGTTGAGTACAAGGTCCTTATCATTTTCCTGATGGCACTGGCTGCAACTGGTGAAGTCTCCAGAGTAGTCTTTCATATTCTGCATCTTGTGACATGGAGTGCAGCCTTTTAGGCCTGCCTCGAACATCTCGTCATGACAATCAATGCAGCGGTCATGGGCGGCATCCCTTACACTTGGTATTTCCGCAGTTCCTGCATTAGTGTGGCAGTTTCCGCATTTTTGCGGTTCTTTTTCAATATCAGTGTCGTGGTGGCAGGATTGGCAGTCCTCGTCAGCATATTCTTCATGTGCAGCGTGGTCGAAATTAAGCTTGCCCAGTTCGGCGTGATGGCATTTCACACAGTAACTGGTGTCCGGAAAGGAGCGGATATGTTCGCGTACATAATTTTTATCGAATGATTCAGGATGGCAGGAACCGCAGGGCAATGGCTCCTGATCACTTGTTTCCCGCTCATGGTGGCAGCTATCGCAGGGGATTTCATAATCCCGGTGATGGCGTATGTGGGTGAAAATTACTTTACCACCGCTGTTTTTGAATAAAATACGGACAGGCATCTGTTCTTTTTTTTCAGGAGTAATATAACCGGCTACAGCCAGTCCGAAGAGAACAGCAAGTACTAATGAGATGGGGATGAAATTTCTATGCACCGATTCAATCCTTGTTTTGTTAAACAATATTAACTGTCTATTGTATACTGAGTGAGGGTGGAATTGTCCAGCTTAAAAATATGTATGTGCAAAAAGTGTCATGCAATTTTCGTTTGTGTATACGGAGACGAGGCAATGGTAATTTTGTTTTCATTATTAATGATAGTTGAAAAATTTATTAGGCGTAATGATTAATTGAAGATTCTTTATGTGATTGGTTTACATAAAATTCTTTCTCCTGTGACTTGATAGACACATTGTCCTGTTAATACTTCCCAGTGAAATGGGAATGAGGTTCCTGTTTTGAAATAAACAAAAATATCAGGAGAAAGTGATGAGATTTTCCAACAAATTACAGGTTTTGATGGCTCTTATGGTCTGTGCCATGTTTGTGGTAGCAGCACCTGCTTACGCTAAGGCTAAAAAGGTCCGCGTATACAAAGGCCAGCCCGCCAAGTACGTTTTCCTCTTTATAGGTGACGGTATGGGATTGCCTCAGAAAGGTGCTACCGAGGCATTCACCGGTGAACAGTTGCTCATGAACACCTTCCCCGCACAGGGAATGACCACCACTTACGCTGCTGACAGGTTCATTACCGGTTCCGCAGCTTCTGCAACTTCTCTTGCCAGCGGCCAGAAAACAAATATCGGCATGCTCGGTATGAGTCCCGGACAGAAGAATGTAAAATCAATCGCTGAAATGGCTAAAGCAGACGGCAAGAAAGTAGGTATTGTTTCCAGCGTATCCATTGACCACGCAACCCCCGCAGCTTTTTACGCTCATGTACCCACTCGCGGTCAGTATTATGATATCGACGTTGCTCTCTCTGAAAGTAATTTTGATTTCTTCGGCGGTGGCGGTCTGAAAGATATTACCAACAAAAAGAAGAATTCCAAGAACTTCAAAGGCAATGCTCTCGATCTGATCAAGAGAGCCGGATATAAAGTCGTAACTGATAAAGAAGAATTCATGGCTCTTAAACCTGCTGACGGTAAAGTCATTTCATGGAATGCATGGTTGCAGGATTCCAAGGCTCTGCCTTACGCCATGGACATGCGCCCACAGGATATCACTCTTCCTGAATTCACCTCTAAAGCAATTGAAATGCTCGATAACCCAGAAGGTTTTTTCCTGATGGTTGAAGGCGGTAAGATTGACTGGGCCTGTCATGCTAACGATGCAACCGCTTTCATTAAGAACACCATTGCTTTTGATAACTCCGTCAAAGAAGCTGTTGAGTTCGCTAAAAAACACCCTAAAGAAACTCTCATCGTTGTAACCGGTGACCATGAGTGCGGTGGCCTCACTCTCGGTTTCGCAGGCACAAAGTACGGTTCCTATTACGATGCGCTTAGTTCCCAGACCATCTCTTTCCAGCAGTTTTCGGATGAAGTTGTTAAACTTTGGAGGGACGAACACAAAGGTAAAGCAAGCTTCGAAGATTTTCAGCCCACCATCACTCACTTTTTCGGTCTTGAGTTCGAAGGCGATGCCAAAAAGAATCCCCTTGTTGTAAAAGATTACCAGCTTGCCATGCTCAAGGACGCTTACCAGCGCACCATGAAGGGTGAGAAGAAGTTCAAGAATCCCGAACTGTACAATCTCTACGGCGGTTATGATCCTCTGACCGTAACCATCACCCACGTACTGAATAACAACGCAGGTCTTGGTTGGACTTCCTACAAGCACACCGGTGTTCCCGTTGCAACATCTGCCATGGGCGTTGGGGCTACTTCCTTTAACGGGTACTACGATAACGTTGATATCGCTTTCAAAATCATGGCTATCATGGGCATGACTCCCAAAATTCACGCCGGTATCAATAACGCTGAGTTTGCTGCCAAATAGCAATCTGGGAATGCTTTAATTGTTTTAGGCGGAGTGTCGTACGACACTCCGCCTTTAGTGTATCTGATAAAACTAACCCCCTGAGAATATGCGCGAATTATTAAAAAACAGAGAGTTTATACTGGTTGCGGTCTTTGCAATGTTGACCGCCATTCTTTATTTCATCCCTACTGAATTTGATCAGCGTGTTGCAGAAAATGCTGAACGCTGCAAGGCGGAGATCATTTCGGTCGACAATTCGGATATTGATCAGTTCGGTATAGTAAAAACAGGCCCGCAGGCCGTGACCATGAAGGTGCTTGAGGGGAAATTCAAAGGCCAGATTTTTAAAGGCACTAATGAACTTCTTGGTCAGATGGATAAAGATAAGCTCTTCATCGTAGGTGATGAGGCTCTGGCGGTGATTACTTTTAATGAGAATGGAGAACCGCTTTTTGCCGTTCCGCAGGATCATTATCGCATTGATCTTGAAGTGACCATGCTGCTGCTGTTTTCATTTCTGCTGCTGCTCTTCGGTGGCTGGACCGGGGCCAAGGCTCTATTTTCTTTTATGTTTACCGCGTTGGTTCTCTGGAAGCTGCTCGTCCCGGCACTTCTTGAGGGTCAGGACCCGGTCTGGATCACACTTGCAGTTGTGGCAGGACTTTGTGCGGTTATTATTTTTATGGTTGCCGGGTTGAACCGCAAGGGCGTCGTTGCCTTCGTTGGGTCGTTTCTAGGCGTTTTTACCAGTTGCCTGCTGGCCATTTATTTTACCGGGAAATTGCATCTGCATGGTGCTGTTATGCCTTTTGCGGAAACCTTGCTTTATTCCGGGTTTGGACATCTCGATTTGACCCGTATTTACATTGCTGCTGTTTTTCTGGCTTGTTCCGGGGCGGTCATGGATCTTGCCATGGATGTTGCCGCCAGCATGGATGAAGTTGTGCGGGCCAATCCAAAAATTACACACATGCAGGCTCTTGGGTCCGGGATCAGAGTCGGTAGGGCTGTTGTGGGAACCATGACTACCACCTTGTTGCTGGCTTATTCCGGCGGGTTCATCACGCTGTTGATGGCTTTCATGGCGCAGGGGGTTCCTCTGATGAATACTTTTAATTTTGTCTATGTTTCAGCTGAGATTTTGAAGACTCTGGTGGGTAGTTTTGGGCTGGTTACTGTTGCTCCTTTTACCGCAGTGGTTGGGGCATTTGTTTTTATCAGGAAAAACAAATAGTTCAGCAGGGTCACTTGTCGGATACAAGTTTGTTGTGCTAATTTCCATATACGTTGATATTTTTGGTGGAGGGAAATTAGTTTGAAGTTACGTTTGATTTGTATTTTGCTTGCTTTGTTTTGTGTCAGCGGCTGTGTTGCTTCCAAAGCACGTAAAGTGAAAGCACCTGCTGAGATGGTTTCCCTGCCGGAAATGCGGGAGCGGGTCATCGCTTATCATGAGAGCGGTCAGTATGAGAAAGACGTTGCCCGTAAAGCTGCACAGGTAAAGGATGCTGTAATAAAAAGTTTACAGGATCAGGTGAAATATCCGGCAGTGTTGGTTGTAGTGGAAGATGTTCTGCTCTCAACTTACAGGGCGCGTAAGAAACAAGGCTTTTCTGATAATTCGGCTGCTAAGAGTGATCTGGAATCCCATGTTATTTTGAGTGCGCTTCCCCCGGTTGTTCCTTCAATTGCCCTTTTTGATTTTTTTCATGAACGCAATATTCCGGTCTTTTTTGTTTCTTACAGACCAGAAGGGTTCAGGGTACCGGTTATGGAGAATCTGTCCAAGTCAGGATTTTTCGGCTGGCAGAAATTGTTTATGATGCCACCCGATTACCCGGAAGATTCAAATTATTGCGAGGAAGTTCGTAAGGGCTTGCAGATTTCCGGCTATAACATAGTCGCAACTATCGGGGTGTTGCCGGAAGATGTTTCGGGAGAGTTTAGCGGAACCGCTGTACTTTATCCCAATTATATTTATTCTGAGCGTTAAAAAAACGAGCCACCCTTAAGGATGGCTCGTTTTTTTAACTGCTAGGGATTCCAAAGGGGCTTAGCTCCTTTGGCCGCCGGAGGCGAAATCCATTTATTAAACGCGCGTAGCGCATCAAATTTGAATTAAGCTTTACGAACGTATTTAGCTGCGCTTAAACCTGCCACACATCCTTCTCCGACGGCTTTCGCCATCTGGAGCGGCGGTCCGCAAATATCTCCGGCGGCAAATATGCCGGGAACATTGGTGCGCTGCTGCTTGTCCGTTTCAATAAATTTCATGGATTCATCCAGTTGGATGCCCAGTTCAGCGGCAAGGGACATAACTCCCTTGGCACCAAGTTCAATAAAAACACCTGTTACATCCAGTTTACTGCCATCCTTGAACACAAGACCGTCAACACCGCTTCCTCCGGTGATCTCTTCAACTTCAACACCTTCGTGAATGATGATGTTTTCGGCTTTGAGTTTTTCCATCAGTTCGGGGGCGAAATTGAATTCTTTGGAAGCAAGGTGAACCTTGGATGCAAGGTGAGAAAGATGGAGAGCCCCGCCTGCTGCGGCACTTTCACCGCCCACGATAGCCACTTCCTCGCCTCTGAAGAAGTTGCCGTCGCATTCCACGCAATAGCTCACGCCTTTGCCGAAAAGATCCTTTTCACCCGGTACACCGAGCTTGTTGCGGGTGGTTCCGGTGCAGATGATGATTGCTTTGGTTTTGAATTCTTTCGTCTCGGAAGTAACAGTAAAACCGGCTCCGCTGAGGTCCATGAGGTCAGGGGTTTTGATCTTCAGAACATCTTCATTGAAGAAAACCGCACCGAAGCTTTCAGCCTGTTGCTGTCCTGTTTTCAGAATTTGTTCACCGGAAATTTCGAGTGTACAGCAGAAGTTTTCAATGTGTGCCCACCAGAGACTGCTCTTGTCGTTTTTACCAAGGATGAGAACTTTAAGTCCTTTTCTTGCGGAATGAATAGCGGCCTGCAAACCCGCAGGACCTGCTCCCAGAATGATAATGTCGTAGTTGGTTTCGGTCATATTCTAATTGTCCGTGGTAAGTAGTTGTGTTTTTAAAGTATCTTTAAAAAAAGTAAGCTTAAAATCAAAAATGACAAGAGAGCTTGGAAACCATTATTCCATAAAATCGATCAAGAGTTAAGCTGTTCTATTATCGGACTATGCAGGGCTTGTATTTGATCTGTGTCAGGAAGCTGGCCCATGAGGGTTTCAACGTATCCGCGTTTTATCATTTCTTTTCGCGACCATTGAAAATTCAGATCATAGGCCCAGCTGAGCAGGAGCAGACGGAAATCATTTAGGCAGCGCATTTCCTGATAAGCTCCCTGCTTACCTTCTTTAACTGCCAGAAGGACCGCATCGGTTACTTTATCGGGGCTCTCGGTCAGCCCCATTAGTGGGACTTCGTTGCCGGATTGAACTCCGGTCAAATGGGGGATCAGTACTTTGATGATATCTATTTTGTCCGAGTCCCGGACGATTTCCGTACAAATCCTAAGCTCATCAGAGATGAAACCGGGCAGTTCGCTACGGTTGTGCAGGGCTATTGCGCCGAGGACCGTATTGCGCTGCTTCCGGGGTAGTTTGTCCAGAAGCTTGTTTTTTAAAACAGTTCTGGCTCCCAGTTTACCGTGATTGCAGGAGTTTGCATCTATGAATGTTCCGTACTTACGATACTGCGGGAATCTTCCTGTATCGTGGAACAGGGCTGCGATCTTGGCTGTGTCGACCAGTTCGGGGGTAAGCGGTAAAGATTCGCAGATGTTCCGGCTGTTCTCGAAAACATCAAAGGAGTGATCTATTTTCAGCTGAATATCCGGTCGTTCCTTGTCACTGGCGTTTTGCAGATAAGGACTGACGAATTCGCTGAAAATTGTCTTCAGGTGTTTCATCGCCTAGTATAAGATTCTTTTTTTCTTAAATTTGTAATCGACTTCGGAAATTTTACCTGATTTCAGGTCTTCTTCCAATTGTGCAAGGGCTTTTTCACGCATTTCCGCGGCCTCACGGTCGAGGTCATGGTCCCTGAATTTACCGTTGGGACCAAAGAGAACCCGCAGGAAAATAACGATTACACCGAGAATTGCCGCTACAAAGAGCATCTTGGCGGCTGAGGCCCAGAAATCCCCATATCCGGGACCGAATGGCCAGTGGTCCCAATGCGGATTGCTTTCATATTTGCCTGATATAAATGAAAATACGGATGATATTGTCTGGAACATGAATACTTCCTATTATGTTTTTGTGAATATCTACATCTCATTTCAACTCTCCGCAAGATAAACCGTAAGGGTAAACTTTATGTATATAATTGCATATATAATCTCAGTGTGGTTTAATGGAATGATATAGAAATATTGTAGGGATGAGGAGATGGTATGAGGATTTTGATTGTTGAAGATGAGCTTGCGAGCAGAAAGTTTCTTACGCATGTGATGACCAGCTATGGCGAATGCGATTCCGTGGAGGATGGTGCGGAAGCCGTGTTGGCTTTTATTGAATCCATCGAATCCGGAAATCGTTATGATTTGATATGTCTGGACATTATGATGCCTGAAATGGACGGACAGGAGGCTTTAAAGGAGATTCGTGAAGTTGAAAAAGAACATGATATCCCTCACAGGCTTGAAACCAAGGTCATGATGACAACAGCACTTGCTGATCCTTCTAATGTAGTAGAAGCGTACTATAAAGGTGGGGCTTCCGTTTATCTAACCAAACCTCTTGATGTTGAAAAAATACGCGAAGCCATGGTTGAACTGGGCTTTTTGAAAAAAAGTATCGAATAGCTCCGATATCTCTGGACAGGCAGCGTTAGCGTAATTATCTAAAGGACTGCGGCTTCGGTCGCAGTCTTTTTTATAACCTAAGTAAATGAGGTATTAGATGAAACTACTCGGGTATTTGGTTCTTCCCCTTACTGTTGTCTGCTTGCTGGCTATTATGGCCGGTGATGCGGATGCGAAAAGAATGGGTGGTGGGAGATCCTTCGGCAGCAAGCCATCTTTTTCAAAGAATTATAATAAACCAACTTCAGCAGCTACTTCCCAGAAGCAGACAAGTGGAACCAACAAGCAGCAGGGCGGTCTTGCCCGTCCCGGTATGGGGCTTCTCGGCGGACTGCTGGCCGGTACTTTTCTCGGCTCAATGCTTGGCGGTTTTGGTGGAATGGGTGGCGGATTTTTCAATATCCTGATCATCGGTTTGCTTGCTTATCTTGGATTTAAATTTTTCAAGTCCCGCAAACGTGGGGCGGATGATATGCATCGTCAGGGTAATTACCAGCGCGGCCCGGATAACTCTCAGGCACAGCACAACAATACAAATAACGATCCTTATGCCCGCAGGGATCAGAACGCTCAGAATGCTTGGGATCACCTTTCATCCAAGCCTTCTTCTCCGCAGTCAGCAGATTCTTCCGCCCAGCAGGGTGGCCCGTCTGTAAATATCCCCGCCGGATTCGATGAAGAAGACTTTCTCGAAGGTGCCAAGGCTGTTTATACCAGACTTCAGAAGTCATGGGATAAGCGCGATATGGCAGATATTGAGCTGTTTGCTAGTGCTGGCGTGCTTAATGAAATCAAGCAACAGGCTCAGGAAGATCCCGGTCCATCTCAGACTGACGTGCTTATGGTAAATGCAAGGCTGCTGGAAGTTAAAGAAGAGGGCGGCGTTACTCACGTAACTGTTTACTATGACGTTCTTCTGCGCGAAGATCCCGCTCAGTCCCAGCCTTCGCAGGCACGTGAAGTCTGGCATTTTGTAAAACCTGTGAATTCTGATGGTATGTGGAAACTGGATGGCATCCAGCAACTTGAAGAATAATTTTTAGGAAGCAGTTGTTTTGGCAATTTCTTTTTGCCTGTGGCTGCTCAAATTGATAATAGATAAGGGTATCGCTGAAATTGCGGTACCCTTTTTCTTGTTCCAATTTCCTTGGTAGGTAATCCGCTAGGGAGTAAAGCATGTGAGGTGAGGGTCGCATGGATGTAAAGATTGTCGAGAGAATAGATGCAGATCTTCAGGGGCTTGTGTCAGGATTTATAAAGATAACCTACAATGAAATCAAAGACCTTGAAGATGCCTTGAATGCTGGTGACATGGATGTTGTCGCCCGTATAGGGCATAACCTTAAAGGTTCGGCTTTGAATTATGGTTTTTCTCAGTTAGGTGCCATTGGGCTCAGAATAGAAACTTGCGCAGCACTTAATAAACCGGATGAGGTTCAGGTCGAGTTGGAAGTCCTTAAAGATTATGTGGAGCGGGTTGAAGTGGAATTTGTATAGCTGCGGTTACCAGAGGAATCTGTCCAGTTCCAATTTGAATGTCTTCGGGTGAATACATTCAATAATTTCAAGATTGTTTTCCTGTGTCTGGGGCGATCTTTTGGACAGGTCTACAAATTCCGGATGAATGGCCCTGAACCTGCTGTTAAATACGATCTTCACCTGCGGCAGCAGTGGTGCCTTGGGAGTGTTGGTGACTACAACCCCGTAGCGTCCATCTGATAGTTTGACAAAACAGCCTACAGGGTAGATCCCGACACACTTAATGAAGCTCTCCAGGTATCTGGGATGAAAAGATGAATTGGCCATGGAATATAGGTGTTTGATGGCAGCATTCGGAGTCAAGGCTTCACGGTAGGGGCGGTCTGAGGTCAACGCATCGTATGAATCACAGATGGAAATGATGCGTGCAAATTGTGGTATCTCATTACCGGTCAACCCTTGAGGGTATCCGGTTCCATCATATTTTTCATGGTGTGATTTCACTGACTTGATGATGTCTTGTGGGGAATTTTGCGCGCTAAGAAATTCACATCCTTTCAGGGTGTGAATTTTTATTTGTTTGAATTCATCCTTTGAAAGCTTGCCTTTTTTATGCATCAATTGTTTCGGCAGCCATAGTTGCCCGATGTTCATCAGCATCGCTGTCATGGAAAGTTCTTCTACCGCTTCCCGTGAAAGGCCTATATAGCGGCCAAGGATGGCGCTGAGAATCGCTGTATTCAGGCTATGAGTGTATAGATATCTGTCTGCGCGGGCCAGCACAGTCAGGCTTGCTGCGGCACTGTTGTTTCTGTCTATAGAATCGATAAGGGGGCTGATATCTTTTTTGTATTTGGAGATTTCAAGCGGATCTTTTTGCTCTACTGTATGAAAAATTTTCTGAACGCAACTGAGAGCGTTATTGTATGCTTCACGGGCAAAAAATATTTCTTCTGAGTAGGTGGTCTGGGGGAATGAGTTTGAAACGGTGCTTTTTTCGGAATCTATCAGGACTTCGTTGATGTTGAGCTGAAGGATGGCAGAGATATCTGCTTTGCAGGATATCGTTTGGTTGGAAAGTTCCGTGGGCAGGCTGGTGAAGCCATTGGCGGAGCACACAACAAACATTCCTTCCTGAAGATTTGTAGTTTTGATCTTTTCTAGCATCTTTTGGCGCTTTATTATTGCGGGGCAGGTCTTGTCCCACTTCTCCTACCGAATGATTACACTTTATGTGCTGTGCAGGGCAAGAGAAAAGTGCGCTTGCCACGCTACGTGGCTGTGGGATGTTACTCCGTCACTGTACGCACTCTAATTTTTAGCTAGGCGACTCAATTCGCATGATGTGTGTTCTTTTGATCCTATTTCCACATACCCTCCGTCGATATTTTTCCCATCTGTTTAAAAAATAATCACGATTTTGGTTTTGTCTACTTTTGAATAGATTCTTGTTCAATTGATCAAAGTGTCGTGAGATTTGAACAACAGATTGTTCAAATTAGTGTTGACTTGTTTATGTATAAGGAGTAGCGTTTGTTCAATAGTTGAAATGAACAACAAATGAGCAGGGGATATGTCAAATCAGTACTTAAGTTTAAGGGAAGTTGGCAGGAGGTTGGAGATTCCTCCTTCAACCGTGGTGTACTATAAGGATAAGTACTCGAAATTTCTGCCATCAACAGGCGATGGCGGGCGTAGGCAGAAGTACTCTGTGGAGGTCGTTGAAATTTTCAGGAGGATACGTGAAATGTATGGAATGAATTGGACAACTGAACAAATCGAAACTGAATTAAGTCTTAAGTTCGGTGTGTTAGTTGATAGTATTAAGAATGATCAACAACTGATCAGTGGTGCAGGTCTTGAGTCTGGTTCAGATATGGAGACAGTGATTAAAGGGTTGTCTTCTGTTCTTGGTAAAGTCTCCGATATGTTGTCGAGTCAGGCTCTTTTTCAGACTGAATTGCGTGATTTAAGAGAGGAAGTCTCAACTCTTAGGAGTGAAAAGCGCAAGCTTTCTGCTGATACTAATGAGAGAATCATGGATATGGCCATGGAGATTGGTAGCTTAAAGCGTGACCGTGCGGAGCTTTTTAGGCTCTTGCGGGCTGGCGGGGGTATAGGTCCGGATGAATCGTCTTTTCCGTCTTCTGATTATCTGGAACGTCCTCTGGTTATCCGTAATTCTGAAGGTGATTACCTTGGTGTAGCCGGAAAAGGGCGTAAGCATTTTTCTCTTGAGGATTTTGTCAAGCTGCTTGAAAACAGTGTAAATTCTCATAGAAGTGTTGATCTTAACTGGAAGGAAGAGAGCGGTCAGTGGGTTTTGGTTATTGATGCTAGTGAAGGGCAGTCTGCATCACAGAAAAAAATTGTTCTTGTAACTGAAGAAAATGTTACACCCAATAATAACACTGTTGTGCGTATTGAGAGTATGGAGATTAATAGTAAGGCTGTTCCTGGTGCTCTTTTATTTAGTCTTTTTAAGCAGATACGAGAAAGTTTTGACAGATAGAAAGTTTTGGTGATTTTCTAGAAAAAGTCTTGATATATTCAGTTAATATGGTTATTAATGTCTTGTTATCAGTAGAGGAGTAGTCTTAGGAGGAAATCATGCCGCAGGTTGCAGCCAGAATTACGCACGATCACGAAAAGTGGCTCAAGAATTATTTCAAGACCAAAAGTGCAGGTGCAGAATTTATTCTGCCTTGGGCTGTTGATATGTTTTTTAAATCCATGCGTGCTGTTGCGCAGGAATTGAATGTTGCTGAGCTAAAGACTGTTCTGGAATCATATGAGGGTGTGAAAATCCTGCCCAACCAGTGCAAGGGGGCCTATCTCTTTTTGCAGGTTGAGGAAGCGTGTGAAACTGAGAATGTACACAGCAATCACGGGGTCAGCTGGCCTAATCTTGAAGCCAAGCTGAAGCGGCTTTCTGATGTGCACTCAACAGCACTCATGATTTGGGCTTCCGCTTATTGGGTGAGCAAGGTCTGGAACGGCGTCAGCTTTGAGGAATATATTAAGCTGACCTGTGGCTAATGCCCTGAGTTGAAATCTTACTATTTCCGGGCAAAATTATTTTGTCCCGGTGCTTTTGTTGCTGAAAGCAATAAGCCCTCTTTTCCCTAGATCTCTCAGGAATGAAGCCGTTGCCACTTCTGCTTCACGGGGCAGGACCTGATATTTTTTTGCAAAACCCGCAGCTATTGTGCGGACACTGTTATTGCCATCAATCATATCCCAGACAAGGGTTCCCATCTCATCCAGTTCTAGCTGTTTTATGGGCGGGCTTCCGTCCTTCCACATGCCGAATCTTTTTGCCACGTCCGCGAAAAGCGGCTTAAGCCGCAATGGATAAGACAGCATTATTAAACCATTTTCCGCACGAGTTTCTTTTATATCCCGGTTCTTAAGGGGAGTGCAGGCCATGGCTTCGCCCCTTGTCATTTGCGGGATAATTGTCTTTTCTTTCTTACTGAATAATTTCATAGTTTTTGAAAATATTTTTTGCCCTGTCTTCGGCTATATGCTGGCGAGATTTAACCATCACAGCCAGAATGCGGTTACTTTCCTGCGTATAACGGATCTCGATCTGCCCGTAAGGACGTCGTTTGGAATTCAGCTTTGAAAGTGCAAGTTTCGTAGTGGAAGGGCTTTTTACCTGACCATACATGCAGGTTGACCCCTTGTCGTATTCCAGCTCCGCTATGGAAAGTCCCAGTTTTTTTATGTCATCTTCGAAGAGTTCCTTAGAGAACTCTCTAAGTGTACAGTCTTTGAGGATTACGTCAGCAGGACTGAAGCGGTAAAGGTCAATGGTTTCGGTTTGATCTGTGAGGCATATGTTGAATCTGCCCGGTTTGAATTCAAAGGATTCCAGCGCCATTGAGCCGGGGAGAGTGGCTTTCATGTCATAGATGCACCAGAGTTGTTCAGTTTCAGGATTGTTGAAATTCAGGCTGTTAAAAAGTGTTACCGCTGCGTGATCGATTTGCTCATCGCATTTACCGATGAACTGAATTAACATGACCTTGGCTGAATCTTTGCAATAGAACATAACCCCGCGGCCTGTGGCGAGGTCGGACTGCCAGTAGAAAGCGGTGGTATTGTATTTTTTTAGCGGTCCTTTCCATGAAGCTGGAAGGACTGTTGATTCGATTTTTACGCCTGAAGATGATTCAATTTTTTTGGCAAGCTGCCTGAAATATGTTTTTTCCTTGTATGTCTTTCCGGCATCATACCAGCGAAGTTCGATACAGGGGTACTCTCCATTATCGAGTTGCAGGAATCTTTTGTCGATTCCGCTGACCTCGAAATTGGACGGGATATCAAAGCAGATACCGTCCCACGCTATATTCTTAAGATCCATTACCTGTTCCTTATGGAAATAGTAAATTTCCACCTGATCAAAGGTGAAACCCGAATAATCATATTGATACAAAATACTGCGGCTTATTTAACCGAAGTTGAACTACCTAAATCATTTTTTATGCATCCGCAAAGTTTTAATTCTTATCCTGATTTGAGTTAAAAGAATTAGTAGGCCATTTTTCCTAACGATTTCAGGATAAGGGTGCAACCCATGGCGAACATACCTGTTAAACCCATGCCGCAGGAAAATCCTGCCAGTAAGACCGGGGCATACTGGCGCCACATGGCGCCGTATTTTTTCTGGAAGAAGTAACGGCCGATGAGTGCCCCGGCAACTTCCAGAATAAAGCCGTGTGGCGTACTTTGTCCGAGGCCTCTAACTACGCCGTAAACCAGCAGAATTGGTAGTCCCAAAGTGTTAAGTATGGCGTAAAGCACAAGTCCCAGACTGATCCCTCCCATTACGACCGGACCGCTTAATGCTTGAAAGAACAGCGAGTTGCCTTCAAGGGTCGAAGTCTGCATGAGTAGTGTATTCAGAGCCTGTAAGTGCCAGAGTTCCTGCGCGTAAGGGTAGTTCGAAGATGGAATGGGCGCAAGCTGCCAGATGAACTGTGAGAAGAGCAGACTGGCAATCATGACTACCGGGAAAACGACCAGCTCAGCTTTGATGATACCCCGGATGGATGTTCCGGTCAGTTCGATCTCGCGGAAATGGACTGTCGCTTCCCCGTAGTTATGGATCGGAATCGGTGCGTACCAGATTTCAATTCCCTGATAACCGAAGAATTTTGCCCCGGCAATGAAACTTGCCTCTCGCACAAGTGGCAGGCTTACAAACTGCCCGGCTATACCTTCCATTCGCGCTGTGATGTAGGATATCACTGGGGTATAGATGAAGCCGTAGAGCAGGAAGAAAATCCATGGAAAATTGGGCACCAGCAGCAGACTCATACCCACGTAGGCAAGAGTTGAAAAAACATAAATGGCAATGGATACCCAGAAGTTGATGTCTCCGCGTCCTTCCGGTGGCTCGAAAAGTTTGCTCCATGATTCACGGCTCTTGGCATGTTCACCGCGGAAAGATTTTACAACGTACCAAATACCGATCAGACCGATAGACAGCCCCAGCCCGATTGAAAAACTCATGTAAAAGTCAAAGTTGTTGGCAAAAACTGTTTCAACAGTTTCCATGCCCGGATGCCAGCGATGCAGGATTCCGTGTTCATAAAGTACCGGGTTGGCAACGAAAGTGATTATGATCCCGATCAGTCCGCCGATAACAGCCCAGAACGGCAGGACCATACCGATGAAGAACAGTCCAAGATCAAACTGGATACCTGTGGCAACAGCCGGGAGAATCTTTTCCGTATACGGCGTCAGCTCAATCCACGGTATGGGAATTATCCTGATCGGTTCCGTAAATAGAAGTCCTGAAACCGCTGGAAGTAGTACATAAACTGCCCCGAAAGCCAGACCGATAACACCTCCTACTGAGAAGACCCGCCATTTCCAGCTGGCCTGTTTTTCTTCGGTAGATTCGGCAAGAGCCATGGTACCCAATGCGCCGACAGGGGCCATAGGAAAGGGCAGTTTTTCCACATCAGATGTGATGCGATAAAGAGCATATCCCAGCCCGAAATGGTCTATTCGCTGGACAATCTGCGCCCCTACCAACAGCAAAATCGGTATGAGCCAGTCGCGGTGAAAGAAGGTTCGTTCAAGGAGCGAGTCCGATCCCGGCTGAGGGGCAACCCACGTGGGAATGAATTCGGTCAAACCCAGCATACGCGCCGCGTCCGATTGCACTAAATATTGTTGCCATAGCAAGCCCGAGAACGGCGAGGCCAGTGCTGCCCCGGCCATGTAGTAGAGCAGGAAAATTTCCTGTTGTTTCAGCTCGGTGTACGATCTTTTGGCAATCTCGGCGAAAAGAATAATTGTTACCCAGCGCGCAGCAGGACCAATGCCCTGACCGATGACCAATTGCAGGTACATACTTCCCGGCATCATCAGGAAGCCGATGAAGATGGCACCGACTACTGTTTTCCAGTCAAAGCCCTCTTCAAAGTGGGTCGGGGTTTTTAGCAGGTCCCGATATTCTTGTAGCTCTTTATCATTATGCATATGTTTGCCTCCGGCGGCCCTCCGGGGGCTTAAACCCTTTTGCAAAAGGGTTTAAGAATCCCAAAATCATTTAATAGGGCTTCGCCGCAGTTAATGTTAAATCGTCTTTCAAATATTTATTTTATACCGTCCAGCAAAGGAGGTGAGATTGTCCGTGTTTAATATTTTTTTGATCCAATTCGGCAAAGCCCTATTAAAAGTTTTTGAAGAGTCCAGAGAAACTTTTTCCAAAAAGTTTCTTTGGGCCCCGCAGGGCTGCCGAAGGCATTCCTATCCCGGTAAGACCTGATAACTTTGTCCTGCATAAAGCCCGTAAAGTGCCCATGCTCCGCCCATGAGGAAATCTCCCATGATCAGGCCGAAGAATAGATACCGGACCCGTTTGAAAAGCCCCACGCCGCCATAACGCAAAGTGAGTTGGTTGCAGGCCCAGCCGAGAAAAAAGCTGAACCAGAGAATTTTCATGGCTGAGCTGTAGGCAGTAAGGTATCCGATGGGATGCAGCGGCCACCAAGGCAATCTGTTGTAGGCCAGTATCAGCATGAACATGACCACTGCGCCTATTGTGGCGAAGGTGGTTACCCAATGGGAAGCTGCCGCAGGTTCTTGAATGATGCGTACAACGTTGTCGTAGACGTTCATTGATGTGCGTGTTGCCCAGTCCAACTGCAATTCTCGGATACCGTATTTGTAGCAGACCATAAGCATGGCCCCGAAAGATACGATCACGCCCAGCAGCAGGATGGTGGTAATTCCGAACAGGAAGAGCCTTTTATTCTTAATCCATTCGTTGATTTTGGAACCATGCACCAGCGAGGGCATGAGTGATTCCCTGAGATCAACAAAAAGGATTTTCTGACACATGGCGGTGATGGCGATTCCCATCGAGCCGAAGAATTTTGATCCGAAAATGGTGGTCACGCAGTCAATTGGCGCAGCAGTCAGGGTGAAGTAGGCAATACCTCCCTGGCAGATTGCCTTGGAAGCCACCAGCGTAAAAACGAAGAAGGCCAGCAGAACGACTACAGCCACCAGCAGGGGGATGCCGAAGTATACACACCACGCGGTGAGCAGCAGACCGGAAACAGCCAGTCCCCAGAAGGAAAATCTGAGAGACATCCATTCTGCTTCTCCGCGTGTGGATTCAGCACCGAAAGCCTCTTTGATAACTTGCTTGAGGTGTTGTCGGGCCAGCCAGACGATGAAGCAGAAGAATACAAGATAAGCCCCGATCATCTGGGTTTCTTCAGGCCGGGTTAAGGTCGGCCCAAAGGTTACGCCAAGTGCAGAGGCGGGAATGTTCAGTCCTGATGCACTCAGGATTCCGTAGAACAGTCCGCCGAGTAGGAAAAAGAACCAGAAGCTGAAGGAAATCTGCCTTGAAGCCAGAAAGGCGAAACCAACGAAGGCAGGGTAAAAATAAATTTTTAACTTGTGGAATCCTGAAAACAGTCCGGTTTTGGCAAAATATTTACCGGCTAGAATCAGGGTCGGCATTTCCGGAACCGATGGAATGTAAAAATGTAGTCCGTTGATCAGGTGCAAGCAGACACAGAAGATCAGCCCGATCAGGAAGAATTTGTTTCCAAGGAATGATCCGTACAAGCCCTGATCCATTGCTTCTTCCATGAAGCGGGGAAGCTGCAATAATGGGAAGTTCAAGCGTTCGTTTTCTACCCATTGTCTGCTGAAAATATTGGTCAGGCAGAGCATCATGAAATAGCAGAGCAGAATGAATGCACCCCACCACATGAGCGGTGTCAGCCATGATGCCCAAGGGATAGATTTAAATATTTCAAAGTTGTCCATGAACGGACCGCCCTTAATGCCGTTATAAAGCTGCTCCACTGCTTTGGGGTCAGTTGGATGCAGGGCATCTGGCAGTAGAGGCTGGAGCACTTCCTTCCATCTGTTGCCGATGGTGGCAAAATGGAACGGGGCGGTCAGGTTGATGAAAAAGGTTCGGGCCAGCCCGGTGTAGGATATTCCGGAAACAATAACCATAAGAATCCACATGGTCATCAGGTCCAGTCCGGTCAGCAGCGGATGCGAACGCAGAAGCTTACGATGCAGTGCGCAGATTGCGGTCAGCCATGCCAGTATGAAGAACGGGGCCAGAGGGAAATGTCCCCCGGCAAGCGGAGTCGCATTCAAGTAGGCGTTGTTGAAAGGTGTGAAAGCGCAGATAAGCAGCCCGAAGAAGGTGCCCAGCAGAATCGCTCTTTTCCTTATTTTACCATGCATCTGTGGAGTCCTTATATTTAAAGGTCAGCAAGTTTTTTGCTTGTATTCAGTCCGGTGAAACCAAAGGCCATCATTTCCGGTACTTTCTCACGGAAGCCCTTTTGTTTTTCCGGGTCGAGTGAACGCCAGATAAGGAACTGCTTCCTGATGGCGTTGATAAAGTCTTTATTTAAACGTTTCCAAGCTCCGATTTCACCTGACTCGCGGGTGATGAACAGGACGGCCTCAAGGAATTGCGGATGAGCTTTTGCAGGTCTGAAACGGAGTTCGACCATTTGTTTGACCCCGAAGTCAAAGGGAGCCAGCCAGACCCGCACGTTGAAACGGAAGCAGGTGATATGGTCCGGGCAACCTTCCAAAAGGTCGCAGACTGATTCCGGCAATGCTTCCTGACTGAAGTTTACTTCGATCTCCGAAGTGGAAAACAGTCCGTGGGAGACTTCGGTATGTGATTCAAGGTATTCCAGCACGAATCCGCCTGCATCCTGCTGCTCGGCATGTTTGAGCAGGAAGGGCAGGGTCGCTTCGATGGTGTTGGTATCGGTGTCGGGCATCTTCCACGAGCGGTTGACGTCCGGGATGGCGATGTTCGCCGCTACCTTTGAGGGGTAGATAACCGAGATAAGGGTTACGGCAATGACCAAAATCATGGCCGCAACACCTGCCATGGATGAATAGTTGGCTGTCATGCCCGCCCAGAGCGGGGTTCCGGCCAATAGACCGGATGCGGTTTGGGCGATCAGGTAACCGACCACCACACTGATTACTGCGAAGGCGATGGCCTCGGCAATGAACAGGAACGATACGTGGGTCGGGGCCATGCCGATTGAAGTATAAACCGCAATTTCTTTTTTGCGTTCGTAAACACTGGTAATCATGGTGTTAAGAACGATCAGTGCGGAAATAATCAGCGGGATCATTATATTGCCCATGCCTGAATAGTTCATGGTGTCCGAGGACTGACAGATATACGTTCCGCTCTTGTCACATGAGAAAATAGGCAGTCCGTAGCGGTCAATAAGACTGTTGACTGTCTCCTTGGAGAATTCACCGGAAACGGGCGCGATTGCCACTGCCTTTAGGTGTCCGCCCATAGCCATGAGGGTTTTGTAGGGGATAATTGCGGTAACCTCACCGGGCACATGGGTGTAACGGCCCTGAAAGGTGTCGATATCTTCCCCTGATTCAATGGCTTCCGCTTCAACTTCGCTGAGTTCCTGCGCTGCGGCAGAAGGGAAGATGACCGGCGTCATGGGTTCACCGTCAAGATCGGTGTGTTCACTGAATTTTTTACCATTGAAAATACCGGTAAGTATGAATTTGCTGCCCCAGACATCCACTTCATCTCCGGGAGTAGCTCCAAGGCGGGAGGCCATTTCCTGCGAAAGCAGAATCTGGTTGGTCTTACCGGGGATAAGCCATTTGCCGTTTACAAGAATATCTTCAATGTTGCTGACTTGAGGCTCTCTGGAGCTGAGTCCCACAAGTCCTTTAACTTCTTCCTGCTTGGTGCCGAAGCTGACCGGGGTAACTGCGGAGGTTGTTTTGTCCTTCAGTTCCATCCACCCGCGCGGGGCAACAATGCCACTTTGGTCAAAATCGTTGCTGACAATACCGAGGGTTTCTCGGGGCAGATCATGCCAGCCGA
This sequence comes from Marinifilum sp. JC120, assembly GCA_004923195.1. Lineage (NCBI taxonomy): Bacteria > Pseudomonadati > Bacteroidota > Bacteroidia > Marinilabiliales > Marinifilaceae > Marinifilum > Marinifilum sp. JC120. The sequence continues at coordinate 193,092 of RDSB01000001.1, read as the reverse complement.
GATTCTTCATGAACAGGCCGTAGTAGGGCTGGGAATCGTTGAATTTTACGTAGGTGTGCTGGCGCAGTGATTTTACTGCGGTAAAGCTCATGATGGTAAAAGTCAGGATAGTCAGGGTCAGACAGGTCAGGAAGGTCCTGAGTTTTCTGCGGCGCAGGTTGCTGACTCCGATAACAAATGCGGAAGTGAATGCTTTCCATTTGCTGATTTCCGAAGTCTGGGTTTTGTGCGCCCTTTGCTGAAGCAGGATCATTTCTTTTTCAAAGCGGAAGAAGATGATCAGCGAAACCATGACTGAAAGGCCGAGAATAAAGAAGGCCAGAATTACAACCATGGGGCTGTAAGTCAGCTCAAAGGCCGGATGTACGGAATAGATGACCGCGATAACCGCTGAAAGGATTGCCAGAAAACCGATAATCCTTTTGTGGATATCCGCGAAAGAAAAAATTAGCCGTTCCATGCAGTAGGCAAAGGGGATGAACAGGGCGATGTAAAACAAGACACCGACCAGCACGTCCTTTTGGGTCTGGTCCACATCAAGGTAGACTTTGGAGGCCAGTGCCCATGCGCTACGGGCATTGGTCATGAAATCGTCGTAACGGCGTTCTTTCCACGCATTTTCTGCATCAGTCAGAGCCTTGGTACCTTTTTGCTCCAAATTTCTGATCTGCTGGTTAACAATGCCGTGCGATTCCAGATTTTTGATGCGCGGAGCAAGCAGGGTCCACATATCTTGGGCAGCGCGATAGTCTGTTGCCGGGATAATGGGCCATTCTTCGAGGTAATAACCTTTACCCGCCGGATCATCCGGTTTGGATTGAATGAGGATCATTTTCCGGTTCAGAACTGAATCCGAGAGAGTCATCTTCAGCGGAACATCCGGCTCTAGAAAAACACTGGCAATGGTTGAGGAACGGGTATCAATGCGGCTGTACCAGTAATGCATGGGAGTCGCATCACGTGTTCCGTCCAGCACTTCCACCTTGGTCATGTAGCGGAAGGTGCGCGGAGTGAGCAGGTCGAACAGAGTCGTCTGGCGGCAACCGAACATGACCAGTTTGGTCTCCATGTCCAGTCTGCGCATTTTTACCCTGTACGCGCTTTTCCCGGTTTTTTGTTTGTCGATGGCCCAGACAATCCTGCCGTCATCATTGTATTTGTAACCTTCGATGATCAGCTTGGACTGGACCAATTTTTTAGAGGCCACGCCTTTGTACTTGAAATCCCCTTCAGAATCGGAAAGGGCATAAAATCTGGTTTTACCCTGAAAACCCATGAATATGGCACCGGGTGCGGGCTGGTCTGCGAAGAGTTCACCCTGACGGATGAAGCGGGCCTTGCCATTGACCATAGCGTAACCTTTGCGCGGCAACTTGGTAGTCAGCGGACCTTCGCTGTTGGAAATTTTACGGATCAGTCCTTCAGTTAACTCGGCCTGTTTGCCGATATTGTCCCAGTTGACATTTTCAACGGTATCAAAAGGAGTTCCCCAGTATTCGCGTCCGTCATTGACTGTGGCAAAGGTAAAACCGAGCTTGCCGGACATGGTGGCTACTTCACTGCTGAATTGCGGTTTGTCGAGTAGCCATGTCTGCCACGGGCGGGTGCGGTCCGGGCGCAGCGTATCTTTGTACATACCGTCTGTCCCGGTTATTTTTTCAACTTCCGGGACAGCATCTTCAAATATATCGTTGATGCGGGAAAAAGTTCTAGATAGGTTCACCCGCGGGCGGAGTTCATAAAACCAGCCTTCACCAAAGGCTCCGACACCTTCTCCGTGACTTGAGAGGTGCAAGGAAACGGCGCAAACCAGTTCTTTTGCCCGCACAATTTTGCGCAATGTGCGGGCACTTTTGATAGCGTTAAGCTGCTGCTTAATGTCTCTCTTGGTTTTCAGGACTTTTCCCTTCACCTGCGGAAACAAGTCTTTTACTGCCGCCTTTTCTTCGGAAGGCAGGGTGGAGAAGTCTGATTTCCACGAAATGCGGCGCAGAAGTTTGCGTTTATCATCCAGTTTCGTGATGGCATTTTGATCAGCGTCCTCTTGCAATCTAAGTTGCATGAGATTTTTACTGATAATGTCCACTTCATCTTTGATCTGGTTTTTCAGAGTTTCGTATAGCAGCGAAAAAAGTTGCGGATTTTCGACCGCTAGTTCAGTTGCCAGCGGGTCATCCAATTCAAGACCATCAAGGATCTTGGAAGCGTCATTTTTTTTATTGCGCAGTTCTACCTTGATTTTCTTGAGTGTTTTACTTTTGCCGGAAACAGCAGAAGCGAATTCCCGTATACCGCGCAAGGATTGGCCGTGTCCGGTGGTTGCAAGCAGCAGGACCGACCGTTTAGGCGGGTTGGCGGCCATCTTTTTGCCGATATCAAGAAGTGAGGCAATGGAAAGAGCCTCGTCTGCACCGGGAGAGTTGCCCATAATGTATGCGGAGCTGTCGTAAAAGGCTTCAATTACGATCAGTTCTTCGCTCATTTCCGGGTCACTGCCCTGAATCATGCAATAGACGTTTTCTGCTTCAATCCGTTTCCATTTGCTTTGTGATTTGAGATTACCTGTTTCAGCGATCAGTTTGTTGCCGATACCTGCATCCAAGCCCAACTCACTGCGTGCATCTTCGGCACTCATGTAATAGCGGGGGAAATCCAGCGGCGAAAGTTCCAGCTTTTCTTCAAAAAAACCTTTCATGGTTGGCCCGTTATCAATGTAAATAAGGGCTGAGGCTCCGAGGCTTGCCGCATTAAGCCAGTTTTTACCGGAGTTCATATCCATGATTACGATGGCGTCTTTGACAGGAAGTCCGTTAAAGTCGTCAAGCCTGCCTTGGCCCACATAGATAACCGGACCACTCACTCCGTTTACAGGGGTGGTCGGCGGAGAAATTGCGTTGAATTTAGCTGGTTTGATGCTGATGAGTTGCCCATTCTGGATACTGAAAACAGTTTCCGAGACTGTCATGGCCGGAGCAAGGAAGAGGTGTTTCCCGGTTTTGAAATCACCAAGTGCCTCGAACTTCATTTCGATATAGTCGGCAGTTCTTTTGGCTCCCTCAGACCCGAATGAGCGGTCTTTGAAAGAAGAAAGATCGGAAATGGTCTGCTTGATTGAGTCTGTGGAACTGTAAGCTTTAGCAGGGATTCCCGCGGTTATGATAAGCAGCGCGGCAAGCAGGAACATTATGATCCTGTTGCGTTGGCGAAAAAATATGTTTTCAGCTGGAAGTATGGACATTAACGGGTGCCTCCGGCGATCAGGCCATGCGGATGCAGCCCACATCGATGTTGAGCTGGTCACGGTGTTCTATTTTCTTGATCAGTCCGTCTTCGATCCAGACAACCCGGTCAGACGCATTGAGCATTTTGTAGTCGTGGGTAGCGGTGATGATAGTTACCCCGCGTTCCTTGCTCAGTTCGCTCATCAGTTTAATAATTTCCTCCCCGGTGGAGAGGTCAAGGTTCCCAGTAGGTTCGTCCGCGAGGATAATGGCCGGGTCGTTGGCGAGCGACCTTGCGATTGCCACGCGTTGCTGCTGTCCGCCGGAGAGTTCCTGCGGTTTGTGGTTGTAGCGTTTGTTAAGGCCTACAAGATCGAGCAGTTCGATGCCCTTGGCAACTGCGGCGTCGTTATGCATTCCGGCAAAGATCATGGGCAGGGTTATGTTTTCCAGTGCGGTCATGACCTGAATCAGGTTGAAGGTCTGGAAAATATAGCCGATTTTGCGGTTACGCAGCCACGCAAGTTCAAAGGCATCCAACTGGGCAATGTCCACTTCATCAATGTAGACCTTACCTTCTGAAGGTTTATCCAGCCCGCCGATCATGTTGAAGAGGGTGGATTTACCGGACCCCGAAGGCCCCATGATGGAAAGGTATTCCCCGGCATAGATTTCAAGGTCCACGCCTTTGAGAGCCTGAACATCAGTGCTGCCGAGTTTGAAATTACGTTTTACCCCGGTTACCCTGACTATGGTGTGCTGGTCGGCCATATCTCTCGCCTTTTATCTTATTAAGTTGTTGTTCTGTTTGAAATTTTTATTCTTCAACCCGCATGGCCTCAATGGGCCGCATGCGTGCAGCAATGAAAGCCGGGTAAAGTACGCCCAGAAGGCTCAAACCGAATCCCACCCCTATCGAATAAAGCAGGGACATGCCCACGTCATTAAGGGGCAGCATGGTCAGGGCATCGAATCCAAAGCGCAGCATGCCTATCAGAATAGCGATGATAGCCCCGAAAAGGGACCCGAGAAGTGCCCCGGTAGTTCCCTGCATAGATGCTTCAAGCAGGAATAACCTTAGAACAAAGCTGTCCAGCGCGCCGAGGCATTTCATGGTTCCGATCTCACGGAAACGCTCGGTAACCGCCATGAGCTGGGCATTGATGATTCCCACGGTGCAGACCAGCAGAGAAAGGATGACGATCCAGCGTTCCTTGGCACTGCCCCCCGGTTCATAGCCTGTTTTTTCAAGTGCTTTGATCAGATCAAGATCACCTGAATGATAGAGACCGCTTGAAATATCAGCTCCTACAAGAACATAGGCCAGAAAGGAGACAGCCAGAATGAGGCTGGTCACCGTGACCATGTTTCTTAAAAAGCGTGATTTCAGGCTTTTTATGCTGATTTCAAATGATTTTTTAAAGGGCAGGACTACTTGAGCCGCAATGTCCGGCTGTGAGTCCTCACCTTGAAACGGAATTTTCTTTTTCGACATGTCTTGCTCGGTGGATATGCCGGGGTCTGGACCGAAAATTTCGGACCATTGAAAATATGTATCTGCACCCCATAGCCCGACCCCGTGGGTCATGGGTGATTAATTTGCGATTAGCTATATATAAATAACTGAAACGGGCTGAAATGCAAAGGGAAAATACAAAGATTGGCACTACTTCGCCGTTATAAACCCCAACTGTGAGGGATATACAGCAAAATGTGCCATCGATGCATTACAATGTGGTAAGTTTGATTACAAATATGTAATTAAAGTATGTTCCGGATGTCTTTGACGCGCAGTCCGGGAGTACTGTTTATTTTACCGAGCAGATAAGATAGAAAAATTTGAGATGTTTTGTTCATCCGTTGATGGTGAAGCATAAATCCGGCATTGCCTGATAGCACTGCTTCTTCAATTTGGGATTGCAGAGTTTTAATTCCCTTGGCGGGGCTGGATTCTTTTATAGTGTGCAGGTCAATGTTGACCGGAATATCCGGTAAATTCTGTGGAGGTTGCGGGGAAACATTGGTGCTGCGCGAAATGGCATTGAACCTAAGTTCCACAAGAGCTTGCATGGTTTCAGCAGAGCAGCGGTTCCATGGCGGGGTGAAAAAAGGAGTGAAATCGTCACCCAGCAGGCTACTGAGTTTGTCCTTCCCTCGTCCCAGCTCCCCGCTGACTATGACTTTCTCACGCGATGAGCCGAACTCGAATTTCTTGCCCTGCTGCTCATGGTTCATGTGCCGGTAACCGTGCTGGTGCAAACACCATAAATTTAGGTTTGGACTCAATTCAGCAAGCAGCATGTCCCGGCGTTGTTCATTAAACCATGCCGGAACCACAGCAAGGGCCAGCGGGGTATTATGCTTTTGAAAAGCATTGATCATGGCGGAGAACTGTTTGCCCGGGTAGCCGATATCGTCAGCCCTGAAGAATACATCACGCCCGTTTTGCGGAATAATTTTGCTGAAGTCGTCCCACCAAAGGTCGAAGGATTCGGTGAGGGTGGAAATTTTGTTTTTCCAGATTGCTGATACGGGTCTGCCGGGCATTAAATTGTCCTAAGTTTTCTAATCAGTTCAGCTGAATTGCGTGAGCCTTCCAGATCAATCCCGTGATCGGCTGTTGTGCGTTCCCTATTTAGCAGGGTGCGCATGGTCTCGGTCATTGCAGATTGCTCTTCCGAGTCAAGGATTTCCAACGGGATGTATTTTGCGATACGTTCTGCACGCATACGCTGCTCATGGTTCTGAGCAAAGGGCAGTACTGCCGCCGGAATTTGCGAGGTCAGGATATCCATGCAGGTGTTGTATCCGGCCATGGAAATCATGGCATCCCCAGCGGTAAGCAGGTTGGTGAAGTCGGCAGCGAAACGCTGTATGGTGATGTCTTCATGTCCGTTTGCTATTGAGTGCAGGGCATCAAATTTATCGTCATCAAGAAACGGTCCGCTGAGCATGAGTAGCTTGTTGTTCTGTGGGGTCAGATCAATAAACGATTCCAGCACAGACTGCATTAACGGACCGCCTACTTTTCCGCCCCCTGCACTGGCGATGAACAGCTTTTCGTGATCGCTTACACGCAAGTCTGCACGAATTTTGTCACGTACATTTCTCGCTGGTTTGCGAGCCGCAAATCCGGTGTATTCACAGGGGATCTGTACTTGATCGAAAGCTTGAAAGGTTTCATCAAGTGCCGCGATTTTGGGATCGGAATGGATGAGTAACAGATCGAAATATTTGTTCAGGTATTTTACAACGCGGGCTTCGTGCTTGCCGCCGTCATCACGTTCCACAAGGATATCCCGCAGGGAACAGACTACTTTTACATCCCCGAATCTACCTTCTTTAATGGCATCTAGAATGGGCAGTAGTTCAAAGCGGAAGGCCTTGCGTCCGAAGGGGAAAAGCTCAATGAGAAATATATCCGGTTTTTCCTCTTCAAATATCTTGAAAAGGGTTGCCGTACGTTCTTCCTTGACTTCTTCAAGTTCACGTCCTTCGTCGGTAGGTGCAAGTCCGCCGAAATTTTCATTCATGCATAGGCCGGGCAACTGGCGGTATTCCACATTGGGTGGCAGCGGCTGATTCGGACGTTCGCCCCCGGCTACAAAAATAACCTCTTCCCGGTCCAGTGCTCTTGCGATTTCAAGGCTGCGGAAGAAATGCCCCATGCCCAGCACGTGCTGGCAGTAATGAACTATTTTCATAATTCTTCGTTTAACCTTTCAATGGAGAGTTCTCCGTTCCAGTTCAGCCAGTGCAGTCTGCGTTTTTTGAGCAGTTTTCGTTCTTCAGGCATGAAGTCATGGCCCAGCAGTTTGTAGATCACGGATTTTATAACCCCTTCGTGGGCCACGGTCAGAATCTTGATTTCATCCTTATCCACAGTACGGATGATCTCACTGATTCCATCCTCAAGTGCTTTGGTTCCGCGTGTGGCGCATTCAATACGATTTTCGCCATTGTTAGGAGTAAAGAGCCAACCTTTGGCAACTTCTTCATCGAGTTTGCCGGGGAATTTTGTATGCAATTCATCCATGGTCAGCCCGGACCATTCGCCCCAATCCTGTTCGCGTAATCCGCTAAGTCGTAAGGTCGGCAGGGTTAGTCCCTCGGTGATGATGTCCGCTGTTTCGATTGTCCGGCCCAGATCACTGGTCAGCACTGCATCGAAGGTCTGCGGCTTAAGCTTTTTTATCCATCCGGCGGCCAGATCTCTTCCATGTTCAGTCAGTGGAGAATTGAAATGGCCCTGAATGCGTCCTTCTGCGTTCCATTCAGTGACCGAGTGGCGGATAAATGCGATTTTTACGGATTTCATTAATATCTCCTACGGCTGATGCTGATGAGTTTCTTCTCAACATCCTGAAGGTTTCTGCTCAGGTCGAATTTTGTCTTTACGTGTTCTGGAGCGGCTTTTGCCATTTGCTTCCGTTGACTTTCGTTTGTCAGAAGGCTGGTCAGGTTGGCGGACAGGGCTACAATGTTTCCTTCAGGAGAAAGTAAACCAGTTTTTTCGTGGACAACTGCTTCCTTGGGGCCTCGCGTTGAATAAGCAACTATCGGTAGGCCTGCACACTGAGCCTCAAGGTAAACCATTCCCAAAGATTCATTAATACCAGGATAGGCAAAGAAATCTGCTGCGCTGTAATATTTGTAAAGCTCATCCCGTTTGACCTGACCGAGGAAAATAACTTTGTTTCCAGCCATATCAGCAGCCAGTTTTTCAAGGCGTATGCGTGCTTCGCCATCCCCGGCAATGAGTAGTTTTGCGTCAGGAATTTCTTTAGCCACTGGAGTAAACGCTTTTATCAAATCGGTAATGCTTTCGGCTTTTACATCTTCGCGGAGCATGGCTGTGCTCAGGATTACTTTATTTCCACTTAGGTCATATTTGTTCCGTATCTCTTCCGCTCCCATGGGACAATATTTGAATTTGTCCGATTCAATGCCGGGGTAGGTGCGCGATATTTTTTCCGGGAGAATGATCCGCGAGAGGTTGTGAAAATCAATATCTTTGTTGGCAAAAACATGGTTGGCGTGGAGCAGAGCGTGTTTGTTAGCCATGTAGCCTGTCCACGTTTTGTAATTGCGGCGGTACTTGGTGGCGAAGACTCCCTGATAGATAACGTAGGGAATGCCGAGTTTTGCAGAAATGTACGGCCCCAGCAGGTCCGGGGATTTGTAGTAGCTGTGGTAGGTAAGCCAGAGGTCGGGCTTGAATTCTTGAACCTGTTTCAGGGTATGCTTGAATTCAAAGTAGAGCGAGGGCCATTTCAGCGGTTTGCAGGTGATGTGGCGCAGCCTGAAACTGCTGGCAACCAGCACTTCGTGCCCGTGATCTTTCAGGAAATTATGCAGGGTTCTCCCGATGATCAAATCCCCGGAAGGGAGCGGATGATCAATGGGTTTGTGGGGTGCGAAAAAAGCTATTCGCATCTGCATAACTCCCTGATTTATGTTATATTGCCTCCGGCGGCTGGGGAAGGGGAGAGAAAACTTTGCTAACGCCCAAAGCTTTCTCTCCCCTTCCCCAGACCCCATCCCTTCTCTTTCAAAGACGGTTTAGTAAGCTTCGCATATAGCGAGCTAGAACGACCTTCTAAAGATATTGGGTGAAGCCTTGATAAAAAGTTTGGGATTCTTAAACCCTTTTCAAAGGGTTTAAGACCCCCGGTAGGGCTCTCGGAGAGCCGCCGGAGGCTATTTTAAGCCTTTATACCGTACTGTTCGTAGACATCCGCCAACTTGTTGATCCAGTAGCGGTTGTCGAAAATCTCATGAACCCTTTCTTTAGCCGCCGGGATCAGGGTTTTGCGAAGTTCCTGATCAGTGAGCATCCGTTCCATGGCATCAGCCATTGATTCTGCATCGCCCGGCTCAACCAATAGTCCGGTTTTGCCGTTCTCAATGAGTTCGGGGATACCGGAAACAGTGGTGGTTACAACAGGAACGGACATGGCCATGCTTTCGGCCAGTAACGTTGGGGATGCCATCGCGGTCCCCGTTGGGTGCAATTTCGCAGCCGAGGGCAAAGAGGTCAGCCGTGCGGTAATGCTCAAGCACCTCTTCATGCGGCTTGCTGCCCAGCCAGTTGCATCTGCCGTTCAACTCAAGTTCATCCAGCAATTTAAGGGTCTCTTCGCGTTCATCGCCGTCACCGACAATGTTGTAATTGAAGTCGATGCCTTTTTCTTCAAGCTTCTTAAGGGCTTTAAATACTGTGGGCAGACCTTTCTTGGTGGTGAAGCGGGCAACGGTGAAAATTTCATAAGGACCGGAACAAGTGAATTCCTTGTCGGAACTGAACAGGTTCAGATCGATGCCGTGGTAGACCTTGTGGATCGGCTTGCCTTCCGGGGCAATCGATTGCAGGTAATCGCAGTTGTAACCGGTGCAGGTTACCGCAAATTTTGCCTCGGAAATCTTGGCGGTGATCTTTTCCGGCTTCTGGGTGTAAATATCCTTGGCATGCGCAGTGAAGCTGAAAGGCAGTCCGGAAAGGCGGCTTGCATTTCTGGCTACAGAGCAGGGGGAGTGCGCAAAGTGGGCATGGAAGTGAAAAATATCAGAGCCGGGCAGGATCTTTTCTACAATGTATTCACCCTGCAACATATGCTTGAAGGATGCTTCACTTCCTGTTTCCCGGTAGACATTCCAGATTTTGTCGATGCGTGCAGTAAATTCATCATCCTTACCGTAACGTTCATCTTTAAGTCCGGCATCCATATCCGTAGAACCGAAAAGCTCTTCAAGGCAGCCTTCAATCGTTGATGGTAGGTATGAAACTTCGGCCTTGATTTCAGAAATGGACTTGTGGGTGAAATTTTCACGCGGCTTGCGCATGGAAATAATATGAATCTTAACCCCTCTTTGTTCGAGGAGTCTGATTTCATTGGAAATAAAAGTTTCGGAAATACGTGGATAGCCCTTGAGAATCATCGCAAGGACAGGCTGGGTAGAATTTGTCATTAGCAGTTATCTTTAAAGTAGCCCACGCGGTCGTGCATGACCTCAAGGCCCGTGAAGTTGAAGTTTTTAATAGATTCCCGGATGGAATGGGAATTATTGAGTAGGTGATTGACCTTCTCCATTATTGTGTCAGGCCCAAGATCGTGCCAGGGGAGAAAATCAGCAAGATTTTGCTCTTTCAGAACGTTGGCGCGGATAGTCTGCTCAAGGCGCGGAGTTTCGCGGGGTATAATCAGACTTACCTGCTGGTGTGAAAGAATTTCGCAGATTGTGTTGTAACCGCCCATGCTGACAACGAGGTCGGCATTGCTGAACAGTTTTTCCATCCTTCTGTAAAAATGGTAGAAAGTCACAGAAAGGTTTTTAGCTCTTTTAGAAAGATCCAGACGCTGTTCCTTGGACATGAAAGGTCCGGTAACCATTACGGTTCTGAAATCCTGAGGGTCATATTTTTCAAGGGCCTTCAGGTAAGCATCCATCATGGGGTAGCCGTCACCGCCGCCTCCGGCTGTGATTACAACCAGTTTTTTGCCGTTCTTCCTTTTTTCCGGGCAGGAGCGGCTGTGGACTTTACGGGGAATATACCCGGTAAAAACCATTTTTTTACTGACTGATTCTGGAATGGCGTATTCCTTGATGGGATCATAATAATCCTGATGACCGTAAACCCATATTTCGGAATAGAGGTTTTCCAGCACATCGTAGATGCCTTTATCTGTCCAATCCTTAATGGTGCTTTCCGAGTCATCCATGATGTCTCGCAGTCCGAGGATGGTGCGAGTCTGGCCGATCTGTTTCATCCACTCAAGGGTGGGCATAATCTCATGCTTCATTCCTTTCGGGGCCTTGTCTACAATGAATAGATCCGGGCGGAAACTTTTGGCAGTAGCATCAATGATGGACTGGCGGATGGACATGGCGTGAACAGGTTCAATCTTGATGGAGTGCGGAACATAAAGGTCGTTGGACTTTTTGATCATTCCGGGTACGCGCACAAAATCAATCTGTTCGGGAAATTCAAAGCGTCCCACAATAGGGGAGCCTGTGAGGATGAGTATGTTTACCCCTTTGCATTTTAGCTGTGATGCTATCGCCATTGTACGACGGATATGCCCAAGACCATAGGTGTCGTGGGAGTACATTAAGATGTTGTAAGTCTTGTCCATTTATCGTACCGATTCTCAGGGGTTAAATCGTTTCCGCTAAAGGCGGATTTCTGTTGCATCGCTGTAGCCGTTGGCATATCTAGCGGAAAGGATAATTTCTGTAAATCCTTAAACGCGACGAATGCATGCGTGCTAATTTCTATTATTTTTTTTGATCAGAAGCAATCCCTTTTCTGAATTTTTGTTGATATGAAAAATGGTTTTTATTTACCTGAAATTATTGTGATTAATAAATAATAAGGTTGTTTGATGGATTCAAAGTTAGATGTTTTAATCTATGCCCACGATGGCAGGGGCCTTGGGCACGTGAGCCGTAGTGTCGGAATTGGGCTGGCTCTGCGTCGTTTGTTTCCGGAATTGTCAGTGCTTCTGGTTACCGGATGCGCAACCACGGCGGAGCTGATCGGTGACGGTCGGTTGGATTGGATTAAACTGCCGTCATACAAAACTAATGTCACAGCAGGTAAATCCTCCGGGGTGAAAGGGGACAGCAATATTGATGACAAATTGCTGGGCGAACTCCGGGCGCGTAATATCCGGGATATTGTGGATGCATACAGGCCGAAAGTCTTTCTGGCTGACCATACTCCGCAGGGTAAACATAAGGAGTTACTGCCGTCTCACAGTGTGTCACCGGAAACTATCCGTGTTCTGGGGATCCGTGCTGTTGTCGGTGAAGTGGGCAAGGTCTGGTCTGAATTTTCCGCAGATGTTTTTTGCGGCACCTATTCCAATATTCTATGGTACGGGGATTCATCCGTAGCCGGAACAGGTGAGCTTGAGCGGTTGTCCGATCATTACGGTGTGACTCCTCATGCTGCCGGTTATGTTTCGCGTTTGTCCGAATTGCAGTTTTTAGCCCAGAAAAATGATGAACGTGAAAAGCTGGCCGGGGTTATTTCAGTGCCTTGGGCCGGTGAAGGCACCTCCGTGTTGCTGGAAAAACTGGCCCAGACTCTTGCCGGAATTGATGCTTCTTACGGGGATTGGAAAATTTATATGAATTTGCGTGAACCCGGAGTTGAAACGGCTGTTGAGAATTTCAAAGGGTTGAATCATGTTCGTTTTGAGCAGGTTGGGCCGCAGTTCCTTACAGACTTACGCAATTCGCGTAGTGCGGTTATTTACGGTGGGTACAACAGCTTGACCGATGTGATGGTTTGCGGTGTGCCTTCCCTTGTTTTGTTACGCGGCATGAAAGATGGTGAACAGGAAGAGCATGCGGCTGTCTTGGCCCGAAAGTCTTCCGCTATTCAGGATGTTTTTCCTGAGCAAAGCGTGACTGCTGATGAATTGCGGGAGTCGCTTGCCGGGTGTCTTGAGGCGGATGTGAGTGAGTCTTCCATAAAATTGAATGGTGCTGAAAATGCAGCCCGCTATCTGGCGGAGCTGGCAGGAGGTTCTGATGCTGACCGCTAGTCCTGAGTTGAGAAAGAAATTGCGTGGTCTGACAAAAGAATTTTCCCGGCATGAAATGATGCAGTGGGAAAAAATTCTAGCACCTCTTGATCGCAAGATGAGTATTCTTGAAGTCGGCTGTGGCCGGGGCGGAAAGACCGATTTCCTGCGGGCGCAGGGATTCAGTAATATTCTCGGTGTTGAGAAGAATGAATTTCAGGTCCGGGAATGCTGTAAGCGCGGACTTAATGTGGTTACCCTTGATGAATTTTCTGAAAACCACAGTGCTGACAAATTTGATTTCATCATACTTTCTCACATAATTGAGCATTTTGATTTTGCAGGGCTGGTGGAGTTTATTGATGGTTATCTGGCTCATCTGAAGCCGGGTGGCTTGTTGCTTATTGCTACACCTATGTTGCATCCTCATTTCTGGCTCGATCTGGATCATCAGAAGCCTTATTATCCGCAGGGTATAAAGAATTTTTACAGCGGCGCTGATGAGCAGGTCGGTTTTACTTCAAAGTACCGTCTCAAACTTAAAGATATCCGCTTTCGTAAAAGTCCGTTCAGGGTAAAGAATGATCGCAATCTACTACTAAAGAAGAACGACTTGCCTATGCTTGTCTTTAATATGATTAGTGCAGCTCTTTTTAAGATTAGTTTTTCCATTTTGGGATACAAGAGTGGATGGATCGGACTATATAAGATACGTTTTTAATAATTGTTTATTAAAAAAGTACTTGCGTATGAATCTGAGTTAGACTATTAATCTCTGAACGTTTTAAAAATTTTACGGATTTTTTAGAGAAGAAACTGAAATGCTACTATCTACCCTCGATCATATTAATGCAGTCGCAGCAACCGTCGCCAATGTGGTGATGGTCGTGATTACTGTCGTGGTCGTGCGAGGCTTAATTGAGCCGGAGGGAAGGTTGTAAGCAACAGTTTACATTCACAAAATGTAGTTGTAACCCCCCGCCGGCTTAGCCAGCGGGGGGTTTTTTATTATCATCAGGAAATTGTGAGGGTGCGAAAATGGAAATCAGCGGTGCTAAATTGGTTATTAAACTCTTGGAACAACAGGGGATTGATATTGTTTGCGGTATCCCCGGCGGTTCCAATCTGCCCATCTACGATGCCTTAAGGGACAGTTCTATTAAGCACATCCTTGCCCGCCATGAGCAGGGTGCAGGGTTTATGGCTCAGGGTATGGCCCGAACCACCGGAAAAGCAGCCGTGTGCATGGGAACATCCGGTCCCGGCGTAACCAATCTACTCACCGCTATTGCTGATGCACGGCTTGATTCCATTCCTGTTGTTGCTATTACCGGACAGGTTACCAGTACCCTTATCGGTACTGATGCTTTTCAGGAAGTTGATACTTATGGCCTGACCATTCCTATTACCAAGCATAATTTTCTGGTCCAGTCCGCAGCGGATTTGTTGGAGATAATCCCTGAAGCGTTTAGGCTTGCTGAGTCCGGCAGGCCCGGTCCGGTTGTTGTGGATATTCCCAAAGATGTTCAGAAAGAGATAATTGAGATTTCTGATATTTCAGTTTCTGCGCCTAAAGCTTCTGTTGAGGAATGTGATCATGCACTTCTTGGTAAAGCAGTAAATATGATCAACAAAGCCCGCAGGCCCATTATATATGCCGGGGGCGGGGTTGTTGCCGCGGATGCTTCAGCGGATCTGCTCAAGTTTGCCCGCAGGAATTCCATTCCGGTTGTTACCACCCTCATGGGTCTCGGCGCGTTTCCTCATGGCGATCCTAATTATTTAGGGATGCTCGGCATGCATGGTTCCCGTTCAACCAATATGGTTATGGAAGAGGCTGACCTGATCATTGCGCTGGGGGTACGGTTTGATGATCGCGCTGTAGGCAAGGCCTGTGAGTTCTGCAAGCATGCTGACATTCTGCATATTGATATCGATCGGTCCGAGATCGGGAAAATTAAATCATCCAATCTTTCTATTGTAGGTGATGTCGGGCAGGTTTTGCACGAATTAGTCGAAAAGGTTGAGGCTTCCATCAGGATTGGCTGGAGTGCTCGTATTGCATCCATCCGCATGATGTATCCTGATGTTCGCCCGGATGAAGAGGATACCTTTCATCCTCTTAATTTGATTCGGGTAATGGGTGAAACCTTGCCTGATGACGCCATCATTACCACCGATGTCGGTCAGCATCAGATGTGGGTTGCCCAAGGGTATCCTTTCCGTAAGCCCCGGACTCTGCTCACTTCCGGTGGATTGGGCACAATGGGGTTTGGTCTTCCTAATGCCATTGGTGCGGCTTTGGCAAAGCCGGATAAAAAGGTTGTCTGTGTAAGTGGTGACGGGTCAATTCTCATGAATATCCAGGAACTTGCTACCCTTGCGGAACAAAGGCTGAACGTTAAGATTCTGATTATGAATAATAACCGTCTTGGTTTGGTTCGTCAGCAGCAGGAGCTCTTTTTTGAGGAACGTTTCTTTGCTTCCAGTTTTGAAAGCAATCCCGACTTCGCCTCCATTGCCAGAGGATTTGGGCTTCCGTCGTTTGACCTTGGTGAACAGGAGAACCCGGAACTGTTCCTGCGTAAGGTTCTGGGACAGGACGGTCCATGTGTAATTAACATTCCCATTAATTTTGAAAACAAGGTTTTTCCCATGGTTCCCCCTGAGTGTGCCAACAGGGAAATGATCGGAGGTTAGCCATGTGTAAACATAATTTTGTAATTGATCTGTTGGTACGTAACCATGCCGGGGTAATGAGTCAGATTACAGGACTTTTTTCCCGCCGTAATTTTAACCTTGAGGGGATTGTCTGTGGGCCTGTGGGAGATGGTGGAGAAAGCCGCATGATTCTTACTGTTGCCGAAGACAGCAAGCTTGAGCAAATTCTGTTGCAGCTTGAGAAGTTATACGACGTGATGGAAGTGAAACAGGTTGAGAATCATCCTCTTACTGAAGTTTTCAACCGTCTTTAAATATTGCGCTAAAAAACAAGGCCGGATATTACCCGGCCTTGTTTTTTAGTTTTTTGCTAAGAATTCATCGCTGTTTAGTATTTTCCAGTCCTCAGTTGTCTTGCAGTAAAAACCACCCTGAGTCAGCAGTTTTTTTATTAACCCGTTTTTGCGCATGGTCTTGATTCCTTTTTGTAAGGCATCATATATTTTTTCCCCGTCAGGATGAGTTTTAGAAACTAGGAAATGTCTGCTTTCTGTCAGGGAAAATTTAATTCCTTTGACCGGAACAAGGGTAATGCCGCTTCTGCTGATACTTAAATCTTTAGAATTATGAAAACCCAGCGGAATCCAGTCTGCGCGGCCTGCTTTGATCATTCTGAACAGGCAGTCCATGGTGGGGCCTTTTTGAATATCCTTAAATCCCAATTCATTTAGAGTGCTACATTCATTAGACCAGTGTATCCCAATAAGGGGCTTGCCTGCTTTTTTTAAATCGTCAATTGTTCGAGCACTTTTAATTTTGTGATTTCCGGGTAAATAGAAGATTCCCTTTTCAAATTCGCCGTCTTTTATGACCGGTCCGCTTACATAAATTTTGTTTCTGTACTTGGACTGGGCGCTGGCTCCTTTGTTGAACAGGTGCGCGCTGACAACAGCATACCCTTTGAGTAGTTCATCTTCTTCGCGTTTTACATTAGGTGTTTTTAGAAAATTAAACTGGGCATCTATTCCTCCCAGTATGAGCGCGTTTTTCAGGATCATCAGACTGGCAATGCATCTGGTTTTTATTTCTGGAGGAAGTTTTTTGTTGGAAAATGGAACTTTTCGTGCTGATTCGGGCAGATTGTCATATTTTTCAACTGCGCTTTGGGTTGTGGCCACAGCAACTACCATCTTCTCCAATGCTGATGCAGGAAAAGAGTGTAGGGTTGTAAGCAGCAAAACAGCAATTCCACTGAAGGTTGAGCGGTTAATGTTCATTAATTTAAGTTTGTTATGTTTTTAAAAAAGAAACTGATATGCGTTGTCATTTGTTTTTAATGATCAAATAATTTAACTAGGTTTGTTTTTGCACCAATCTTAGTTGATAGGCAAGTATTTAATGTATAAAACAAGCTCGTATGTTGTTTTAGTTAATGAAAACAGGCGGTAGTAGTTTTATAGAATTGCATCATGATTGACACAATAAAGGTGAAGTTTAATTGCTGGTCTATTACTTTGCAATAATTTTTACGTTGTCCAAAGCCCAATATTCGGTTTTGCGCCCGGTCAGGAACCCTTTGAATCTTATTTTGATTGTTCCGTCCGCTATTTCCGTAGCTGGAATTTTTATACTCACAGCTTTGACCCAGTATGCGCGATCCTTAGGGCCAACTTTTACAAGCCCGTCATTGCCTAAAGGTCGTGAGTCATCATTATCAATCAAAGTACATGGGAATTTGGTCATACTAAGTAGTTCGGGGCCATCTACAACTGAGACAGTAAATTTATCCGCGAGCTTGCCTTCATTGTCCCAGCTTCCAACGAAAACCATATCAAATGTCAGTACCAGATCCCGGTTTGCGGGCACGTCTTTGAGGGTCAGGGTTGCAGCTGATGGAAAACGTTTATTGCGGTCATTAAAAAGACCTAATCTCCGGTTCTCACCGACTATAAATGTTTTTCGAGGAGACCAGTCTTTGGCAGCTTTCTTTTTTTCAAAAGAGTAGTTTTTTATGGCTTTGGGGGCGGCTGATACCGGGAGAGAGTAAAAAAAAGCGAAACCAAATACAGCTAGCAGAACAATAGTTTTTTTCACGGAATTACTCCTCAGTCCAATTTTCAAAAATCGGGGGGGTGCTCACGCAGGCAAAAAGTTGTTTCCATTCACAGATGGCGGTTAACTCTACGCCTCGCTGGATGATTGAGACCGGTTTGTCTGAGGAAACTACAATTACGATTAGATTGTCGTATTTGGCGGTAAAACGCAGGGCGGAGTTGAAACGGGCACCTCGGGCACGGTTTTCCCCGGAGACAGCCTTGCCGTCCAACAAGCAAGCAAAACCGTGCAACTTTAAATCCTTACAGATGTGAACCGCGCCATCGAGTTTGGTCAACGACCGGGCAAGACCGCGTATCTCGGGGTCGCGCAGGTCCAGCGGTTCTTCAATGGTCTGTCCGGCAATGGTTACCGGCTCATCGTTGAAATCGAGTACTAGCGTGCATCCGTGGCTGCGGTGGTTGGCAGTGGAGATCATCTGGATTACCAACTGGAAAAGGCTGTGCCGGGTATCCGCATCCAAATCCAGCTCAAGAAGGTATTCTTCAAGATGGACAAGGTTCGGCTTGTAGTTGGTGGAAGAAAATTTGGCATCCGCAAAGCTGCATACTGCTTCAGTGCCGAGATAGACCAATCCCCAGTCCCCTTTGAACTGAACAGAGATGGAATTGTTTGTGGGCGGGATGGAGGCGATCCCGACTACGCATTTGCCGTCGGAAACAAGTTTGCGGCTGGAGCTTTCCACAGATTGGAGCAGCTTGCGTACATGCTTATGGTTTTTCAGAGAGGGCCGCTCATTCTCTGGGAATTTTGCCATATATTGTATGGAATCAAGTTCCGATGGTTCAATAAAGATTAGCTCCCCGCGCGCCCAAGCTCCTTCTTCACGGGTTTTGGATATCCCTAGTACAGAGTCTAAAATAGGATAGACTCGTAACTGTGTATCCCAGCCCATAATGCGGTTACGCTGGTCAACAATGTAATCGCGTACCGCGTGGGTGGAGTATTCGCGCAGCAGGTGGCCGGAACTGTCGATTCGCAGGATGTTCTGGGTTGCGAAATCCTGAGAAAGAAGCAGGGCGGCATATTCCATCCAGCTTTCAGTGGGACCGATGGAGCACATGTCCGGATGTTGCTCTGTGAACCAGCATTGGTAAAAAATACTGCTGGCGCGGGCACTGCAAGTGATCAGTCCCGCAAGGGCGAGATCTTTGGAGCGGACAACTTCAATAAGCCTTGTGTTGTCATCGTGATTGCCGCCTTTGCGCCAGTCCTCTGAATCAAGGTAATATTCCTTGAGTTTTGGCTGATGCTCCCGGAGTAGATCCTGTGGATCATAAATGCGCAACGGGTCATCAGGTGTTACCGCATAAATCAGGGCTGTCCGGCTGTTGGAGGAAAAGTGGGAAAGGCCGTCCCGCAGTCCGTCCATGATGTGAAAGATACATAGATTGGCAAAGGATTCAGAACTCATAGAATAATCCGCTGTTGAAGTTCAGGTTAAGGCGCATGTTATATCAATTGCCTTTTCTTTCCAACAGGAATTACTTCATTTTTTCTTCTTGGTGAACCTTTTTGACTTGTCTTTGCGGTTAAAATTTTTGCCCGCATCGGTACCTTTAGAACCACTATTGTCACGTTCCGGCTTTTTGCCTCTTTTGCCGCCTCTTTTTCCCTTCGGTTCAGAAGTATTGCGCTTTTCTGTGAATTCTTTCTTTTTTCCTTGCCTGCCTGCTCGTGGATCACGGCCCGGATCAGGAATAAGAATGCGGTGCTGCTTCAGACGCTGGGCGTCTGTTTTGGCAACATAAATTTTATTGCCTTCAGGATCGGTCTCACAATAGAACATGGCTGTGGCAACAGTTCCCGGTGTTGGGATGAAGCACTGAACCTGCCGTGGTTTCCAGCCTCTTGAGGCCAGCCATGAGGCCAGATGGCGCATGTCGCTGTCCGTACAACCGGGGAACGCGCTCATCAGGTAGGGGATTACATATTGCTCTTTGCCTGCTTTTTTTGATTCCGCAGCAAACATTTCCAAAAAGCTTTCAAATATGGGCAGGTCCGGTTTGCGCATATGCTTAAGTACGGATGGGGCAATATGCTCCGGGGCCACTTTCAGCTGCCCGCCGACAAATTCCTTGAAAATATCTTTCAGGCTGGTCCTGTCTTTTTGGCCGAGATCGTAACGGACTCCACTGGCTACCCGTACATGCTTGATGCCGTCCATCTTCTGCGCGTCACGGAAGAGTTTCAGGTTCGCTTTTTGGTCATATTTGAAATTGGGGCAGACTTTGGGTACTAGGCAGCTTTTGCGTTTGCATTTGCCTCGTTCAAGTGAACAGTTTGCATTCCACATATTCGCACTGGGACCACCGATATCGGATACCGAACCTCTGAAGTCCGGGTGATCCTGCATGCGTTTGAGTTCGCCGAGTATGGATTTCTTGCTTCGGGAGCGAATATGTCTTCCCTGATGCATGGCGATGGAGCAGAAGGAACAGCCTCCGCCGCAACCCCGGTGAGAGGTGACGCTGAATTCAATCATATCCGCTGCTGGAATTCTACCTTTGTCCTTATAGATAGGGTGGGGCATCCGGGCATAGGGCAGGCTGTAGAGCCAATCAAGTTCCTCAGTGGAAAGATGTGTGGAAGGGGGAGTCAGCACTACATGCCGTTTATCGACCGGCTGGATGGCCCATGAGTCCCCGAAATGAACCTGCTCTTCAAGGGCTAATGTTGCTTTCATCAATTGTTTTGATTCATCAACAATTTCTTGATGCGAGGGCAGCTCAGTCACTTTTTCTTCGGCTTCGATATCATCGGGACTGCCCATAAAAGCTGTGCCGGGAATACCTTTTAATACGGCAGAGGATTGTTCGTCTGCTCCAGAAAGGCGAATGGCCGCTTCAAGCATGGCCCGTTCTCCCATACCGTAGATCAGCAGGTCAGCCTTACTGTCCATGAGGATGGGCTTGCGGATTTTGTCGGTCCAAAAATCGTAATGGGAAATGCGGCGTAGGGATGCTTCAATCCCTCCGATGATCACCGGGAGTCCTTTAAAGGCCTTTTTGATCAGATTTGTATAAATAATACAGGCCCGATTGGGGCGTGCTCCGGCTTTGCCGCCGGGAGTGTAGGCATCGTCGCTTCTTTTTTTGCGGAAAGATGTGTAGTGGGCGACCATGGAATCGAGTGCCCCGGCAGAGACTCCGGCATAAAGGCGCGGACGTCCCAGATCTGCCAGCGGTTTGGGATCGTTCCAGTCCGGCTGGCATGCTATTGCCACTTTGAATCCGTGTGCGGAAAGAACTCTTCCAAGCAGGGGAATACCGAAGCTGGGATGGTCGATGTAGCTGTCACCGGATACAAGAATAATGTCCGGTCTGTCCCAGCCTAGTTTATCCATTTCTTTTCTGGTCATGGGCAGGAACTTGGGCTGGGGCCGCTTTTTGGCGATAATGCTTTTTGTCATGGGGCATACATATAGCTGAACCCCGTAGCTGGCAAGGAACTAAATGCTTTATTTTCCTTGCAGGGATTCATGAAAATGAAAGTTAGTTTTGCGGTGAATTTCCGGCCAAATTCTATTCTTAATTTAAGCATAGTTCAGCATCTATTGACCCGGAGCATGGCGATGGGTAAAATCAGTTGATCAAAAATATAAAAAATGCCCAAGGAGGCATGATGAAACCGCTTCCATGTGTTTTGACTATTGCAGGTTCTGATTCCGGCGGAGGGGCTGGGATTCAGGCCGATCTTAAAGCTATTTCCATGGCCGGATGTTACGGGGCCAGTGCCATCACCGCACTTACCGCTCAGAACACAACCGGAGTAGCAGGGATTGAAGCTGTATCTCCTGAGTTTGTTGCCCTCCAGATAGAAACGGTTTGTAATGATATTAATGTCCGGGCTGCTAAAACCGGGATGTTATTTTCCGCACCCATCATCAAAGCGGTTGGTGAAACTTTGAAAGACAGGGATATCCCACTGGTTATTGACCCTGTCTGCGTGGCAACCAGCGGAGCCAAACTGCTCAAAGATGATGCTGTGCAGGCCATGAAGGAAATTTTTCCGCTTGCTGACCTGTTGACCCCCAATGTGCCAGAAGCTGAACTTTTTACCGATATGGAGATCAAAAGCCGTGAAGATATTTTCAAGGCCATAGAACTCCTGCTTGAGATGGGTCCCAAAGCCGTACTTGTGAAGGGTGGGCATTTTGATTCCGTAGCCGCTACTGATTGGCTGGGTATTAAAGGACAGCAGCCGATTCCGCTTATGCAACAGCGGGTCAAGACTAAGAATAGTCACGGCACCGGATGCACGCTTTCTGCAACCATCGCCTCCGGTCTGGCAAAAGGATATGATATGGTGACGTCTGTACGTAAGGCTCAGGAGTATCTGAACCTTGCTCTGCGGGCTGGATTTGATCTCGGCGAGGGGAGCGGACCACCTAACCATCTTGCTCCTATGCTCATTGAAAAAATGAAACAGGGAATTTTGTCCGATCTGCATGAATTCGGATTACGTCTTGAGTGCATGGCAGGATTGAACGAACTAATACCTGAAGTGCGCATGAATGTGGCTACGGCCTTGCCTCATGCCGGAGATATTAACGATGTTGCTGCTTTCAGCGGAAGAGTATCCTGCACTCGTAAAGGTGAAGTCATGGTTTGCGGGCATCCTGAGTTTGGAGCTTCTACTCACATTGCCAAAGTCCTGCTTTGCGCCCGCAAGTCCAATCCGGAAGTCGGCTGTGCTGCTGGTTTACGGCTCAATGAACGGATTATGGCCTCTGTCGCAGAGTGCGGATTTGTAGAAGCATGGTTCGATCGGGCCGATGAGCCGGGAGAGATTCCGGGAACCGAAGAAAATACCCTTGAGTGGGGCACTTGCAAAGCCATGTCTGAGCATCCCGACCCTGAGATGATAGATGTTGTTTGCGATTCCGGGGCAAAAGGTGTAGAGCCGTGTCTTCGCTTGCTGGCAAAGGATTTTGAAGATTTGGAAGCAAAGCTTAAAAAGCTGCTTGCTGCAATGTCCGGCTGATCGAAGTTACCGTTTATATGGATTTTTAAACGATTTTTGTTGACAAGCTGTGACACTGCTTATATTAACGCAACGGCTGCACGGGACAGTGCCTTTGTTTGGTTTAATCCATAAGGAGCAATGTCCAATAATTAGCCTATAATATTTGGTTGCGAGAGTGGCGGAATTGGTAGACGCACTAGATTTAGGATCTAGCGGTTAACCCCGTGAGAGTTCGAGTCTCTCCTTTCGCACCAACTGTAATATAAACACCCCCTTACAAGGACTACCGCATGGTCCGTGTAAGGGGGTGTTTTTGTGTGGTTATTGACACTCTGTATTCGAGTGGATACATTATATGTATGAACCAGTTTGATAGCACAGATGTTTTTGATAAATGGCTTTCAAAACTTAAAGATCACGTTGGTAAGGCCCGAATTCTTTCGAGGATTGACCATGCACGATTCGGATTATTTGGAGATTGTAAGTCCGTTGGCAACGGCGTTTCTGAGATGAGAATTTCAGTCGGTCCGGGTTATAGGGTATATTTTACCAAGGTCGGAGACAGATATTACTTTTTGTTGGCTGGCGGTGATAAATCCAGTCAGACAAAGGATATCCGAAAAGCGCACGAACTAGCTGACGAAATAAACAACGAGGGGTAACTATGGCAAAGACAAAGCCTTTTGAAGCATATGAACATTTGAACAATGAAGAGGTCATAGCTGAGTATTTGAATGCCGCGCTTGAATCCGGCAATCAGGATGTTCTGCTTATGGCTGTCGGGAATATTGCCAAAGCCAGAGGCATGAGCCAGCTCGCCAAGGATTCAGGTCTTGGTCGGGAGAGTTTGTACAAGGCTCTAAGTCCCGGATCTCAGCCGCGTTATAGTACAATTATGAAGGTATTGGGTGCTCTTGGTGTTTCCTTGCGGGTACAGCCAAAGGATACTTCTGTGCAGTAGCATTTTAGTGTGATGAGAGTTCGAGTCTCTCCTTTCGCACCAACTGTAATATAAACACCCTCTTACAAGGACTACCGCATGGTCCGTGTAAGGGGGTGTTTTTTTATCCTCACACCCGCCGTCGAATCATAACAACCGGCGCAATTAAGCTAATCTCGCTGACAAGCTGCTGAATATTAAATTCTGTCTGCGGCTTATCTCCTTGTTTATTCAGCCAGCCTTGTAGATATACCCACTTTTCATCCTGCCCGTTGTAGATTTTTACTCCGGCGGATTCTTCTTGCTGGGCATCCCGGCGCATTACAAATACTGGTTCTCCGATGGAGGGCTGAAGGCGTGGATCGCAATAGACGATATTCCCGGGCAGGATTCCTGCGGGGACCATAGAATCTCCTATGGTAAGGGCGGCGATGTAGTCTTTGTGGAATTCCGGTACGGAGCTGTTTATGGCGATAGGCATGGTCTGGGACCAGCCGTCTATTCCACATTGGGCTAAGCCGATCAGGTTTATGTTTTCACCTGTGTTCAGCACGTTTGGATCAGCAGGACGTGCCGGGGCCGGGGATTCGTCCATGAAGACTTCGCCTTCCCCGGTGAGCAGCCAGTGCCCGTTGATGCAGAATTCCTCACAAACTTTGCAGAGAAATGGAGCTTTGGGAGTTCCCTTGCCTTTTTGATAATTATCGTGGGTTGTAGCTGAAACGCCGACCCTTTTGCAGAATTCGTTGCGTTTAATACCCACCAGATTTTTTATGCTCAGGAATCTTTCAACAATATCGGACATAGGAAGTATATCTCTTTTTTTATAAAATAGTCCTTGAAGTGGGTAAAAAGTTTGTCTATAAAGCAAAAAAGAGGCTGATGAAAAACTTTTTACCTGATTATCCATTTGATTTTTCTAAAACAGGTAAAAGTTTATTTAAAAAAACGAATAAGCACAAGTCGGCTGAAGTCGATGTGCAGATTGTTTTTCAAGAGAGGCTTTTATGGTGGAAAGTTTTAATTTTAGTGAAGCATTATCCAGACTAGGTGAAGCTTTACTTTTTGATAAAAAAATCACTCAGGTCAGGCTGGCCGAAGTCCTGGGGATCAGGCAGTCTTCCATTTCCGACGCAAAGCGCAGAAACTCCATCCCCTCCGACTGGCTGCTTAAAGCTCTTGAAGTTGCCGGGGTTGATCCTAATTGGATTCGTACCGGACTGGGGCCGAAGTACAGGGTGCTTTCTGATGAACCTTCCGGTGCTTTGACTTATGTTGAGATCGAAAAAAGGATCACCCGTGAGCAGCAGCGTGAACTTACTGTCAGTGAGCTTATGGAAGCTCTTACTGATAAATTGCCGGAAGGAGCATCCCTAAGCATTCAGTATGGCGGATAGTTCGTGTGGGTGGATTTAAGGTATTTATGACTTGAGTTTATTTGAGGGATATGTATCGATATTGCACATGAATCATTTAAAAAAATACGCGGACCAAGTTCAGTATATTTCAGGTGCAATGAAGGCCGGACAGATGACTCCGACTCAGGGGGCCATTCAATTACAGGCCGTGGCAACGCTTGCCGAGCAGGATGCTGATGTTGCTGAGGATGAGCAATACGCGGAAAAGTTACGTAAATTTGCGGAAATGATTTATGATGCGATTGATAAAATGAATCCTGAGCGGCGGGTGATTCAGTAGTAACTTTCTAAATATGTTCGATAAATATTTACGGTCATACTGTGCTTCATCGACAGTATGAGCCCCTGTCTTGAAAGTTCAAGGCAGGGGCTTTGTTTTATTCTTTGGTTTGGTTTGATTGTATAATGACGGTCTGGTTGGCTGCGGTCCCATTCTGGTCCGGCGGGGCAACTCTATTTATGTGGATGGAAAGAGATATCCCGAGAATTATCAGGCCGGGCAGGGCGTAGAGAAATTTCTTGGCCCCTTTGGCATGGGCAATGATCACGCCGATGGAAGTGACCATAACCCCGATCTGGCCGAGGATGTCCACTAACATGAATGGTTTACCTTCCGGCAGGGTAACAACATAAACTATGATTGATGTTATGCAGTATAGCAGGAAGAATACGCCGAGTCCGCTATGGCCCTTTTTCTTGGCGTAGAATGAGATTCCGATGATGGTCAGCAGGGTGATGCCTGCGAGTATTATTGCTGGCAAGAAGAGCCTCCTTGTCTGATTTGGTGGTGAGCTCTTTTTTTGTTTTAACTGGCAAGTACTGTCAAGTTGTTCTTACTAAATTGAGCAGAGTTAATAATAGTTGATGATGTGTAGTTGTCTTGTGTTGAATTCTTCGTTCATAATTTGTTGCGAATGGAAATAATGAACTTTTTGAATGAAAAGCTGAATAATTTAATGCGTAATGAAGTGATAGCCGTACAATCGACGCTGAAAAAAAATATCTTGTACATAGCTCTCATGATGGTTAAATAGTGGCCCCTTTTTACGTTTTAGGTTGTTTTTGTTTTCTTTACTTGTTCAAAAAGGATTTATTGTGATTCAGACTGAGACTTTGCTTACATTTGGTGTTTATTTGGTCTTCCTACTGGCAGTGGGTTGGTATTTTTACAAGCGTACTTCAAATATTGAAGGCTACATTCTCGGCGGACGCGGACTTGGCGGCTGGGTTACAGCTCTTTCCGCACAGGCCAGCGATATGTCCGGCTGGCTGCTCATGGGATTGCCCGGAGCGGTTTACCTTGGCGGTATGACCGAGGCATGGATTGCTATCGGCCTTTTTGTGGGTACTGCTTTGAACTGGATTTTTGTTTCCGCCCGTCTGCGCGTTTATACCCAGATGACCGATACCCTCACAATCTCATCTTTTTTTGAAAAACGGTTCAAAGATCCGACCAGCCTGTTGCGTGTAGGCTCTGCGGTCATCATCCTGATGTTCTTCACTATTTACTCTTCGTCCGGTCTGGTTGCTGCGGGTAAGCTTTTTGAATCCATGTTCAATATTGATTACTCCGTGGCTGTTATCACCGGGGCGGTTGTAATTGTTTCTTATACTTTTCTTGGCGGATTCATGGCTGTCTGCTGGACTGACTTTTTTCAGGGCGGGCTGATGTTTTTCGCTATTATCCTTGTTCCGATTCTCGGAACCATCGATAATGGTGGGATTTCCGTTATTGAAGCTGAGATGGCAGCAAAGAACATTTCTACCAGCCTTTTTCATAACGGTGCCGGAGTTCCTCTTTCCATCGTCGCTATAATATCAACCATGGCTTGGGGACTTGGTTACTTTGGACAACCGCATATTCTGACCCGTTTTATGGGTATCCGTTCTATTAAAGAACTTCCTAAAGCCACAGCGGTTGCCCTTATATGGGTAATTATCTCCCTTGCCGGGGCGGTTGTTGTAGGTATGGTTGCTATCCCCATGTTTGACGGTCTTCACGGCGGTGAGCAGGAGAAAGTATTCATCTACATGATTTCCAAGCTCTTTAACCCTTGGGTTGGCGGCGTGCTGCTGGCGGCTATTCTTTCCGCGATCATGTCCACCATTGATTCACAGTTGCTGGTTTCCTCTTCCGCACTGACTGAGGATTTTTATAAAAAGATTCTGCGCCGTGAAGCTTCTGAGAAGGAACTTATGCTCGTGGGCCGCCTCTGTGTTCTGGTTATCTCCATCATTGCCATGAGTATGGCTTTGACTCCGGGTAATACCGTTCTGGGGCTTGTTTCTTACGCATGGGGCGGATTCGGTGCCGCGTTCGGTCCGGTTGTTTTGTTTTCTTTGTTCAGCAGAAAAACAACATGGATTTCAGCTCTTTCCGGTATGATCGTCGGTACTCTAGTACTCATTTTTTGGAAAGATGCAGGACTTGGCGCAACCATGTACGAAATTGTTCCGGGTTTTGTGGCAAACTTTTTGACTATTATGGCTGTTAACCTGTTCGTTCCACAGAAGGATGAGCAGATTCTCGCTGACTTTGCCGAGATGGAAGCGGCTCTTAAGAAATAAGGTTTAGATTTGATAATTATAAAAAGTCCCCGTCTAATTAAGACGGGGACTTTTTTTAGAATCTTTCGAAGCCGTGATCCCTGATCTGTTGCGAAGCGGGAAGGGGAGGACGCGTGAATTGTCTGGTTTCAAGTTCAGGAGTGTAGTAATGGACGGCTTGGTCGTTTGCTCCTGAAGATATTGGAATGTGCTGGTCTACAGCATGGCTGCGAACTTTGAAGAAATCTACAGTATGCTGAAGGTGTGATGCCTCAGACGAAAGACTTTCAGCGGTAGAGGTCATTTCTTCAGCAGCTGCGGCATTTTGCTGTACTGTCTGATCAAGTTGTTTCAGGGAATTGTTGACCTGCATTGCACTTGAATCCTGCTCAGCACTTGCACTGCTTATCTCCTGTACCAGCTCTGCTGTCTTTTGGATATCCGGAACAATAGCCTGAAGCATTTCGCCTGCATTCTCAGCCAGATGTACGCTTGAGGATGAAAAATCGCTTATTTCTGCTGCTGCCTGCCCGGATCTCTCTGCAAGTTTTCTGACTTCACTCGCTACAACAGCAAATCCTTTACCATGTTCTCCTGCTCTGGCAGCCTCAATTGCAGCGTTGAGAGCGAGAAGGTTGGTTTGTCTGGCGATTTCTTCAATGATTGAGATTCTGTCAGCAATTTCTTTCATTGCTTCAACTGTCTCATTGACAGCTTTGCCAGTGGATTCCGCATTTATTGCAGCAGCAGAGGCAATCTTTTCTGTTGTGCCTGCATTATCGGCATTGGATTTGGTGGCGGAGGCCATAATTTCCATTAAGGAGCATAGCTCTTCAAGTGAAGCAGCCTGCTCGGTGGCACCTTCTGATAAGGATTGAGCTGCAGCTGAAAGCTCTTCACTGCCTGCAGCAACAAGTTCACTTCCTGATGCTACGTTTGCTATGGTGTCAGCAAGTTTGTCTGAAGTTATATTCAGTGATTTCTGGATATCTCCGATCTCATCATCGCTGTTTTCCTCAGTCCGTTCAGTAAAATCTCCGTTTGCGTTTTTGCCAAGATTAGTGACTATAGAATCTAGAGGACGAATAATTACGCGATTTATGAAGAACCACATACTCAATGCAGCAATTGTCATGCATAAGAATATGAGTGCAAATGAATAAATTGCATTTTGGTAAACAGGTTGCATGATTTCAGTTTCATTGACCAGCCCCAGATATTTCCATCCGTTTGTCGGGGATGTGAATACCACGGCAATATATTCTTCTGAACCGATGAATAGCTGCTTGTGGCCTTTATTTAAGTTGAATAACTCTGCATATCCATCATCATTGAGTTCATAAATCTTTTTGAAGTTGTGTTGGGGGAATTTAGGGTCGGCGATAACCGTTCCATCATCTTGGAGCAATACTATGTACCCGTGATTTCCGAATTTAACTCCTGCCAATCGGTCAGTGATGTCCTGAAGGGAAAAGTCCAGTCCCACAACACCGACGATTTCTCCTCTATTCTTTACCGCCTTGACTGAAGTCAGCATGGCATCTCCTGTCGTTGATTGGTAAATACTCGATGTCGTGGCTTTGTCAGGGTTCTTCATTGCATCTTTATACCATGGGCGATTTCTTGGATCGTATCCGGAGGGTAGCTTGGAATCGTTGCCGACAATCATTCCTCCGTTTCGTGTCCCGATGTAGGCATTGAGGTATTTGGGATGCGACTGAAGTACGGATACGTAGTTTTCTTTTAAGCTCTCGCCAACAGAATCTCCTGCGATAGGGGCCGGGGAGATCATGTCGCCGGTTCTGCCTATAAAAGAAGTGCTGATTTGATCTGCCTCTGCGGCATCTGGAGTCCATGAAAGCATCAGGGTATTCGCTTCTGTTTCCTTCATGAAGATTGCTATTTCGCTATCCAGAAGTTCAAGTTGTTTTGTTGTTGATTCAATGATCTTTTCATTTGTTGAGTCATGAAAGTTTATACTGACTGCAGTTAGAATTATTCCACCGGTAATTGTTAATGCTGAGACAAGGCCAGCAATAACTTTCCATTTGATTGACATATTTTACTCCGCGACCTGTTTGAGTTGAGATTGAGAATCAAAAGCATTTAAAGATTGATAAGTCAAGCGGAATTGATGAAAGCGCAGTAATTAAAGTTTAAATATGTGTGTTTAGAGGCGTAATGATGGGCAACTGATTAAGAGATGAGAATACCCGGCTTGATTACTGTGGCTTTTATGGGTATTAAGCTTCGCCTAAATCATTGTTGTAATGTATTAATGAAATGTAAATGATGCTGAGGCGGTTTTTTTAAGACCTACTCTGTATGTAAATATAATATATTTTTTGTCTGATATATATCTTGAGGAGTTGTATATGATGGATTTCGAACGTAAAAGTGTTGTGCTGGTTACTTGTCCCAAGGGCTTCAGTCCTTATCTTGCGGAAGAGATGGGGCGGCTCGGATTTAAAATACGGGCTGAGCTTTATGCCGGGGTAGAGACCAAAGCATCGCTTAACGACTGCATGCGTCTTAATCTCTGGGTCCGCTGCGGGCACCGGGTAATGTATCAGTTGAAGAAATTCAAAGCCGACACCCCGGACGAGATGTACAATCAGGTTAAGGATATGGTCTGGGAAAATATTCTTGGACCGGATGATTATCTGACCGTGACCTCATCTGTACGCACCGAGACAGTTAATGATTCCCGTTTCGCCAATGTTAAGGTTAAGGATGCTGTTGTTGACCGTATTCGCGAAAAGTGCGGGAGACGTCCTTCCTCCGGTCCCGAGATGTCCGGCATAGTTGTTTTTCTGCATTGGAAAGATGATGAATGTACCGTTTATCTGGATACTTCCGGTGTGCCTCTTTCCCGTCGCGGATACCGCAAATTCCCGCACAAGGCTCCTTTGCAGGAAACTCTGGCAGCAACTCTGATCAGGGCTGCTAAATGGTACGGTCGCGGTAATTTTGTTTCTCCCATGTGCGGTAGCGGCACTCTTGCCATTGAAGCTGCTTTGGTTGCACTTAATGGCGCACCGGGACTCATGCGTGAGTATTATTCTTTTATGAAGCTTCCCGGCTACAATCCTGAATATTGGGATAACCTCTGTATTGATGCAGAAGACAGGGAACGTGATTCTTTCGACGGAAAGATCATTGCCACGGATCTCGATCCCGAAGCGGTGGAAGCCGCCAAAAAGAATGCCCGTGCT
This sequence comes from Marinifilum sp. JC120, assembly GCA_004923195.1. NCBI lineage: Bacteria > Pseudomonadati > Bacteroidota > Bacteroidia > Marinilabiliales > Marinifilaceae > Marinifilum > Marinifilum sp. JC120. The sequence continues at coordinate 162,474 of RDSB01000001.1, read as the reverse complement.
GCCGGGGTTGAGCATCATATTGAATTTGATGTTTGCGATTTTCGGGATACGCAGATTCCTGACGGGGGTGGGGTGGTAATTATGAACCCTGAATACGGGGAGCGTCTTGGTAGCCGGACCAAGCTGGAAAAGATCTATGCTGCAATCGGTGATTTTTTGAAAAATAAATGTCAGGGATACAAGGGATTGGTTTTTACCGGAAATCTTGAATTGGCAAAATTCATTGGCCTTAAAGCTTCAAGACGATTGATTTTTTATAATGCAAAGATCGAATGCAGGCTGCTGGAGTATGAAATTTTTGAGGGTAGTCGTAAGTCGCGCTATTAAGTTTTTTCTTTAATATCTTGAAAATATTTTTTTTAACAGTTAATTCCTAGCGTGACAGCTGTGTATAGATGATGGCTAGCAGCTGTCGGTCCATTGTCTTAGTAATTATTTTGGGAAGTTAAGGAGAATATTTATGCCCCGGATTCTCGTCGTAGATGATGATCCAATTTCACGTCAGGTTCTTAAAGCAATGCTTGAGAAAGAAGGGCACCTTGTTACGGAAGCCGAGGATGGAGTCAAAGCCGTAAAGGGGTACGACCGTAATCTGATTGACTTGGTTATCACAGATATTTTCATGCCGGAAAAAGAGGGTGTGCAGACTGTCAGGGAATTAATGAAAGAAAACCCGGATATAAAGATTATCGCAGTGTCCGGCGGCAGTTCCTCTGCAAACTACGATTCGCTTGATTGGATTAAAATGTTCGGAGTGAAATACACTTTTACTAAACCTTTTAATGCCAAGGCCATACTGGCTGCTGTAGATGACCTTCTTGGATCATAAATTTCAATTCGTTTTAATTAGTTGCAACTTCGTTCATCCTGCCGTATTCCATCTTCACAAAAAAGAACGGGAAATAATTAATGGCAGATAAAGAAAAGTTTCGGGTTAAGCTTGAGTTTGATAATGTGGGACTGGCCAGCGTGCTCTTCGGTGCCCAGAATGCAAACCTTGATCTTATTTCACGCCAATCCGGTGTCAGGATAGAGAGCAGGGGCAATTCCTTGCAACTTATATCTGAGAATGAAGAGCTTATCGATCCGGTGGCAAAATCATTTACTCAGCTCTATAAGCTGCTCAAGTCCGGTAAAGAGGTTTTTCCGCAGGATGTGGAGGCCGCTTACCGCATACTCTGCCGTGATCCACAGGCTGACCTGATTAAAATTTTCCGGGATGAGCTATTTGCTGTTTCCCCTAAGAAAACCCTTACTCCGCGCACTTTGACCCAACGGGCTTATTTTTCCGCAATTCGTGAAAACGATATGGTATTCTCCGTTGGTCCTGCCGGAACCGGTAAGACTTATCTTGCTGTTGCCATGGCGGTTTATGCCTTGCAGCGTAAGGAAGTTAACAGGATTATCCTGACCCGTCCTGCTGTTGAGGCCGGGGAAAAGCTTGGCTTTTTGCCCGGTGATCTGGTGGATAAGGTTAATCCGTATATGCGTCCCCTCTACGATGCTCTGTACGATATGCTTGATATGGGCAAGGTGCAGGATATGATTGAGGAAAATATTATTGAGATCGCACCGCTGGCCTTTATGCGCGGGCGGACGCTTTCCAATGCCTTTGTCATTCTTGATGAGGCGCAGAACACTACGCCTGAACAGATGAAGATGTTTATTACCCGGCTCGGTTTCGGCTCCAAAGCAGTTGTTACCGGAGATATCACCCAAATCGACCTGCCGAATCGCGATCCTTCGGGCTTAGTGGAAGCCGTTAATATTTTGCGTGATGTGCGGGGTATCAGCTTCATAAAATTCGAAGATACTGATGTTATCCGCCATCCGTTGGTGGCCCGGATTGTCAAGGCTTACGATTCTTACGAGTGTCGGGGCGACAAGTAGTGGGAGTGAATCTGAGCATAGAATGTACGCCTGATGCGAATTTTCCTCTAGCAAAGAGGGAATTGCTGTGCATGGCTGACATGTTGCTTGAGGTTCTGGGGGCAGCTGGCTTTGACTTTGATCTTAAAATCGTCGATGATGCCGCCATTGCTGAAGTTAATGAAGAATTTTTGGGCTGCGTCGGTCCGACCAATGTGCTCAGCTTTCCTTTTTCCGAGACTCCTGATCTGGGAAAAAATAATTTTTTAGGAGAAATAGTTTTGTCTGTGGATACTCTTGTCCGTGAAACAAGGCTCTACGGCCAGCAGCCGGAAGAGCACACTGTAAGGCTGCTGGCGCACGCGATGCTGCACCTTGCCGGGTATGATCACGGTCCTGAAATGTATTCACTTACCGACACTGCTGTTGAATCCGTTGCGCCTGTTTTTCGACAGCGAATTTTGGGTTGGCAATAGTTGAAAAGCCAACCCGTTTCCTTGCAGCACGGTCCCGTCCGGGACTGTCCATGTGCTGTTCTAGAGAAAATCCCCGTTTTTTGTTCTTTTTTTGAATAAAGACCATGCTTTTATGGTTTACAATGGCGGGCCTTATGGGCAATAATTCCCGATTGCTATTTTTCATAGTCAGTTAAGGCTCACCTCAAATATCTCTGGAGTTTTTACGATGATCAGACATCTTCTTAAAATAAATGATGTTCCCCGCTCAGAACTCGGTCAGCTCCTGCTGCGTGCAAAAGAGCTTAAAGATAATAAAATCAGAAATAACGCCCTTGAAGGGAAGACCGTTATCATGGTTTTTGAAAAAGCTTCCACCCGTACACGAGTTTCTTTTGACGTTGCTATTGAGCAGCTTGGCGGTCATTCCATTTTCATGACTCCGGCAGAATCCCAGCTTGGCAGAAGTGAACCGCTGGAAGATACCGCACAGGTTCTTTCTCGTTACGCAGATGCCCTTGTTGTTCGTACTTTTGGGCAACAGAAGGTCCGCACCCTTGCTGAGCACAGCTCTGTTCCGGTTATTAATGCCCTGACAGACAGGTATCACCCTTGTCAGGTTTTGAGTGATATGCTGACCATTTATGAAAGGACTCCCGATCTTGCGAATGTACACGTTGCATGGGTCGGTGACGGCAACAACATGGCTCATTCATGGATCAATGCCGCTATTTATTTTCCTTTCTACCTGACTTTGGCATTCCCTAAAGGGTATGAGCCTGATCATGACATTCTTTCCCGTGCACTTGCCATGGGGGCGAAGATCAATCTCAGCTATGACCCTGCTGAAGCTGTAAAAGGTGCTCATTACGTGAACACCGATGTTTTTGCTTCCATGGGACAGGAAGAAGAGCAGAAGAAGCGTGAAATGGCTTTTGCCGCATATCAGGTAAACGACAAGCTTCTTGAAAATGCAGACCCCGATTGTAAGGTGATGCATTGCCTGCCCGCACACCGTGGCGAAGAAGTTACAGCTGAAGTCCTCGATGGACCTAGATCAATCATTTTTGATCAGGCTGAAAACAGATTGCACATGCAGAAAGCTATCCTTGAATGGTCAGTAAACGGTCTTGAAGTTGATTTCGATGCAGTTGAAAAACTTCTCGGACCTGTGCAGGCTGTTCCGCACATGCATACTATTGAGTAAGAATACCTCCGGCGGCCCTCCGGGGGCCAAAGAACCTTTTGAAAAGGGTTCTCTGGACTCTCCGGAAACTTTCATTAGGCTTCGCCGGAAGGGATTGAGAGATATTTATTAAAATAAAAGACAAATTAGTGCCAACAGCGGCGTAGCCCCGATAAAAGGTTTTGGGATTCTTAAACCCCTATGCAAAAGGGTTTAAGCCGCCGGAGGCAAATGTTTTAAGGATTTATAAAATGAGTAAAATTGAAAAAGTAGTATTGGCTTATTCCGGCGGTCTGGATACCTCCATCATCCTTAAATGGATTAAGAAGGAATACAACTGCGAAGTTATTACCCTTACTGCCGACCTCGGACAGGGTGAAGAGCTTGACGGTATTGATGAAAAAGCACTTAAGACCGGTGCTAGCAAAGCGTATGTTGAAGACCTGCGTGAAGAGTTCGCCCGGGATTTTATTTTTCCTGCTTTCCGTGCCGGTGTGATCTATGAAGGTCGTTACCTGCTCGGTACTGCCATTGCACGTCCTCTCATTGCTAAAAGAATGGTTGAGATTGCTGAAATGGAAGGCGCACAGGCTGTTGCCCACGGCGCAACCGGTAAAGGTAATGATCAGGTCCGCTTTGAACTGGGCGCAATGGGCATGAACCCCAAGCTCACGAATATCGCTCCTTGGCGTGAATGGGATCTCAAGTCCCGTACCGATCTCATGAAGTTTGCGGAAGAAAACGATATTGAGATTCCTAATACCCGCAAGAAGCCATGGTCCATGGATGCCAACCTGCTGCACGTAAGTTTTGAAGGTGCCGAGCTTGAAGATCCTTGGAATGCTCCTTCTCCTGAATCCTATCGTTACTGCCGTCCTATTGAGGAAGCACCGGATGAGCCTGAAATCATCACTATTGATTTCGAAAAGGGTGATCCTATTGCAATCAACGGCACAAAATATTCCCCGGCTGCTCTCATTGAAAAACTCAATGAGCTTGGCGGTAAACACGGCGTAGGTCGTGTGGATATGGTTGAGAACCGTTTCGTGGGCATGAAGTCCCGCGGTGTGTACGAAACTCCCGGCGGAACCATTATGCACGTTGCCCATCGTGATCTTGAAGGACTTTGCATGGACCGCGAAGTAATGCACCTTCGTGACAGCCTGATTCCCAAGTACGCTGAGATGCTTTACAACGGATTCTGGTACGCTCCCGAACGTGTTGCCCTTCAGGCAATGATCGACGAAACCCAGAAGACCATCACCGGTACTGTCCGTGTGAAACTCTACAAGGGTAACGTTATTCCCGAGGGCCGTAAGTCTCCTTACTCCCTGTACCGCGAAGACCTCGCTACTTTTGAAGAAGACGAAGTCTACGATCAAAAAGATGCTGAAGGCTTCATCAAGCTGGTGGGTCTGCGTCTCAAAGGCAAGACCTCTTCCGGTTCCGAATGGATCAAAGAAGGCGACGTCGAAGACGTAGATTAGTAATGTTTTAAATAACCCGGACGGACGCAAGTTCGTCCGGGATTCAAATATCTCCGCCTGTTTTCGTCACAAAAGCTGACCACAGGCTCAGACTGCTGATAAAGCACCATCTGCGGCGTTACTGCTAAAAACACTGAAACTCACGTATGTTTATACGCATCGTTCCAGTGTTTTTCTTGCGCCTTGCATCTGGTACTTTCTCAACACTCTGACGGTTTTTTGATAAAAATAATATCGTGTCGTCTTAAGATGAGGATACGGGATTATAAATTTCGCAATAATAAAAGTCTCCAGCGGCGAAGCCCTATCAAAAGGTTTTGAAAGGGATGGGGTCTGGGGAAGGGAAAACTTTTGCAAAAGTTTTCCCTTCCCCAGCCGCCGGAGGCAAGACGAGGTTAATAAAATGGCAGATAATAAATTATGGGGCGGCAGATTTGCTGCCAAGACAGCCCAGTCCGTAGAAGATTATACTGAATCCGTAAGCTACGACCAGAACCTGTACCGCGAAGATATTTCCGGTTCTCAGGCCCATGCCCGGATGCTGGCAGAGCAGGGTGTGCTTACCGCAGAAGAGGCCGAAACTCTGGTCAAAGGCCTTGATCAGGTGCTGGAAGAGATCGAATCCGGAAAATTTGAATGGAAAAAGGAGATGGAAGATCTCCACATGAACATTGAAAGCAGATTGACCGAGATTGTAGGTGCTGTGGGCGGTAAACTGCATACCGGACGTAGCCGTAACGATCAGGTTGCAACAGATTTTCGTCTGCACGTTTTGCGTTCCCTTGATGCATGGAAAACAGCCCTTGAAAAGCTGATCGCAGTGTTTACTGCTAAAGCAGATGAGAACAGGGAAGTACTGCTACCCGGTTATACTCATCTCCAGCCCGCACAGCCTGTCAGCCTTGCCCATCATATGCTGGCCTATGCTTGGATGTTCAAGCGTGACCACAGCAGGGTGGTTGATTGTATTAAAAGAGCTGATGTCTGCCCGCTGGGTGCTGCTGCGCTGGCCGGAACCACCTATCCGCTTAAGCCTGCGACTTCTGCAAAATTTCTCGGCATGGAAGATACCTTCCGTAACAGCCTTGATGCTGTTTCCGATCGCGATTTCGTCATGGAAGCCATGTTTGCCGGAAGTCTGGTGATGACTCATTTGAGCCGCATTTGTGAAGAGCTGATAATCTGGGCCAACCCTTGCTTCGGCTTTATCAAGCTTCCTGATGAATTTTCCACCGGATCTTCCATCATGCCTCAGAAGAAAAACCCGGACGTTTGCGAACTTATGCGCGGTAAGACCGGACGTGTCTACGGCGATCTCTTTTCGCTGATGACCACCTGTAAAGGTCTGCCTCTGGCTTACAACCGCGACATGCAGGAAGACAAAGAGCCTTTCTTTGATTGCGATAAGACCGTACATGCTTCCGTGGTTATCATGGCTGATATGATGGATGCCATGGGTTTTAATCCTGAAAATATGGAATCTGCCCTCAAAAAGGGTTTCCTTAATGCCACTGAACTGGCTGACTATCTCGTGGGCAAGGGCATTCCCTTCCGCGAAGCGCACCATATCACCGGTTCCGCTGTAGCTAAGGCTGAAGCGGAGAGCAGGGGCCTTGAAGATATGAGCCTTGAAGATCTCAAAACTTTTTCAGATAAAATTGAAGAAGATGTCTTTGAGGTGCTTTCATATGAAGCAGCGGTAAGACGCAGGGTTTCCCCCGGAAGCACCGGACCTGAGTCCGTGGATGCTCAGATTGTCGAACTCAAGGCTTGGCTGGATAAGTAATTTCGAAATTTTAGATGGTAAGATTAAAGGCCGGAAGACTTGTTGTTGAATTCTACAAGTTTTCCGGCCTTTTTTTTAGATAATTTAAAAAATCAAGAATTGTTCTTCACGTACTCAAGATCTCTTTTGTCGATATTTAAGATGTGATCAATAAACCATTTCTCAATAGTTTCGGTCATCTCTTGCACAAGGTATTCGTCCTCTAAGATAATTTTTAATCTGAGTTCTTCAATTGTCTCAACAAAATTTTGATGAATTTCTTTGTGTTCGTCTAGATTTGGAACCTCTGCTGCTTCCATTATTCTTTCTTCTGCTTCAAAATGATAGAGTGTGTAGAGGTGTATTTCTTCAATAAGACTAGATAGCTGAGAAGAATCTTCTTGGAGTGGACTATTCTGAATTCTTTTGAGAATGGTAAAGAAGGTTTGATGCTGGCTGTCGATAATTCCAATACCAGTGTGAAGCGGTTGTCCTGCTGAAGTTTTTGTGTCCATGCTAAATCCTTATAGATTTATATGCTAAACATTACTTATCTGGAATTTATATTATACATACCCCATAATATAGCAAGTCTGCTTGCGCTGCAATTGTCGTATATTGCTACTCTTTGTCTGGATGTGTTGTATGTTGGATGTGATTTGTGATATATGTCTTGGGTGTTTATAAATTTTACGATGGAGGGAGTATGTTTAGTTTAATTAAGCAGAAGTGGGCCTGTCTTCTAACTGGTTATTTATTATGTAGCTTGTTTGTGCTCCAAGGTTGTCCTTTAGCTATTGTTGCAATTGTTGCGGCTTATAGTAATGACGGTGCGGATATAACCGTTACAGTGGAAATTCCAAGATCAGCTGATAGAGTTTTTGAAGCTGCTGTTCTGCGAACCAAGAAAGGTATTTCGGAAACTGGTGTTCCGTATAAAGTGACTGCCATTAACGAGGAAAAATATACTATCTCGATCGAAGGTACTGATGGTTCCTGGCGTGGAGATTTTATTGTTGTTCCCATTAATTCAAATGAAAGTCAGATTATAGCTCATGGCTCAGATGATGTGCGGAGTAGAGCTGAATCGGAAAACTTGATTCTTCTGGGTATTGAAAATCTTTGTAAAGACCTTGGCGTGCGCTACGATGTTATCAAACGCAATATGGACTGATTTTAGGACGTATTCGTTTTATCTGGTGGGCTTCAATTTTTTTGAGGCCCTTTTTTTATTTTGAAATTTATTAGACAGAGTCTTGATAACAAAATGATTTATAATAGAATTGGTCTGAGGAAGGAATTTGGCGGAAGTGTATAGGAGTCGAACCTACCGACGAGGGTTAACCCGTCCACTGGATTTGAAGTCCAGGCGCAACACCGGTTACGATACACTTCCTCTTCGAAGAAGAAATGGCTAACAATTTTGTCGGCAAAGGGCAAGCATTAATAATATTTTTGAATATGCCTTGCCTTTTCCAGAATTAGTCTTATTAATAGCTGATTGATACTGTAGAAAAAATGTAAATACAGTCCGTGCTTGCCGCATATTGACAGGCTTTGGCAGTCCGGACGCATATCCAAGGAGATAGACTTTGAATAGTTTTGCCAAGAATCTCTTGGTCTGGGTAACCATTATGTTGGTGATGATTGTATTGTTCAATCTGTTTAACCAGCCACAGACTTCCCAGCTCAAACTTTCCTACACCGACTTTTTAAGCAGGGTCGATGAAGGAGAGGTCCTTCAAGTTAAGATTCAGGGGCAGAAAATCAGCGGGGTAATGGTCGGTGACAAACGTTTTGTCACTTATAACCCTGAAGATCCGGCCCTTGTTCAGAATCTGATCAAAAACAAAATTGAAGTTGTGGCTGAGCCGGAAGAAGAGGCCCCATGGTATATGACATTGTTCATATCATGGTTTCCTATGTTGCTTCTGGTCGGTGTCTGGATCTTTTTCATGCGCCAGATGCAAGGCGGCGGTGGAGGAAAGGGCGGGGCCATGTCCTTCGGCCGTTCCAAGGCGCGGTTGATCAATGAAGAGACTGCACGCGTAACATTTGAAGATGTTGCCGGAGTTGATGAAGCCAAGGATGAACTTTCCGAGGTCGTTCAGTTTCTCAGCGAACCCAAGAAATTCACCCGTCTCGGCGGACGCATCCCCAAGGGTGTGCTGCTGGTGGGCCCCCCCGGTACCGGTAAAACACTGCTTGCCCGCGCTGTTGCCGGTGAAGCTGGTGTGCCTTTCTTTTCCATTTCCGGTTCCGACTTTGTTGAAATGTTTGTCGGTGTCGGTGCTTCCCGTGTGCGTGATCTTTTCGCACAGGGTAAGAAAAATGCACCCTGCCTGATCTTTATTGATGAAATTGATGCTGTGGGCCGTCAGCGTGGCGCAGGCCTCGGCGGCGGGCATGATGAGCGTGAACAGACTTTGAACCAGTTGCTGGTTGAAATGGACGGTTTTGAGTCCAACGAAGGTGTTATCCTCATTGCTGCAACCAACAGACCTGATGTCCTCGACCCCGCATTGCTGCGTCCCGGTCGTTTTGACAGGCAGGTTGTTGTGCCTACTCCTGACGTTCAGGGCCGTGCGCATATCCTTAAGGTTCATACCCGCAAGACCCCTCTTGCAGGTGAGATCGACCTTGATGTTATCGCTCGTGGTACTCCCGGTTTTTCCGGTGCAGACCTTGAAAACCTCGTTAACGAGGCTGCCTTGTATGCTGCTAAGAATAATCAGGACTACGTCAAAATGGTGGATTTCGAAGAAGCCAAAGACAAAGTTCTCATGGGCCGTGAACGCCGCAGCCTGATTCTTACCGATGAAGAGAAAAGGACCACTGCCTATCATGAGGCCGGTCATGCTCTCATCGCCAGACTGCTTGAAAATTGCGACCCCGTACATAAAGTTACCATCATTCCTCGTGGCCGTGCTCTGGGTGTTACCCAGCAGTTGCCCGTGGATGACCGCCATAACTATAATAAAGGCTATCTTGAAGATACTCTTGTTATGCTGCTTGGCGGACGTGTGGCTGAAGAAATTATCCTTAATCAGGTTACCACCGGGGCCAGTAATGATATTGAGCGTGCTACCAAGATGGCCCGTTCCATGGTTTGCCAGTGGGGTATGAGTGAGAAGCTCGGTCCCATGACTTTCGGTGAAAGTCAGGATCAGGTTTTCCTTGGTAAAGAGCTTGTTCAGCATAAGGATTTCAGTGAAGATACTTCCCGCCTCATTGATTCAGAGGTCAGAAGGATTATTGACACTGCTTATGAAACAGCCAACAAACTGCTCAGCGAAAATGAGGACATCCTGCATCTGCTTTCCGATGCCCTTCTGGATCGTGAAACCATTACCGGTGCTGATATTGACACCCTCATGGAGGGCGGCGAGCTTGCTCCGGTTGAGACTGTTACTCAGGTGAAGCCTGCTGCAGCGGCAAGAGCTTATGGTTCCACCCCCAAGTCCGGCTACACACCTGTTTCCGAATCTGAAAAGGATGAGGATGCAGACAAGGAAGATTTTTCCTTTGATGAGCAGCCTGCTGAAACTGAAAAAGAAGATGAATTCAAGCTCTCAGAAGAATCTAACGAATCTGAAGAGACTGAAAGAAAAGAAGAGAAAGCTAAAGAAGTTAAAGCTGAAGATGCCAAAGCTTCTGAAGATAAAAAGAGTTCCGAATAAGGATTCAGGATTTATGTCCCGTAATTATTCATGGACCGTCAAGGGGGGCAGGGTGTTAGGCCCTGCCCCTTTTTTTATTGCCGGTATTGTCAATGTCACCCCGGATTCATTTTATGATGGGGGAAAGAATTATGATCCGCAGCAGGCCGTAGAGCATGGTCGTCAGCTTGCTTCTCAGGGTGCTGATATCCTCGATGTAGGCGGTGAGAGTACTAGGCCCTATGCTGATCCGGTCTCTCTTGAAGATGAGCTTGCCCGCGTAATCCCGGTTATCAGCGAACTCAGTCGTGATCATATCGTTTCTGTTGATACGGTGAAGAGCGAAGTCGCCCGTGCATCAGTTGAAGCCGGAGCAGCAATAGTCAATGATGTTTCAGCTTTTGCGCAGGACCCGGCCCTTCTTGATGTGGTGGCTGATCTCAAGCCCGGATACGTACTTATGCACAGTCAGGGAACACCGGAAGAGATGCAATTGTCGCCGAGTTATGATAGTGTCATAGAAGATATTTTGACATTTTTTGAAAAAAGTCTTGAAAAACTCGTGAAGTCAGGCTTACCGGAAAATCGGATAGTGATTGATCCGGGCATAGGTTTTGGAAAGACCCTTGGACACAATCTTGAGATTTTACGCAGGATTGATCGCTTTATGGAGCTGGGATTCCCGGTTTATATGGGACTTTCCAATAAGTCTCTCTGGGGTAAGTTGCTGGGGCTGGAAGCCGATGTGCGGCAGAACGCAACTCAGGCTGCCACTGCTGTTCTTGCTGCCCGCGGGGTGCCTATTCACCGGGTGCATGAAGTAGGTTTGACCAGTCAGACTTTGAAAATAGTGAAGGAGATCGGCGGAGATTATTGATGTTTGAATTTCTGGGCTTTCAAATTTCCTGGAAAGAGCTGCTTGACATCGGTCTGGTGGCGATTGTCTATTTTTACATCATTCTTTTGGTGCGCGGCACCCGTGCGGCTGCTGTTATTTGGGGATTACTGCTGGTTCTTCTGGTCTACTATATTTCTGATGTTTTCGGTCTTTATACTCTCAATTGGCTGCTTACCAATTTTCTGAGTTCAATTTTTCTTGTCATTATCGTCCTTTTTCAGCGGGATATCCGTAAAGGTCTGGCCCAGATGGGCGCAGGTCGTTTCTGGCGTAAACAGGATTTTGAAATAGCTGTCATCGATGAAATCTGTTCCGCCATGGATTCCATGGCCCGTCAGAAGATCGGGGCATTATTGGTTATCCAGAAAAATGTTCCTTTAGGGGATATCCTTGAAAAAGGTGTTGAAGTTAACGGCCGAGTCAGCAAACAATTGCTGATCAATATTTTCTGGCCGGATACCCCGCTGCATGACGGGGCGGTGGTCATCAATTCAAATAAAATTGTTGCAGCTTCCTGTATTCTCCCTCTGGCGCAGGTTTCAACTCGTCAGAGTGCTATTGGAACCCGGCACAGGGCAGCTTTGGGCATTAGCGAGGAAACCGATGCTATTGCCCTTGTTGTTTCCGAGGAACGGGGAACAATGTCTGCGGCGATTGGTGGCAAACTCACCACCAGTCTTGATATTATCCGCCTTAAACGTGTTTTGAAAAACGTTTTGACTTGATGCTTATGAAAGTACAGCACTGGAAAATAGCCGCCATAGCTCTTATGATGTCAGTTCTGACCTGGTACTTGGTTACCGGGCGAGATCTGGTTGAGACGTGGGTTGAATTCCCGATGGAGATTATTAATCCCCCGCAGGGAATGATTATCCGTGAAGGCATGATCAGTAAGGTTTCAGTTCGTTTGCGCGGTCCCAAAGGGTTAATTCGTAATCTTGACACCAAGAAAATAGCTTATTCGCTGGATACCGGACATCTTGTTGTGGGTAATAACCCGATTAATATTGTGCCGGAAAATCTGGGACTCGGCAGCGCGCTTGAGGTTGTGGAACTTAATCCTTCCAATATCAATCTGGTAATGGATATGTTTGTTAAAAAGCGGGTCCGGGTTATTCCTACGTGGGATGGGGACTTGCATCGCGATTATACCTTGAAGAAAAAGTATAGCGAACCTGATGAAGTAACCCTGCGCGGTCCTGCTTCAGTTTTGAAAAAAATTGCTCAGGTCAGAACCCAGCCTATCATGCTTGATACTGATTCCCCCGGTAACTGGCACGGGGAACTTCCCCTGCAATTACCTGAAACTGTGGAGTCTAATCCGGGTCTGGTCAGTGTTTCTCTGGATTTTGCGGTCCGCTCAGGGAAAATGTGGGTCAAGGTGCCACTTTACATTTTAAGCCCGGATGATATTGACTTTGCGGCCAGCCAGAATTACGTCAGGCTGCTTGTGGAGGGTCCAAAACCCTTCTTCAGGAGAAATGGATTCAGAGATGAGATTACTGCTTCAATAGATTTGAGCGCGACAATTCCAGAGGGTGAGAATGTAGTACCTTATGAGGTTACCCTGCCCAAAGGGTGTTCCGTTAAAAAGAGAAAACCTGAAGCAATAACCGTAACTATATCGAGGCAGGAGCCGTAATTAATATGAACGGCCTGCATATTTTTGGAGAGATGGATGAGTAAACGTTTGTTTGGAACTGACGGTCTGCGTGGCCAGGTAAATATTTTCCCCATGACCGCAGAAGTGGCTCTGCGTATGGGCCTTGCGGCTGGATCTTATTTCAGGAATGGAAAACAGCGTCATAAAGTTATTATCGGCAAGGATACCCGTCTTTCAGGTTATGTATTCGAATCCGCGCTTACATCCGGCCTTTGTGCCATGGGTATGGATGTTTTTCAGGTCGGTCCAATGCCTACCCCGGCTGTGTCCTTCTTGACCCGCAATATGCGTGCGGACCTCGGTATTGTTATTTCCGCTTCCCACAATCCGTTCATGGATAACGGCATCAAATTTTTTGATGCCAACGGTTACAAGCTTCCAGATGCAGTTGAAGATGAAATTGCGGATATGGTCCTTTCTCAGGATACCCAGTGGGATTATCCGCAGGCGGAAAAAGTGGGCCGTGCTTACAAGATTGAAGACGCCCGTGGACGCTACATCGTTTATCTTAAATACAGCTTTCCGCAGGATATGACTCTCAATGGGGTTAAACTCGTTTTGGATTGCGCCAACGGTGCAGCCTACAGTCTCGGACATATGTTTGAAGAGCTGGGGGCAGAAGTTGTTCGTATCGGCGACCAGCCTGACGGCCTTAATATTAACGATAAATGTGGCTCTCTTTATCCTGAGATTCTCGGGCAGCGGGTAGTTGAAGAGCATGCCGACATCGGACTGGCACTTGATGGTGACGCCGACAGGCTGATCGTTGTTGATGAGAAGGGTCAGGTCCTTGATGGTGACGTGATTATGGCCATGTGTGCAGCAGATCTCATGGAGCGCGATAAGCTTGCTCATAATATGCTGGTGTCCACAGTCATGAGTAATATGGCTCTTGAAAATTTCATGAAGGAAAAGGGCGGAACTCTGCTGCGTACTCCGGTGGGTGACCGTTACGTAGTGGAGGCCATGCGCCGCGAGGGAGCAATCCTCGGCGGAGAGCAATCCGGTCATCTTATTTTTAAAGAATTCAGTACCACAGGTGATGGTCTGCTTGCAGCCTTACAGTTATTGCGTATACTGTGTGCGAAGAACAGACCGCTTTCCGAACTTTCCGGACTGCTTGAACTTTATCCGCAAAAATTACAGAATGTTCACGTTAAGCGGAAAAGACCTTTTGAAGAGGTGCCCGCTGTGCAGGATGCCCTCAAGCAGGTCGAGCAGGAATTGGCCGGAAAAGGGCGGGTGCTGTTGCGTTATTCAGGAACTGAATCCGTAGCCAGAGTAATGGTGGAAGCGGAAGACAGTTCCAAGGTTGAACTTTATACTTCCGAGCTTGCAGGAGTTCTGGAAGAACATTTACGCTGATAATTTCTTCAGTTGCTGTAGAAGCACTGAATCTTTCCAAGGAGATATGATCAATGGTCATCAAGAAAGTTATTGTTCCGGTTGCTGGGTGGGGTACAAGATCATTGCCTGCTACTAAGAACATTCCTAAGGAAATGCTGCCAATTTTCAAAAAACCCGTTGTGCAGCACGTGGTTGAAGAGGCCATGTCCAGTGGACTGACCGATGTTGTTTTTATTAACAACCAGAACAAGAAGATCATTGAAGATCACTTTGACTACAACCTCTCCCTTGAGGATGTGCTTAAACGTGGCGGCAAGACCGAGGCCCTTGAAGAAGTAAGGAAGGTGGCGGAGATGGTTAACATCATTTCCGTACGTCAGAAAAAACAGCTCGGTCTGGGCCATGCTGTTCTTTGCGCCAAGGAAGTCTGCAAGAACGATCCTTTTGCCGTAATGGTTGGTGATGACCTCATGTTCGGCCTGGAACCGGGCATCAAACAGCTTATTGATGCCGCCCGTACCGAAAACATGGCTGTTGTTGGCGTTATTGAAGTGCCTGACAACAAGGTTGATCGTTACGGTATCATTCAGGGTGAGGAGTTCGCACCGGGGATGTACAGAGTTCGTTCTCTGGTGGAAAAACCCCCCATCGGTCAGGCTCCTTCAAGGCTGGCAATTGTAGGGCGTTATGTTCTGTTGCCTGAGATTTTTGATCATCTGGAAAGACTTGAGCCGGGCGTGGGCGGAGAAATTCAGCTCACCGATGCTTTGCAGGGGCTGGCTCAGGATAACAAACTGCTGGCCGTGAAACTTCGCGGACAAAGGTTTGACGCCGGGGACTGGGTGGATTATCTTACCGCAAATGTTTACTTTGCCCTTCAGGATGAGGGGCTGCGTGATGACGTTGTAGCCAGATTGCGGGAGCTTTTGTCTTGTTCTTAAAGAATTTAAATACTTATGTGATACTTTCAGTCCTTGCCGTGAGTTTGTTTTTCAGCAGCCCGGCAAGGGCTTTTTTTCCATCTGATGAAAGCATCAATGAAACAATGTACCATAAATACGGGGCATTGACTTCATTTGAAGCGGAACTTACTTTTCCTTCAGAGCCAGGAACAACCCTTGTAATTAAGCGCGGTCATGATCATTGGCAGCAGACCTTTTCCGAAGCAGGCAGCAACGCTACTGTTGAGGCAAAATCTGTTGGGCAGTATTTTAAGACTATTGCCCAGTGTCCTGCTGATGCCGGGATGCCTGTCTCAA
The DNA here is from genome assembly GCA_004923195.1 of Marinifilum sp. JC120. Lineage (NCBI taxonomy): Bacteria > Pseudomonadati > Bacteroidota > Bacteroidia > Marinilabiliales > Marinifilaceae > Marinifilum > Marinifilum sp. JC120. The sequence continues at coordinate 146,886 of RDSB01000001.1, read as the reverse complement.
TGCTTCAGTTCTGGGCTCCGGATGATCCTGTTTCCGATTGGATGTCCATCGGCATGACCAATTCTACAAAGAGTTATGGTTTTCATCAGGATGTTCCGGCTTTCGTTTTCGGAGCAGAGCAGGGCGATGATGCCTCTCCTCAGATCTGGTTTAATAATGAGAATTTTTCACCGCTTAAAATAGTCCTTGGGCCACAGCAGGAAATTATTTTTGGCGCTTATTCCAAATTTGCCGGGTTCATGCTGCCCCATACCGGGACTCTGAAAATAGGCGATGATATCCTTGATTTCAATGTCCAGTGGAAGAGCATCCGCAAAAAGATTGGACCGGCAGTTTTTTCTCCGGTTGCAGTCAAAAAATCCAAGGGATGCGGAGTTCCTTCCGGTCAGGTGTACGAATTTTTGAAAAAATGTCTCAGACTCAATAAATCGGAATAAAAATGACAACTCTCTGGCAGGCCTGTCTCGCCAGCCCACCATATTCAATTTACACATACGAAGCACCCGCCGACCTTCCCGAACTCATGGAAGGACAGCGGGTTCTCGTGCCTTTGGGCCGTTCGGTGCGGGTGGCCTTTCTTATTGAGACAGTGGACAGTCCGCCGGAAAATGTGGAACTCAAATCCGTTATCTGGCCCCTTGAACGGGAGCCGCTTTTAAATTCCAATCACTTCAAGCTCTATCGCAACATCGGTGCTCGTCAGATGCAGCCTTTGGGTAAGGTGCTGGAGAATGTTGTTCCCAAGCGGTTTCGCAGTGCCAAGGTTTCTTTTAAAGTGGCAGACCGTTCTTTTCCTGCGCGGCTCAAGGCTCTTGATATTGCCCGTCTTCCTTCGGAACGGCGTATGGAGCTGGTCAAAATTTATGATGAAAGGCGGATGAATGTGAGTCTGCCTGCTTCCATTGAAAAGGAAGAATACGTCAGCCTGACTTCCGATCCTCCGTGGCCTGTGCGACCTAATGCTGCCCGTCAGTTGCAGATTCTGGAATTTATTTTTGAGAACGGTCCCCGCGAAAAAGGGTTTTTGAAAAATATCATGGGTGACTGGACCGCCGGGGTGATTAAAAAACTTCATTCCGATTCGCTGGTCAAGATCGGTCCGCCTCCTGAAGAAGAGCGCAATCCATCGGAGAAATGTGCTGCAACCGGACCCAAATGGGATTTTACCCCTTCGGAACAACAGCAGCTTGCTATTGACGAATTGCTTGCGGCCCTTGATGAGCCTAAAAGTGCGGTCAAGCTGCTGCACGGGATCACCGGGAGTGGCAAGACTCTTGTCTACATGACGGCGGCCCGCAAATGCATGCAACAGGGCAAGTCTGTAATTGTTCTGGTCCCGGAAATAGCCCTTGCCTACGCTTTGTGGAATGGCATTTGTCCGCTTTTTCCTGACGCGCGTAAATATCTTTATCACGGCTATCAGACCCCGGTGCGTAAGGAAGCTATTTTCCGCGCGCTTGCCGAGGATGATAGTCCTGCCTTGATTGTGGGTACCCGTTCTGCCCTCTTTCTTCCGGTGCGTAATCCCGGCCTGATAATTATTGATGAGGAGCATGACGAATCCTACAAGCAGGAAGAGCGGTTACCTTATCAAGCCAAAGAAGTGGCTTATGTGCTGGCTCATATGACCGGAAGTCTGCTGGTGCTCGGTTCGGCAACTCCTGACATTAAGACTTATCACGCCGCGCAGCAGGGTGCTTTCGAAGTCATTTCTATGGGAAAACGGGTCGGTAAATCAGTGCTTCCTGCGGTTAAGGTGGTCGATACCAGTGCCATCAAGAACCCGGAAGAGCCTTTTGCCCCGGAAACAGAAGCCCGTTTGAAAGAGGTGGTGGAGAAGGGAGATCAGGCCGTGGTCATGCTCAACCGCCGTGGTTTTTCGCCGCTTATTTACTGCACGGATTGCGAAGAACCGTTCAAGTGTCCGCATTGTAATGTGAGTATGACCTACCACAAGGGACGGGAGCGGGTAATCTGCCACTATTGCGGCAATGCCTATCATTTCCCTCTGCCGTGTGCCACCTGCGGGGGAAGCAATCTTTTGCCTTTAGGTGGTGGTACGGAGCGGCTTGAAGAACAGGTAGCCAAGGCGTTGCCGCCGGAAACGAAAATTTTGCGCATGGACCGTGATTCTACCCGCAGGCAGGAACGGCTAGATGAAATCTTGAAAAGTTTTGCCAGAGGCGATGCGCAGGTGTTGGTCGGTACTCAGATGCTTTCCAAGGGGCACAACTTTCCCGGCGTAACGCTGGTAGTTGTTTCCGAGGGGGACCTTGGTCTTAACTTGCCGGACTATCGTTCAGCCGAGCGGACATTTCAGCTTCTGGTGCAGGTTTCCGGGCGTGCCGGTAGGGGCGAGAAGCCCGGTGAGGTTATTATTCAGACCCGCAACCCGCAAAATCCCATTTGGGGCGCGGTGACTTCTGCCGATTACAAGACTTTTTTTGAAAAGGAAATTGAGAAACGGCGCAGGTTTCGTTATCCGCCGTTCACCAAGTTGACTTTGGTCCGCATCAGCCATCCCATGGGCTGGGAGGGTGAGCATCTTTGCCCGCAGTTTTTCAGCATTATCCGCGATGTTGCAAAAGAGGCCGGGATTATGGCCATGGGGCCAGTTCCTGCTCCGCTTGCTCAGTTGCGCGGACGAAAGCGGTTTAATTGTCTGCTCAAGTCTGATGATTGGATGAAGACCCGTGAACTTTACGCTCAAATATTGCGCCGCAATCCTGACAAAAAACAGATTCGCATCACTATGGATCTTGATCCGGTGAATATGCTTTAAGATGTCTCCGACGGCTGGGGAAGGGGAACTTTTGGGAAAAGTTCCCCTTCCCCAGACCCCATCCCCTCAAAACTTTTCAATATGCTTCGCTGGATTTATTTATAAACCGTCATTCATAAATTACAGCTTTTGGTTATAAATCGTTCAGAATGCCGGGATAGTTTGTAAAGTAAGATAGTATCCCTGAGCGATGCAGGATATTTTGCAGTTCACTTGAAATTTCGGATATGTGAAGTTCTTTGCCGGCATCACGGAATTTACGGTTTAGGAAGCACAGGGCTTCCATGCCTTTGACGGAAGCCGCATGGGTCGCGGATAAATCCAGTGTCGGGGAGAAATTGCGTTTCAGCATACGGGTTCCGGTGCGAATCAAATCGGGGGCTATCCCAGCATCAAGGGTGCCTGATATTGCAATTGTAGGCGGAATGCTGCTTTCGTCAAAGCTGACAGAAGACGGCAGGGCCATTGAAGCTTTGCGTTTGATCGCGTCCAGAAAATTAATCTCTTCGCGCAGAAGCAGTAGCGGGATGAAGATGTTATCCAGCTTGTCTGCGACCCTATTTTTGTCCATATCTTGTGGAATACAGATCAACACACAGTCGTGGAGCTGTTCATATATTTTAGGAATGCAGCTGCTTATGGATTCGGGCGGGGCCGAGATAAGCACAATATCCGGGCGCAGATTATTCGCGCTGCCGACAATTGATTGTATATCGATTTCATCCAAATCACCTGTGGTCTTGAAATGGGTGAACAGGTCCCACGACAGAGGGACGTAGCCGTCACGAATGAGGATATCAGTTTTCAGCGCTGATTCAGAAACATGGAGCAGGCTGAACCCGTAGTGAGCGCAAATGCGTGCGATTTGCTCCGGGAATTCGAAGTATTCTAAAGGCATCTTCAGTTTGATTTCAGCTTTTTGGGCTAAGCTAACCATTTCTGAATCTGTGGGTAGAATAAAGTCTGCACAATCCGGGCATAAGTTTGGATATTTGGCGTAATCAAGCAGCCACGGGAAAGAGGGCGCGAAAATCATAGTCTTTTCTTTCGCGCCAGCCCGTTCTCCCACGGTCAGCATCAGCTCATTGAAATCCATATTGAAAAAAGGGATTCCAAAAGCCAGTTTTATGCGATCCGGGTTGTCGTAAATTTCCATTAAAATTCCTTACCCCAATTTATGCCTTTGTCCCATTTGACCTTGCCTTGTACTTTCTTCTGCTTGCGCAGCAGAATGTACAAAGCCCCGGCACCGCCGTCTTTTGGCTGGGCAGTGCAGAAAGCCAGTACCACGCGGCGGAAGGGATCGCGGGTCAGCCAGTCTTGAATTTCCCGTTTGAGTACGGAATGTCCACCCGGTGAGTTTTTACCTCGTCCGGTCACTGCCAGCACACAACGATTGCCCTGCAAAAAAGATTCGCGGATGAAAAACAGCAGGTTGTCAAAAGCCTGTTCGGAGTTCATGCCGTGCAGGTCTATATGCGATTCGTAGCTGAAGGCTCCGGCCTTAAGTTTTTGAAATACCTTGGAATCGGTTCCGCGTACATAGCCGAACATGAATTCGTCGGAATATTCCAATTCAAATTCGATTTTACCGGAAACAAGGCTGCTCAGGTATTCCTTACCTTCATCTTCTTCCGACATTTTAGGGGCCGGGGTTGGTTTCGGCTTCTGGGTGGCAACGGTAGAGCGGTCCATGGGCTTAACTCCATTCATGGCATTCATGAATGCCTGATCATCGTCCACTTCAATTTCCTTTTCTTCCGGCTCTATGGGGGCGGGCTTTTTCTTAACAGCTTCAAGAGCTTTTCGAACCGCCTTGGGAACATGTTCTTCTTTCTTGTCTTTTGTGAATTTGAGTCCCTTGAGATCTGACAGGGAACTCATTTTTTTCTTAGCCATAAAAATTTCTCCTGAAAAAATGAGTTACCAAATTAGTCATTATCCGGCGTGAAGTAAATCTTTCTATTCAGGAAATTTGAGTTTTTTTATTTTGTATCTTGACTTTTTCAGAGTCGTCACCATTTTTCATAACGTGCGTTTGGGCATTAAATCTGGATATTGTGAAATTAATCATTATTTATTCTGGACTTGAAAAGTGAATTTTATTAGCTCTTCAAAGCGTACTTAATTCGACTAAATAACTCCATTTTTGGCTTTTCGCTTATAAAGTGAGGAATTTCAATGCTTAAAATAGAAGACTTGCACGTCAGTATCGGCGACAAGGAGGTCATCAAAGGCCTCAACCTGCATATAAAAGAAGGGGAGACTTTCATCCTTTTCGGACCCAACGGTTCCGGTAAGACCTCCCTGCTCATGACCCTCATGGGCTTTAGTAACTACGACATTACCCAGGGCAAGATTACTTTCAAAGGTGAAGATATCACCTACGCCCCCATTTATGAACGTGCCCGTCTCGGAATCGGCATGTCCTTCCAGCGTCCCCCGACCATCCACGGCCTTAAGACTCGCCATCTGGTAAAGATGTGCGGCAACGGTTCCAATGTGGATGTTGAAATGCTGGCTCAGCGTGTCAATATGACCAACTTTCTCGACCGTGATATCAACTCCGGTTTTTCCGGTGGTGAGATTAAGCGTTCCGAGTTGCTTCAGCTCATGGCCCAGAATCCCGGCCTGCTGCTTTTTGATGAGCCGGAATCCGGCGTTGACCTCGAAAATATGCACCTGATCGGTAAAATGGTCCGCACCCTGCTTGATGGCGAAATTAAGCCCAATCTTGATCTGAGCATGAAAGAGCAGAAGATGAAGAAAAGTACTAAGACATGCGGCTTGATTATTACCCATACCGGACACATTCTGGATTACATTAATGCTGACCGTGGACAGGTTCTTTTTAACGGACACCTCTGCTGTGAAGCCAGACCTCGCGACATTTTGGAGCACATCCGCAAGTACGGATACAAAGAATGCGTGAAGTGCCTGAACTAGCAGTGTAAATCCACGGAGGAATATCATGAATAAAGTTGATCTGAACGATTTTAAATTTGATGGTCTTGAACACGATTTTATTGAAGACCTTTCTTCAATAGATGCTGAAGAAAAAGAGCAGTTGATCATGGCCGGTGTTGACGTGGACGCCAAGGATGTCAGCGGTACCTTTATGCAGGTTGACCACTCCAACGTACATTGCGGCACTAACGATAAAGACGTTGAAGTCATGGATATCAAGAAGGCTCTTGATAAATACGACGACCTGCCTGATTACTACTTCAAGCTTATTGATAAAGACAAGGACGAGTTCACCCGCAACGCCGCAGATAACCTGCATGGCGGTTACTTCGTACGCACCAAAAAGGGTGCGAAAATCGAAAAGCCGGTACAGTCCTGCCTCTTTCTCAAATCTGAAAATTCCGGTCAGAACATCCACAACATCGTTGTTGTTGAGGAGAATTCCGAACTGCACATCATCACCGGTTGTGCCGCTGCCCATGACAAGTTCACCGGCGGACATTTCGGTCTTTCCGAATTTTACGTTAAAAAGGGCGGTAAACTTACTTTCACCATGGTCCACAACTGGGGTGAAAATACCGTTGTACGTCCTCGCACTGTAGGTGTTGTTGAAGAGGGTGGAACGCTCATTAACAACTATGTGCTGATGAAAAAGGTAAAAGACCTTCAGTCTTACCCGACTATTTTCCTGAATGGTGAAGGCGCGGTTGCCCGTTTTAATTCCGTGCTGGTCGCTCCTGAAGGCTCCTATATCGATACCGGGACCCGGATCATCCAGAACGCACCCAACACCAAAGCGGAAACCATTTCCCGCACCATTACCACCGGCGGAACCATTATCTCCCGTGGGCATATTCAGGGTAACTACGAACCTGCACGCGGTCATATCGAGTGTCAGGGGCTTATCCTCGGCGGCGGACGCATTCATGCCGTTCCCGAGTTGGAGGCAACCGTGGAAGGTGTTGAACTTTCTCACGAGGCCGCTGTCGGTAAGATCGCACAGGAAGAGATCGAATATCTCATGGCTCGCGGAATGGATGAGGACGAAGCTACCTCAACCATCGTACGTGGCTTCCTGAACGTTGACATCATGGGCCTGCCTGAAAAGCTGCAAAAGGAAATCGATAAACAGATCGAAGAACTTGATTCCAGCGACGCCATGTAGGCATTTACGCATATTGAATTTAAAAGTGCCTTTCCTCGCGGGAAGGCACTTTTTTTGTGCCTCCGGCGGACAGAGGAAAATCTTTTCTAGGCTTTACTCCAGTTCGCCAGAGTAATTTGGGAATTGGACAACTATGTTGTAATGCCATATACGCAGAAACAGAAAATCTAGGTTTTACTTTATGTTTATTTCAATTAAAAATAAGTAGTTATTAAATGCCGGGATATAAGGTTCATGTTAGTGGCTCCGTTGTTGCCGGAGCTTTGGTTCTTCTGGGGCTGGTAAATATTGGTCTGTATGTGATTGATCCAGAGCAGGTGATTTCGTTGTTCGTGCTTTGCGTGCTGGGGGCTCTTTTCCCGGATATCGATACGGACTCAAAAGGCAAGAGAATCTTTTATTCAGGTATGCTTCTTTTGTCTTTGTCTCTGATTTATCTGGAGAGATTTAAATGGGCGGCTTATCTGGGGGTACTGGCCATGCTGCCCGGTATCAGTGCCCATCGCGGCTGGACCCATACATGGTGGGCCATGCTCTTGGTGCCCATGCCGATGTTGATTTTACCTTATTATTTATACGGGCAGCCTTTTCCTACTTTATTGCCCTATTATGTGGCTTTTGTGACCGGATATTTTTCGCATCTTTTGTTGGATCGTAAATTTATATAAAGAAACGGAATTGAGATTATCTCAATTCCGTTTCTCAGTCGTCTGGTTTACAATAACAGAGTATGGAGGATAATGGCCTAATCGTCGTTTTTCTCAAGAGCTTCCATCAGGCTGATAGTCAGCTTGAGAAAGTCTGCTTCGGTTAGTATTCCAACCAATCCGTTTTGCTCGTTAACCACCGGAAAACATCCATATTTATGATTTAGGAGCGTTGTGGCAGCTTCCTTCAAGGAAGTTTCGGCTGAAATTGTTTTGATGTCGGTACGCATAATTTCACCGACAGGAATTCCGGAATCAATCTCACCCTGAGTGTTTGGGTCAATGTCCGCCAGTTGCGAAATAGTGGCCCGCAGGATATCTCGGTGAGTTACCAGTCCGATAAATTCCCGCTTATCATTTACGATGGGGATATGTCTGATACGTTGCAGGTCCATTAGAGACCTAGCCATTTTTAAATTATCAGATTCGCTAAGGGTGAACAGTTCAGTTGTCATAAGATCGTCAACTTTGAGCATGTGGTCCTCCTTTTGTCCTTACTATAATCTCTCTTTATGTCGCTTTCGTGTCAAGATGTATGTGGAAAAAACGGGTTTAAACCTCAATTTGGACCATTCAGGTTGACTTGACCGCTAAAATCTGATTTTCAACTGCAAACAATGAATTAATCCGGTTGTTATTATTTGTCCGGGAATTCATAGTTAAAAAATAATTTTCAGGCTTACTGGGAACGGTTTTGCCTGACGGGGGATAAGTGCGTATAGACCCAAAGCGTTCCAGATTGAAAATGGTGGAAGAGCAGATTTCGGCCCGTGGCGTGGCTGATAAGAATGTTCTGGATGCCATGCGTAAAGTTCCGCGACACCTGTTCGTGCAGGACGCCCTAGCTTCACGTGCTTATTCAGACAGTGCTTTGCCCATCGGTGAAGGGCAGACTATCTCCCAGCCATACATCGTAGCAGTAATGTCCGAATTGCTTAAAATCGAGCCAGGGCATAAAGTACTGGAGATAGGAACAGGTTCCGGTTATCAGGCAGCCGTGCTTGCAGAGATGGGCGCGGATGTTTTTTCTGTGGAGAGGATTCGTAAACTGTTCATATCCGCACGCAAGCTTCTTTTTGATATGAGACATTTCAATATTCAGCTTAAGCTGGATGACGGTACTATGGGCTGGCCGGACAATGCCCCTTATGATCGTATAATTGTCACCGCAGGCGGACCTGAGATTCCTCAATATCTCCTCGATCAACTGGCTGATCCCGGAATTTTGGTAATACCTGTCGGAGGACAGAGGCGGGCGCAGCGGCTGATGCTGGTTACAAAAACAGATGGCAAAATCGAAACCACCGATATGGGCGGATGCGCCTTTGTTGATCTGGTGGGCAAACAGGGCTGGTAGGTCATAATGAATTTCGTTCAAGCTTGGAAAAAAGGTCCGGGGCCGGAATCCTTACGTGATTACTGCGTGCTTATCCTTAAAGGTTTATGCATGGGGGTTGCCGATATTATTCCCGGTGTTTCCGGCGGGACCATGGCCTTTATAACCGGGATCTATGATAACCTCATTGATTCAATCCGTTCCTTTAATGGGACGTTCATCAAAAGCCTGTTCAAGCTTGATCTGACCGGGGCTGTTGCCGAGGCACATCTTAAATTTCTGCTGCCCCTTTTGTTCGGGATTGTAGTGGCTATGGTTTCCATGGCTCAGGTTATTCATACCTTGCTAGGAACTCATCCGGTGCAGGTTTGGTCACTTTTCTTCGGTCTTATTGCCGCATCTATTCTAGTGGTCGGCAGAAGAGTTGGGGAATTTTCTGTTAAGAATGTTCTTTCCGGTGTTGTCGGTGCTGTGTTTAGTTTTTTTCTAGTGGGACTTATTCCTGTGACCACTCCCGACACCCTCTGGTTTGTTTTTATTTGCGCTTCAATTTCTATTTGCGCCATGATTCTTCCCGGTATCAGCGGGGCCTTTATTCTATTGCTTCTGGGTAAATATGAATTTATCACCGGAGCTATCCGCAATCCTACGACCGTTGAAAACGGTGCTATTCTGCTGGCTTTTGTCTGCGGATGCGCTTTCGGTATTTCTCTTTTTTCCCGTGTCCTGCATTTTTTGCTGGAAAAGCATCATGCATTGACAGTTAGTCTGCTCACCGGATTCATGGCTGGGGCCATGCGTAAGATCTGGCCTTGGAAAGAGGTTCTTGATTCGGTGGTGATACGGGGTAAGGTCCACGTCATAAGTGAGGCCAATGTGCTGCCTCCAGCTTATGACGGTGAATTTGCGAGTGCAGTGCTTTTGATGGTTGCCGGATTCGCAGCAGTGATTATCTTGGAATGGGTATCTTCAGCCAAGGACAGCTGAAGTTAACAGGGGAGAAGGCTTCCCTGAATTTTTAATATACAACAAAGGCATGGATATGAGTTCATCATGTAGTTCCTGCTCTTCTGCTCCCCAGAAGGGTGGCGACAAAAAAGCGAGTGCTGCTCAGGCTCTGCAAAATGAGTTGATTTCTTCAACTTTGCAGAAGATCAAATACAAAATTTTTGTAATGAGCGGCAAAGGCGGTGTTGGTAAAAGTTCTGTGGCGGTCAACATTGCCGCAGCTCTTGCTGATAAAGGTTTCAAAGTCGGTATCCTTGATGTTGACATCCACGGCCCCAGTGTTCCCCATCTGCTCGGAATTACCGGGCAGCTTGATGTTGAGCGCGGCAACCTCGTGGTTCCCAAAAAGGTAAACGACAACCTGCATGTTGTTTCCATGGAGTCCCTGCTCAAGGACCCGGATCAGGCTGTTCTCTGGCGTGGTCCCATGAAAACTTCCGCTATTAGACAGTTTATTTCCGACGTACAGTGGGGCGAGCTTGACTTTCTCGTCGTTGACTCCCCTCCGGGTACCGGTGATGAGCCCATGACCGTGCTGAAAACTATTCCCGAATCCCTTGCTGTGGTTGTTACCACTCCGCAGGAAATTTCCCTTGCCGACGTAAGAAAAGCGATCAATTTTCTGCAATACGCTAAGGCAAATATCATGGGTGTTGTGGAAAACATGAGCGGACTTGTCTGTCCCCATTGCCACGAGAACATCGACCTTTTCAAAAAGGGCGGTGGTGAAGAGCTTGCTGAAAAGTACGGCTTGCCTTTTCTCGGTGCTGTTCCCCTCGACCCAACTACTGTTGTCGCTGCTGACCTTGGCAAACCCGTGGTTCTTCTTGAGGAAGATTCCCCGGCCAAGATTGCTTTCCGCAAGGTAGCTGACGAGATCGCTGACGCAGCTGAAAGTAGCTTTGAGGTTGCTTCCAGTACTCATACTTAGAAAAAAACGGTTTTTTTCAGACCTAAACCGTTTGCCGGGTTGACATACAGTCTTCCTCGGCACAGAATCATGTAGTTTATGCGGGGGGCCGTTTTATGGCTCCCTGCGTTATACAAAGGCTTTCAGGCTTCAGGGCAGTTGCTCTGACTAAATGAATTTCACGACCCGGGACACTTTATGTTCAATCTTGCCAATTCCCTGACTCTTGGACGCATTCTTGCGGTACCTTTAATCGTTGTTCTGCTTTATTATCCGAGCAAGCTGACCATGTTTCTGGCAGCCTTTGTTTTTTTTCTGGCCTCGTTGACCGACTTTTTCGACGGGTACATTGCCCGCCGCAGCAATCAGGTTACCAATCTGGGTAAATTCCTTGATCCGTTGGCTGATAAATTGCTCATCTGTTCAACCTTGGTCATGCTGACCCATATGGGCTATGTAAGCGGTTGGATTACTGTGGTTATTATCTGCCGAGAGCTGGCTGTTACCGGACTCCGCGCCATTGCTGTGGATATGGGGCTGGTGCTTGCGGCCGATAAATTCGGAAAACTTAAGACCGTTACCCAGAGTTTTGCTCTCGGTCCCTTGTTGTTGCATTTCCCTTATTTCGGGATCGATATGCATCAGCTGGGAATGTGGATACTCTACGCGGCTCTTTTCTTGACTGTGTTTTCCGGAGCTAATTATATGTACAATTTGCATAAAGTCTGGTTAACTAACGAATAATAAAATTTTATTAGAAAAACGTCACAGACAGGACTATCAATGAACGGCAATGACCGACAAAACCTTGTGCTAAGGCTCAATAACTGTCTTGAAACAATTATTGAGATGGAGCAAGAGCTTGAAAAGCTTGACATGAACAGCAGGTTTATTGAAGAACTTGAAGTGCTTAAAGGATTTATGAGTAAAATGGAAAAAATCAGGGTGAGCGAAGCCGAAGTTGAACGGATCGAATCCGCTACTGATAACTTTTTGCTCGAACTCAGGGTTCCGCTTGGTCAGGTTGAGTCTCCTAGAAAAATGTTTATCCGGTTGCAGTAGGGGCTTCGCTAATGCTGCGACGTAGAGTTTTGCTGGGTTTATTGGTTATTATCAACCTTGTGCTGCTTATACGGCTTGGGTTGAGTGAACAAGGTTTTTTCGGCTACGTAGAGCTGGATGATAAGGTTCAGGAACTTGAGCGGAAGATTGACGCCGCAGATAACCGGACCCTTGAACTCAGCAGAGAAATTAGGCGGCTGAAGACTGATCAGGCGTATCAGGAGAAAGTCATCCGCAGCAGGATGAACTACGTTAAGGAAAATGAAGTGTTATATATTTTCCCCAAATCAGGGAAAGTAAAGACTCAGGGAGCAGGTGCAGATGCAAAGCAAGATTGAGTGGTATCAGGAAGTACTGGCTCTGGAGCCCAGCTCGAAAGTTTTTTTTCCTCTGGCCCGTCTTTATGTAGAGATGGGTAGCCACGAAAAAGCTGTAACCACTCTCAGGATGGGGCTTGACCGTCATCCTGATTATCTTGAAGCACGTCTGTTGCTGGTGGAAACCCTTGCCAAGCTTGGCCGGGATTCTGAAGCAAAAGCAGCCGTTGCTCCTTTGACCAGACTTTTTTCTTCATACCCCTCATTCTGGAAAATGTGGGGTGCTTCTGTTTCTGAAGGCAATGATGACGTTGCCGGGGCCATGGCCTTTCTTTTTTCCGCACTTCATGGTTCGCCCATGTCGTGGTCTGATGTTATGGCTGAAGGCATTAAGCAGCTGACCGGGGTTTCTGTTGCAGAACGTCCACAAAAAACCGAATCTGCTGAGACTAAGGATGAATTTGATAATGCCGGTGATTTTGTTCGGCCTGATCCCGAAGAGAGTGAACTGCTGGTAGATGAGATATCAGAAGCTGCTGCGCTTGTTGATTCTGATGGTGAATCTCCTGAAGCCCTGACTAGTGCCGTGGTCATGGATAGTCTCAAAACCAAGACAATGGCAGAAGTTCTAGCCTCACAGGGTGACCTTGAAGGTGCTCTTGAAATCTACCGCGATTTGCTTTGTAAGGCTTCAGATGATGAAAAAGAGGAACTGATGTCCTTTATGGCCGATATCTCAAGTCGTATAAGTCAGACTCCCATTGACGAAGTGGATGGCGATGATGCAAGTAAAGATCCTTATTTCAAACATGCCAAAAGTAAATTGATGAGTACCCTTGAACTTCTTGCTGAAAGGCTTGAAGCAAGGGCTACCAGATAAAAAATATTCCTATTTGCGGCCTTATTTAAAGATATAACTTAATAATATACATAAGGATTCGTGCTTACTATGCACGGAGTCCGGGTATGAGATATGGAATTAAAAAATTCAGTGCGTCTTGTCGCGCTTTTTGTTTTTCTGGCGACTATGCTGTGTGTGAGTGGGTGTGAATACGGCAGTAAGGTCTGGCATGATGCGCAGCAGACTGTGGACCCCAATCCTCAAATTAATCTTAAGCACGGTGGGATTAAAAATCCCAATGATAATAAACTGGCTCTCCTTTTTACCCCAGTGGATGCGAAGATTCTTTCTTTATGTGAGATTCTCTCCACTGTGGATTCCCATCCTGATGAAAATTGGTTCAAGCTTCTTTTCATGCGCTTTCCGTGGATCAGCGGTGTATTGACTGTTGATGACGAAGCGAGCGTGCTTGTTAAACTTCCTGAAGCGGAAATCAAGCCGTTTAAGCCCGGGCCGCTCATTGAGTATGAGGGAGACTGGAATGAGATCAATCTGAAATCTTTTGTCAGTTACTCTGAATTCGGCCCTGAAATGTATTTGGCAACTCCTTTTTTCAAGGATGCCGATTTCAAGGGGCTTGTAGTTGTTCATTTTGATCCCCGTATTTTGTTGAATTTTTGTCCGGACCCCAAGAAATTGGTCATCATGCAGCCTGACGGAGGCGGTGTCTGGACCGGAGCAGAAGATCTTAACAAAGAAGCACTTCTAAAAATCGACTGGGACGAACTTCTTGACAGTAAAGTCAGGGGCACGGTTTCCGTGGCCGATGTTGAATATGTCTGGTTGGCACGTTATGTTGGTGATACTCAGATCGTTTATTTGACCAAGATTGTTTCAAAGGAAGAAGAGGACGACGGCATACTCTTTTTTTAATTTTATAGGTCTTATTAGAAAAATCTGGTATTAAAGCTTAATTCTTTCTGAAAATCACTCAGCAGGGACATTCCTAAGGAGGATAAATGACCCAGCAGATCACTGTTACTGAGCACCTGTTACTGCACCAGAAACAAATCCCCGGAGCTACCGGGCAGTTCACCCGTCTTTTTAATGAACTTGTCCTTTCGGCCAAGATTATTTCAAGAGAAGTTAATAAAGCCGGACTCGTTGATGTTCTTGGTTTTACAGGTGAAGTTAATGTTCAAGGTGAGGAAGTAAAGAAGCTTGACGAATATGCAAACAGGATTCTGATTCACCGCATGGCCCGCTCCGGCGTACTTTGCGCTATGGCTTCTGAAGAGAATGCGGATATCATTGAAATTCCTCACGGCCTGCCTCAAGGGAACTACATAACTATCTTCGATCCTCTGGATGGGTCTTCCAATATTGATGTAAATGTCAATATCGGAACCATTTTTTCCATTTTTCGCCGGAAAAGCAAGCTGGGCACCCCAGTGCAGTCAACTGATGTACTTCAGGCTGGCTGTGAACAGGTGGCAGCGGGTTACATTCTTTACGGATCATCCACCATGCTGGTTTTTACTACCGGGGATGGTGTTCACGGTTTCACCCTTGACCCCGGTGTCGGTGAATTTCTTCTTTCCCATCCGAACATCAAAGTCCCGGATACCGGAAAAATTTATTCAGTTAACGAAGGTTACTGGCCGTTCTGGTCCGAGGCGACCAAGAAGGTTGTCGGTCATTTCAAATCAAAAGATAACATTCACGGTAAGCCATACAGCTTGCGTTACATCGGGTCCCTTGTGGCCGATTTCCACCGCAACCTTATTTATGGTGGGGTCTTCATGTATCCGGCAGACCATCGCGATCCCTCAAAGCCGCGCGGTAAGCTGCGGCTTCTCTGTGAAGCCTCGCCAATGGCTATGCTGATAGAGCAGGCCGGAGGCTTGGCTACCGATGGAACAAAGCGCATTCTTGATATTGTCCCTGATGATCTGCATCAGCGTGTTCCCTTGTTTATCGGCTCTCGTCACGAGGTAGAGACCATCAGTTCTCTTTATAAGGAGTATGACGGATAATGCTCTGTCTCGGTATTGAAAGCTCCTGTGATGAAACAGGACTTGCCCTTGTGCGTGATGGAAAACTGATTGCGGAAAAACTGGCTTCTCAGGTTGACGTGCATGCCGTATTCGGCGGTGTTGTGCCGGAAATTGCTTCTCGCGAACATTTGCGCGTGCTCCCTGTGTTGCTGCGCGAATTGCTGAAGGAACAAGATCTGACCATTGATGATATCGATGTTGTTTCCGTAGCTAGAGGACCTGGGTTACAAGGCTGTTTGCTTATGGGTTTAAGCTTTGCCAAGGGACTTGTGCTTTCCAGTCGTGCGAAACTGATCGGGATTAACCATCTTTGGGCACATCTAACTGCGGCAGGACTGGAGCAGGAGCTGCAATTTCCTTCTCTGGGGTTGCTGGTTTCCGGCGGACACACCCACATTTACCTGATTGAAAGTCCTTTGAAATTTACTTTACTTGGCAGAACCCTTGATGATGCTGCCGGGGAAGCTTTTGATAAGACCGCAAGATCCTTGAATCTTCCCTATCCGGGAGGTAAGCTGGTTGATGATCTGGGCAAGCAGGGCGTTGTGGATAAAAAACTTTTTCCCGTACCTTATATCAATAACGATAACCTCGATTTTAGTTTCAGCGGTTTGAAAACCAGAGTGGCTAATTACGTAAATAAGCATTCTGAATTGCGCCTTGATGCCATGGGTGTGCCGGATGAGGGCCGCGAGGACTCCGTAATTTCAGAGCAGCGTAAAAATATGCTGGCCTCATTTAACTACACAGTGGGCCGAAAACTTGAGGTTAAGGTTGAGAGGGCTCTTGAGCGGAACAGGGGTGTTAAGTCTCTGATCGTAGCGGGCGGTGTTGCCGCAAATTCGGTTGTCCGTTCCGTTATGGCAGATGTGGCTGCAAAATTTTCTATTCCGTTGGTTTTGCCCTCCATGCATCTCTGCACCGACAACGGTGCCATGATTGCTTATGCCGGGTATCTTATGGCCAATGCCGGATGTCGGCATGATCTTGATCTGGAGGCAATCCCCCGCGGCAGGGTGGTTCCTTCCGATTGGATTTGTGACGCTTAAATTTGCGAAGCGGGTGTTGCCTTTGCCTTTAAGGGTGGGTAGTATCTTTTCAGAGCATTGATAACCTATTGTGTCTGTTCATCTTGACACTTGGGTCAACGGGAATTAAATTTATACATTGAATATCACCCTCAAGGGTGAAATCCGGAAGAAGAAAAATTGATGTGTCTTTTTAAAGGCGCACCAACCTGAATACTGTAACAAGGAGAAAATCATGGCTTTGCAGGTAACCGATTCCAATTTCCAAGAAGAAGTTCTCAATAGTGATAAGCCTGTTCTGGTTGATTTCTGGGCTCCGTGGTGCGGACCCTGTCGTGCAATGGGACCTGTGATTGACGAGCTTGCTGAAGAATTCTCCGGTCAGGTGAAAATCTGCAAGATGAATGTAGATGATAACCCTGCATCTCCCGGAAAGTATGGCATTCGTGCTATCCCGACCCTCATCCTTTTCAAGGATGGCGAAGTTGTAGACCAGACCACTGGCGCAGTTTCCAAAAGTAGCATTAAGGAAATGATCAGCAGCAAGGCTCTGTAAATAATGAAGTCTTATGACGCCGTTGTAATCGGGGGCGGCCCTGCCGGAATGGCGGCCGCCCTTTATCTTGCGAGGGCAGGAGTTAATTTTCTTGCCATTGAAAAGATGTCCCATGGCGGACAGATGCTCTTGACGGATGAGCTGGAGAATTTCCCCGGATTTCCTGATGGAATCAAGGGGTACGAGCTGGCCGACAGAATGGACAGGCACGTTAAACATTATAAGTTTGACCATGTTTATGATGAAGTGCTGGAGCTTATTCCCGGTGAAGAGTTTCATGAAGTTGTGGTTGCGAGCGGTGATCATCTTAAAACCCAGGTCGTTATAATTACATCTGGTGTGACTTTTAGAAAATTAAAGGTTCCTAACGAGGAGAAGCTGCTTGGACGCGGGGTTTCATACTGTGCCCTGTGTGACGGTCATTTTTACCGGGATAAGGTTGTGGCTGTGATTGGCGGCGGTAATTCTGCGCTTGAGGAGTCTATCTATCTTTCCAGACTGGTAAAAAAACTTTACCTTGTGCATCGCAGGGGTGAATTTAGAGCGGACAGGGTTTATCAGGACAAGTGTTTGGCTAACCCGGTGATTGAGCCGATTTTTAATTCAGTTGTTTCAAAGATTGTAGGGGATATGGAAGTGGCCGGTCTTGAGGTCAGGGACGTAGACTCCGGAGATTATTCCGTTCTTGATGTGGACGGAGTTTTCATTTTTGTCGGCTTTGACGCCGTGTGCAGTTTTTTTCCTAAAGAACTGGCACTTGATAAGTATGGATTTATAAAGACAACCTGCGAAATGGAATCAAGTATTCCCGGAATATACGCAGCAGGTGACATCCGCTCGAAGAAATGCAGGCAGGTTGTCACTGCCGTGGGTGACGGAGCTACAGCCGCCACGGCCGCATATGCGTATCTGGAACATAAATAATGCGAAATAAATTTTTTTCTATTGTTTTAGCTTCTTTTTTACTCATCAGCCTTACTGGCTGTGGACTTATTGATTATTATTTTCTCCCTAAACCTGAAGATACCGCACAGGAGCTTTATGAAGCCGGTGTGGAAGCTATGTCGGAAAAAGAGTATTACGATGCTGCGGAGTTTTTTTCCAAATTGAAAGATCGTTATCCGTTCAGCCCGTATACCGTAAAAGCAGAGATTAGCCTTGGCGATGCATATTTTCTCGATAAGAAATACTTTGATGCTTCCGAGGCGTATAAGGAATTTTCAGCACTTCATCCCGGTAATGATGAGATTCCATATGTGCTGTATCAGATCGGTCTGAGTAACTATTCTCTTTTTAGTTCCATTGATAGGCCGCAGAACAATATTACCGAAGCCCTTGAATATTTTTACAGGGTTGAAGAAGCATACCCGGATAGTCAGTATGCCAAGGCCTCCAAGGAATATATTGTAAAATGCCGCCGTGCACTGGCTGATCATGAATTGTTCGTTGCCGATTTTTTCTGGAGATCTGAAAAGTTCGGTTCCGCATGGAAGCGTTATGCATATGTGGTCAGGAATTTTAAAGACCTGCCTGAAGTGCGTAAGTACGCCATGAAACAGGCAGAAATGTCTTACTACGAATATCAGAAGACCCTCTCTCAGGAAGAGCGCGAGCGTCTTCAGGGAAGCTGGAAAGAGCTGGTTGATTGGCTCTAGTTCCTGCAATCTATGTTTAAAATAAGCCCGGCAGATGTGTTTCTGCCGGGCTTTTATTTAGTGAAGTTTAATCCTTTTCTTGTTAATACCCGGCTAAGCCATATTAAAAGGTTTTGGGATTCTTAAACCCTTTTGCAAAAGGGTTTAAGCCGCCGGAGGCGAAATCTTTTCTTAAAAAAGCGGAGCGCATCCCATCCAAAACCACCGGAGACATATATGTTTGAATTTCCACTTTGGTTGCAGGATTACCAGATAGCTGACGATATTTTCGGTGAAGCTTACGAAGCCACCTTGCCGCCACAGCGCGCATGGCTGAAAAAGACCATCGCCCAAGTTTACGGAATTAATTCCCCGGAAGCACCAGGTAAAACATGGAAAGTGAATACATGGCGCGGCGGTTTTGAAACGGAAGTTTCCACTGCACCGTTGGAATGGACTGTATTGCTTCTGGATGAAAAATCTGTGTCGGCAGTACGTATTCTGGCCGCGTTGGTCCCGGCTCTTGCTGCCGGGGTAAAGAAGATACTAGCTGTATCCTGCGGAGAAGGTGATATTTCCCGATCAGTGCTGGCTGGTTTTGAGCTGGCCGGGCAGGAGGATGTGGTCAGGCTTCCGCAGGAAAAGGTTGAGGAATTGTTGGCTTCACTTTTCTCTGGAGGTGTGGAAGGAGCGGTACTTGATTTGCGCGGCACCCCCGACTTTATACCTCATGGATCATGTGTGCGTTACTGGCGTGCACCGGAAATTTCCAGTATATCCGTCTATAAGGAAGATGACTCTCCTGATATGGATGTGCTTGCTTTTGTTCATCCTGATGTTGAATTAGTTGAAGAGGATGAAGATTCCTTTGATGACGCTGAGACTGATGCTGCGGTTGTTCCTGCTGAAATTGTCGGCGATGCATTGCTTAATTTCAGTATTGTGCTGGCCCATGGGCAGGAAGGTTGCTGGCTGTGGAACGGCTTTAACAGTTCCTTTTTCAAACGCGAATCCGTAGCTCTAGCTGTGGCTGAATAAGTATTATACCCGGAAGGTGACCTGTGAACGCAAAGCCTGATTTCTCTATGAAAGGTATTGGAAAGATACGCAATATTGGCGTTATTGCCCATATTGATGCCGGTAAGACTACGGTCACCGAGCGTATGCTTTATTTTTCAGGTCGTATCCACAGGCTGGGTGAGGTTCACGAAGGAACCGCCACCATGGACTACATGCCTGAAGAGCAGGAGCGCGGAATTACAATTACTTCTGCTGTGACCACCTGCTACTGGGGAGAGAAAACAGTCAATATTATCGACACTCCCGGCCATGTTGATTTCACCATTGAGGTTGAGCGTTCCCTGCGGGTACTGGACGGTGCCGTTGGTGTGTTCTGTGCTGTGGGCGGGGTAGAACCGCAATCGGAAACTGTCTGGCGTCAGAGTGAGGCGTATGGGGTACCTAAGCTCGTATTCATTAATAAAATGGATCGGCTGGGTGCTGATTTTGATGCCGTGCTGGAATCCATGGCCGACAAACTAGGCATTAAGAGTCTTCCGGTGCAGGTTCCGGATGGAGCCGAGGATGAATTTTCCGCAGTATACGATATTATCCGTATGAAGAAGCTGGTTTTTGATCAGGACAGCAATGGCGAAGAATTTGACGTGCTTGATCTGGATGCACAGGATGAGGAATTTGTTGCACCGTGGCGGGAACGAATGTGCGAGACTCTTTCTGAAGTGGATGATGAATTCATGGAGAGGTATCTGGAAGATGATATTGATCCAGAATATATTGATGAAGTGATTCGCAGAGCGACTCTCGGCTTGGAATTGGTTCCTGTCTTTTCCGGCTCGGCATTGAAGAACGTCGGAATTCAGCCGCTGATGGACGGGGTTGGAAAATTTTTGCCAAGCCCGTTGGAAGCATCCAAGGTCACCGGGATCAATCCGCGTACCGGGGTTGAGATAGAAGTGGAGCCTTCTGCTAATGGACCGTTTCGGGCCCTTGCATTTAAGGTGGTCATGGATTCGGGGCGCAAAATGGTGCTCATGCGTATTTATTCCGGTAAGATAGAAGCCGGGGATACTGTAACTAATTTCACGCAGTCCAAGGATGAACGGGTTGCCCGGCTTTTCAAGATGCACGCAGGGCGTAAGGAGCCTCTTGATATGGCCGGAGTTGGTGACATTGTTGGTGCTGCCGGATTGAAGGATACCCGTACCGGGGACACACTTTCAATTGGCGAAACTCCGCTTGTGCTGGAACAGATCGAAATGTACAAGCCGGTTATTTCCATGGCCATTGAACCGCGCAATGTGGATGAGTCTGAAAAGCTTGAAGAAGTTCTGGATAAATATTTACAGGAAGACCCGACACTTGCTCTGAAGACTGATGAGGATACTGGCCAGATTATTCTTTCCGGTATGGGGGAGCTTCATCTTGAGGTTGTGCTGGATCGCATGCGTCGAGAATACAAACTCGAACCGAGGTCGGGTAAACCGCAGGTTGTTTATCAGGAAGTTCCCGGCGGCAATGCTGAAGCCGAGGAAGAGTTTGACAAGCTTCTTGGCGATGATAAGCATTATGGCTATGTGCGTCTGGCTGTTGAACCACAGGAACGCGGAACAGGCCGGAATGTCGTTTTTGAGATCGATCCTGATGAATGGTCTTCCGAGTGGATGGATGCCGTTGCCGAAGGAGTGGATGACGGCTTGCATAGTGGGGTTATTAAGGGTTTTCCGGTTCAGGATGTGAAAGTTCGTATCCTTGAACTGCGTAAACGGGACGGGGAATCCAGTGTTCCCGGATATCATATGGCGGCGGGCAAAGCTCTGAAAGCTGCTCTGGCTGCATCTTCGCCCAAGTTGATGGAACCGATTATGGATGTGGAAATTTCGGTTCCTGATGAATTTGTGGGCGATGTTATCGGGCTTCTTGGTTCAAAGGGGGCTCGCATAGAAAATATGCTTGACCGCAACAACCAGAAGATCGTTCAGGCATTATCTCCGTTGCGGAGTATGTTCGGTTTTTCTACCGATCTCAGGTCATCCACTCAGGGAAGGGCCGGATTTGCCATGAAGTTCCACAGTTTTGATGTTCTGGATTAAATTGGGCGGAGATCAGCGTTTTAGGAATTAATTCAACAAAGGGAAGTTGATGCAGAGGAATTTCAGCAGATGGGAGAAGTTAAAAAGACTTCTCAAGCTACAGTATTTTAAGTTGATGCGTATCAACGCATCACCGCACAATATTGCCATGGGGGTTGCCTGCGGTGTTTTCGGCGGGTGTTTTCCTGTAATTCCGGGGTTGCCTTTGCAGACAGTCATTGCGGTGGCAATGGCTTTTTTGACCCGAAGTAGTAAGATCGCAGCAGCCGTTGCCACATGGGTTTCAAATCCCTTAAACTGGTTACTTTTTTATTATGTTCAGTTTAAGATTGGAACTTTTTTGTTGCCCATAGATGTTCAATTCGATCCGGCTAAGTGGCAGGTTTCCGATTTTATGGATATCGGCTGGCAGGGCGTTACTATTCTTATTTTTGGTGGTTTTGTGCTTGCCATTCCAATGGGAATAATTTCATATTTTATAGCTCTTTATTTTGTGCGTCGGTATCGCAGGCGTAAGACTTTGCGGATGCTTGCCCGCAGGAAGAAGCTGTAAGTGTTATTATTTCTGCGTATTGGAATAGTATGAATAATAATCCTCACCAGTATTTTATCAAGGCTCTTTGGTTTCAAAGAGCCTTTTTTCGGTTTTTTACGCGTTTGATAATTATACTGCTTGATTGAAATTGATTAAATGTTTAAAAATAGTAGTGTTTATCAGCCTATTCAAATGACTTGGAGAAAATTTTATGTCTGACGATATGACAACTCAAGTATTCAAGGAAGAAGCATACGAACTGCTTGGTGAGCTTGAAACATCTTTGCTTGAACTTGAGGATGTTCCTGATGATATGGATATAATTAATCGTGTATTCAGGGCCTTACATACGATTAAAGGTTCCGGTTCCATGTTCGGCTTTGAAGCCATTGCCGAGTTTACCCATGAAGTTGAGACCGTATTCGACATGGTCAGGAACGGGGAACTTGCTATATCCAAAAATTTGCTAACTCTCTCTCTTTCAGCACGTGACCATATTTACTCCATGCTGGAATCTTCCTCCGGTGAAGGGGACAGCAGTCTCGGGGACGGCATTCTTGAAGGATTAAAGGATGTTGCTACACATGGAGACGAGGTTGATGATTTTGAAGAAGAACCAGTTGTAGCAACTGTCGAAGTTCACGAAGCAAAAGATCCTATAGTCGATTCTGTTAATAAAACTTCAGCTGATCAACCATTAAAAAGCCTTTACCAGATCATAATCAAAGTTGCTCCCGGCAATGATGTAGAAGAGGAAAGTCTTGATCCTCTGATGGCTGAATTGGGCCGAATTGGTATGGTCCGTTCAAAGATTTTATATAAGGAAATCGAAATTTGGTGGGACGTCATTTTTGAAAGTGATGTTGACTCCATGTCCATTGAAGAAATTTTCTTTTTCACCGATGTCCCAGTTACGGTGAATGTTCGTGAAGTTGCACGGGAAGACATAGCTGATGTTCTTAATATCACGCACGCTGACGAAGATATTGATGATGTTTCCGTATCTGCAAAGTCAACCAAAAAGCTGGGCGAAATTCTTGTGGAAAGGGGGGATGTTCCTCCTGAAACAATTGATGCCGTATTGGCAGACCAGAAACCTCTTGGTGAACTGCTTACAGAAAAAGGTGTGGTCAGTAAGGATAAGGTGGAAAGTGCTCTTGCCGAACAGAATGCGGCAAAAGAATTTAAAACCGCTGCTAAAAAGTCCCGCAAAAAGATTGATACAGCTTCCTCCATCAGGGTTTCGGCAGAGAAGCTTGATTATCTGGTTGACCTTGTAGGTGAGCTGGTTATTGTTCAGGCTCAGATCAGTCAGGTGGTCAGTTCTAAGGGTGATCCTTCGTTGACCGTTCTTTCTGAGGAGCTTGAGCGTCTTTCCGATGAACTTAGGGACAGCACCCTTGGAATCAGGATGCTGCCTATCGGAACAACGTTCAGTAAATTCAGGCGACTTGTTCGTGACCTTTCCGAAGACTTGGGTAAGGAAATCGACCTTAACACCAATGGAGCCGAAACCGAACTTGATAAGACCGTTATTGAGCGTCTTGGTGATCCTCTGGTCCATTTACTGCGTAACTCTATTGATCACGGCATTGAAGATCCCAAGACCCGTACCGCAAAAGGTAAATCGCGTAGAGGAACTATTACTCTTTCCGCTGAACATTCCGGCGGAGATGTAATGATTCTTATTGAAGATGACGGTAAGGGCATGTCCAAGGAAGCTATCAAAGCCAAGGCCGCTGAAAAGGGACTTATCACCGCTGATCAGGACTTGAGTGATAAGGAAATTTTTAATCTTATTTTTGAGCCGGGATTTTCCACTGCCCAGAGTGTAACTAATGTTTCCGGGCGCGGGGTTGGGATGGACGTTGTAAAACGGGCCATTGATTCCCTGCGTGGCAGCATTGATATTACCAGCCAAGAGGGCAAGGGCACGATCATCACCATCAGGCTGCCGCTGACCCTTGCGATAATCGATGGTTTGCAGGTCAGGGTGAATGATGATTATTTCGTTATTCCGCTTTCTCTTGTTGAGGAGTGCGTGGAACTTACCCGCAAGGATGTGGAAGAATCCAATGGTCAGCAATTTGTTAATCTTCGTGGAGAAATTGTCCCCTATATCAGGATTCGCGAATGGTTCGAGGTTGAGGGGGAATCCCCGCCCATTGAGCAGATTGTTATTACCGGACTTGATGGCAGCAGGATCGGAGTTGTTGTAGATACGGTCATTGGAGAGCACCAGACTGTAATCAAGAGCCTTGGTCGTGTGTACCGGGACGTGGAAGGTATTTCCGGGGCCACCATCAAGGGTGACGGAACTCTTGCTTTGATTCTTGATATTCCAAAATTATTCCGGACAGTTCTGGCAGAAGTAAAGGCGGCAGGTTGATGGTTTTTAAAAAAAATAAAAAAGATAAAAATAAGTCAAAGAAAGAAGAGTGCAGCCCAGCCTCACTTACTCCGAAAATGACTGAAGCTGATTTCAGGAAATTCAGCACGCTGATCAAAGAAGAGTTTGGGATCAAGATGCCGCCTTCCAAGAAAACCATGCTCGAAGCCCGTCTTCAGAAAAGGTTGCGTGCTCTTGGTTTTGCCAGTCATTCCCAGTATTGCGATTTTCTGTTCAGTCCCGGCGGTTTTGAAAAGGAGTTGACCCAGCTTATTGATGTGGTGACTACGAACACTACTGATTTCTTCCGGGAACCCAAGCATTTTGAATTGTTGCTCAGTACGGTATTGCCGGATCTAACCCAGCGTAATAGCAGGCCTATTAAGCTATGGTCTGCGGGATGTTCCAGTGGTGAGGAGCCTTATACTTTGTGCATGGTTCTTAATGAATTTGCTGAAAAGAACCCTAATTTTAAATATTCTCTACTTGCTACTGATATTTCTAATGATATTTTGCGCAAGGCTATAAATGCGGTATATCCTATGAGCAAGGTGGATGTGGTGCCCATGGTCATGAAGAAAAAATATCTGCTTAAAAGTAAAGATATAGCTAAACCCTTGGTCCGTATGGCTCCGGAATTGCGTAATAAAGTTGATTTTCGACGACTTAATTTTATGGAACCTTTTCCTTTTAAGGATCAGAAAGATATAATTTTTTGCCGTAACGTTGTAATATATTTTGACAGAGCTACACAATACTCATTGTTTCAGAAGTTTTGCTCCACTTTGCCCAGAGGCGGTTATTTGTTTATCGGTCATTCTGAAAGTATTTCGGGAATGGAACTTCCTGTCAGGCAGATTGCTCCCACTGTTTATCAAAAGGTTTAGGTATGATTAATAAGACTAAGGTTTTGATTGTTGATGATTCTGCATTGGTCCGTCAGGCATTACAGCAGCTTTTTGCTACTGATTCCAATATAGAGGTCGTCGGCAGCGCGAGTGATCCGTTTGCCGCCGCAGAAATAATGAAACGGGTTGTTCCCGATGTGATTACCCTTGATATTGAAATGCCCAAAATGGATGGGCTAACTTTTCTGCGTAAACTGATGACCCAGCATCCGATTCCGGTGGTTATCTGTTCCACCCTTACGGAGCAGGGGTCTGATGCGTATATGAAAGCTTTGGAGTTTGGAGCTGTTGAAGTAATAACCAAACCTAAAGTTGGGACTAAACAATTTTTTGAAGAATCCAGCATCCGGGTCTGCGATGTTGTCAAGGCTGCGGCTATGACAAAGCCCCGGAAGCTTTCAGCGCGTCCCATGTCAGTTCAGCCTAAGCTTTCCGCTGACGCGGTTCTGCCCAAGTCGCGTCCAAGAGTCACAACTCTACAGACTAC
The DNA here is from genome assembly GCA_004923195.1 of Marinifilum sp. JC120. Lineage (NCBI taxonomy): Bacteria > Pseudomonadati > Bacteroidota > Bacteroidia > Marinilabiliales > Marinifilaceae > Marinifilum > Marinifilum sp. JC120. The sequence goes on along the minus strand of RDSB01000001.1, from coordinate 121,087 downwards.
TGAAAAGGTTGTTCTTGTGGGGGCTTCCACCGGGGGGACCGAGGCAATTCAGAGTTTTTTGCAAAACATGCCTCTTGATTGTCCGGGAATCGCTATTGTGCAGCACATGCCGGAGAAGTTTACTGCTGCATTTGCTTCAAGGTTGGATACTATTTGCCGTATCACCGTCAAGGAAGCCAGAGATGGCGATAGTATTTTAAGAGGGCAGGCCCTGATTGCTCCCGGTAATAAGCATATGCTGCTTAAACGTTCCGGTGCCCGTTATTATGTTGAGATAAAAGACGGTCCTCTGGTTAGTCGCCATAGACCTTCCGTGGATGTGCTTTTCCGTTCCGGTGCTTCAAGTGCAGGCAAGAATGCAGTAGGAGTCATTATGACTGGAATGGGCGATGACGGGGCTAAGGGCATGAAAGAATTACATGATGCGGGAACCCATTGCATTGCTCAGGATGAGGCTTCCTGCGTTGTGTTCGGCATGCCGCAGGAAGCCATTAAGCTTGGCGGAGTGGATAAGATTATACCTCTCAATAGTATTCCCGGAACAGTGGTCAACTTCTGTAACCGATAATTATTTTGAACCCTTGTTGTGTTTATGAATGACTATGTTCACCTCTTCGGAGGTGACAAGTCCTTCGGTTATATTTTCGCTTAGGAATTCTGTAAACTTTTCAATTTTTTCAGGTTGATCAACAATCTCGATGATCAAAGGCAGGTCTGCGGAGAGTCGGAGGATGGAAGTGGTGCGGACTTGGCTGTTGGCACCATAGCCCATCACGCCTTTGTAAACCGATGCTCCGGCAAGACCCTGATTTCGGGCTTCTTCAACAATGACTTCGTAGAGGGGACGATGCTTGATTCTATTTTCCTCTCCGGTGAAGATTTTGAGTCTTACTGCTTTTTCAGTTAAAGTCATGACAGGTACTCCGTATTAAATGTTTGTTTGCAATCAGGAAACAATCAGTCTGCCCAGTGCCAGCCCGCCGATGATGCAGGCAAATCCCAGCACGCTTTGTCCGCCGATATTAAGGGCGGTCATGGCCCATTGTCCGGATTTGATAAGGTTTGTGGATTCGAACATATAGGTGGAGAATGTTGTGAATGCGCCCATGAATCCGGTCAGGATCAGGAGTCGCATTTCCGGGGGAAAGCCAAGACGGTCCTCAAACATTCCGGTAACCAGCCCGAAAAACAGGCAGCCGAGCATGTTCACCATAAATGTCCCTATGGGGAATGCTGTGTCGAATATTCGCTGGGTAAAACCGGAAGCAAGATAGCGGCAGAGGCTCCCGGCTGCTCCTCCTGCTGCGATGTATAAATACTTATGCATATAAAAGTCCTTTAGTGACGTTCATTTATTAATTTTTTGTAGCATTTCAAGTTAAGAGAGAAAAGGAAAATGGCCTTAGAAATCGAATTGAAATACCTGAATGCCGATCACGACAAAGCTCGGAGAATTATGGAAGAGCAAAGTGCTAAATTTTTGACTCGGCACTATGAACGCAATATCGTCCTCGATGATCCGGGCCGGACACTATATAAGAGATCAGCACTGCTGCGGGTGCGGCAGGCGGAAAAGGTAACCATGACCGTAAAGCGTATTCCAGCCGGTCCGGTTTCCGGTAAGGCCAAAGTGTATATCGAGCATGAAACAGAAGTTTCAGATTTTGACGAAACCGTCGCGGCCTTGCAGGTTCTGGGATATTCGCCTGTGTTTCGCTACGAGAAAATTCGGGAAGAATGGGAGTTTGCTGATTGTCATATTTGTTTGGATCTGCTTCCTTTTGGCCCATTTATTGAAATTGAGGGAACAGAAGACGAAATATTGGCCTGTGCTGAGAAGCTTAAACTCAGCACTTCTGATACTTGCAAAAAGACTTATCATGAGCTGAACCGGGATTATAGAAAGCAATCCGGGTTTGATATTGATGAAAATTTTGTTTTTACCCCTGAAGAAGTTAAAGAACTACTTTAAGACTTTGTTTTATAGCGATTTAGGTTTTTTATAGCACAAAAATTCATAAATCTTTCTCGACAGGTCGGGAAATTGTTCTTATTGTTAACTATAGTCTAACAAAAAAACATTTGAAGTTTAAAAAAAATGGCTGAATATAAAGAAAATTTTGAGTCAGATGTACTGCTTGAGGATGAACTCAAGGAACCTCGGAAGTTCAGGGTGCTTTTGCATAATGACGATTATACTTCCATGGAATTCGTTGTAGCCGTGCTCATGCAGATTTTCAGGAAAACAGAAGAGGAATCCACGAAAATAATGCTCAAGGTCCACAATGATGGGGTCGGAGTGTGTGGAGTTTATACGGCCGAAGTTGCTGAAACTCGCGTTGAAATGGTCAAGCAGCTTGCACAGCAGGCTGGTTATCCACTGAAATGCACAATCGAAGAGGTCTAGTATGCTCAGCAAGGCATTAGAACAGGCGCTGACTTCTGCGGTTAACGAAGTCAGGCTAAGAAATCACGAATTCCTCACTCTTGAACATCTGTTGTACGCGATAATTCAGGAGGAGGTTGGTGCTGACGTTATTGCCGGGTGCGGGGCAGAGCTTCCGAAGCTTCGCAGTCAGCTGGAACGTTTTTTTGACGAAAACCTTGAGCCGCTCCCTACCGGTGTGGATACTGAAGTTATCCAGACATTGGGAGTAAGGCGTGTCCTGCAACGGGCCATCTGGCAGAAGAAGGCCGCAGGCAAGGATTCTGTGGAAGTGGGCGATGTTGTCGCTGCCATGTTTGAGGAAGAGGACTCATACGCAGTCTATTTCCTCAAGACCCATGATGTTTCACGCCTTGATATTCTTGAATATATTTCACATTCCATGAGTGAAGGAGATTGGGCTGAAGGACTGGATATCAGCCCGAATCCACAGCATGGCGGAAGCGGACCTTCTCCGGAAGGTAAGCCATCTGCCGGCAAGGATGATAAAAAGTCCCCGCTGGAAGAATTCACAACCAACCTCACTCAACGGGCTCGGGACGGCAAGATTGATCCGCTTATCGGGCGCGACAACGAGGTTGAGCGTACTTTGCAGGTCCTTTCCCGCAGGCGCAAGAATAACCCCATTTTCGTGGGTGATCCCGGCGTTGGTAAGACTGCCATGGCTGAAGGGCTGGCGCTTGCTATCGCAAAGGGTAACATTCCGGCTTCCTTTGAGGATACTGATGTGTTTGCCCTTGATATGGGCGCGCTTCTGGCCGGAACCAAGTATCGTGGTGATTTTGAATCCCGTCTCAAGGGAGTGTTGGCCCAGCTTAAGCATAAGGAAGGGGCTATTCTCTTCGTGGATGAGATTCACACCATCGTAGGAGCTGGAGCGGTCAGCGGCGGTTCTATGGATGCTTCCAACATCCTTAAGCCGTTTCTCGCATCCGGTGAAATTCGTTGTATCGGGGCTACCACCTACGAGGAATACAAGAATCATTTTGAAAAGGACCGCGCCCTTTCCCGCAGGTTCCAGAAGATCGACATCACTGAACCCAGTGTTGAAGAAACCATAGAAATCCTCAAGGGTTTAAAGCCTTACTATGAGGAACACCATAATGTGATTTACGCTCCTTCGGCAATCAAGGCCGCTTCGGAGCTTTCCGCAAGACATATCAATGAACGTTTCCTGCCGGATAAGGCCATTGACGTAATTGATGAGGCTGGGGCGTTTTATAACCTCAGTCAGCGTAAGCGCAAGGATAACCGCATCGTGGTTGCTGATGTGGAGAAGGTTATCTCTAAGATGGCCCGCATCCCCACACGGCGTATCACCATGTCCGACCGTTCCCGTTTGCAGGAACTGGACCTTAATCTCAAGTCCGTTGTCTTTGGACAGGACGAGGCTGTGGACCAGATCACCAAGGCTATCCTGCGGTCACGCGCAGGCATGAAGCAGATCGGTAGACCGACTGGTTCTTTCTTGCTCACCGGACCTACCGGGGTTGGTAAGACCGAGCTGGCCCGTCAATTGGCATCCACCATGGGCGTTCATTTCATGCGTTTTGACATGAGTGAGTACATGGAGAAGCATGCGGTGGCCCGCCTTATCGGTGCGCCTCCGGGCTATGTGGGATTTGATCAGGGCGGACTGCTCACCGAAGGCGTGCGCAAGAATCCTCATTGCGTGATCCTTTTTGATGAAATCGAGAAGGCCCACCCGGATGTATTCAACATCCTCTTGCAGGTGATGGATTACGCAACCCTGACTGATAACAATGGTCGCAAGGCTGATTTCAGACACGTTGTTCTGCTCATGACCTCCAATGCCGGAGCGCGTGAAATGGTCAAGGGTGGAATTGGTTTCGGTGCCAGCGTGAAGGGCGGCGAAGACAAGGGCCGCGGACTCAAGGCGGTTGAAAAGATCTTCAGCCCTGAATTCCGCAACAGGCTTGACTCCATCGTGTCGTTTAATGCTTTGCAGATTGATGTGATGGAACTCATTGTTGAGAAGTTCGTCAAGGAACTCAACGGGCAGTTGCTCGATAACAAGGTAACCATTGAAGTGGACAAGAAGTCCCGCCGCTGGTTGGCTGAAAAGGGTCACGATCCGGCTTACGGCGCAAGGCCCATGGCCCGTTTGATCCAGACTTCCATCAAGGATGAAATTGCTGATGAAATCCTCTTCGGCAAGCTGGTCAAGGGCGGAACCGTTCGGGTCTCCACCAAGGGTAAGGGCGAAGATGAGAAGCTCAGCTTTAAGTTTAAGCCTGTGGGTAAGAAGTAAGGTTGTTAGGCTGAACTCATAAATAGAATTCGAAGAGGAAGCTTCCGTGCGGGGCTTCCTCTTTTTTGTTTATGGAGGGTTATAAAATTTTCAATCAATATAATGAATCAAACTCTATTGCCAAATCATAATAATCGTTTATTATTAAGTGTAGTTGGAAAACCAAAGGATTATTATGGTTGTTTACAGATTAATAGAAGATCCCATTTTCCCTCATCCTGATGAAGCAGAACCGGACGGTTTGCTGGCTGTTGGTGGGGACTTAAGTCCGGAGCGGTTGATCTCCGCTTATGCTTCGGGGATTTTCCCGTGGTATGATGAGCGGTCTCCTATTTTGTGGTGGTCGCTTGATCCCCGTTTGATACTTAATTTTGATAAGTTGCATCTTTCTCGCCGAGTCAGGCGCAAGATTAGAAAAAAAGAATATACGGTAACTCTGGATCGCGCTTTTGAAAGTGTGATCGCTAATTGCGCTCGTAAATTTCGTCCTGGACAGGCTGGAACGTGGATTCTTCCTGAAATGGTTGAGGCTTATGTGAAGCTGCATAAGCTGGGCTTTGTGCACAGTGTAGAGGTCTGGAATAGCAAGGGAAATCTTGCCGGGGGGCTTTACGGGGTCTCACTTGGCAAAGTCTTTTCCGGGGAATCCATGTTTTTCCTTGAACCTGATGCTTCAAAAGTGGGGTTCTCCTACCTTGTTCAATGGCTTAAGAACCGCGAATTTCATTTTGTGGATTGCCAGCAACCGACGGACCATCTTAAATCACTTGGCGCCGAAGAAGTCAGTCGCGAGCATTTTTTGGAAAAGCTTGATGAAGCCCTTGAGCATCCGGCCCTGCGGGGGCAGTGGGAGTTTATGGAAGGGGAGTATGAGATGATAACGGAAGCTTTAAGCTAGAAATATCAAAGCGGAAGATTCAGGGTGAATCCTCCGCTTTTTAATTTTAAACTGGAGATCGTTTGTGTCGGCTAATGAGCCTCTTTCACTCTCTCGTTTAAGGTATCGGATATCCAAGCATTCAGGCTTTTACCCGATATAGCTGCGGCTGCCGCTGCTTCTCTGTGAAGTTCCGGTTTTATGCGTAGGTGAACTTTGCCGGAATAAGGCTTTTCCGGTTTATCGCCTTCCTCGCGACAGAAATCAAGATAGTCCTCCACAGAGTCAGCTAGAGCTGTTTTTAGCTCGTCAATGGATCGGCCTTGGAAAGTAATCACATCTTTGAGATTGATAACCTCGCCGTGAAAAATATCTGCGTCTGGGTCGTATTCAAATTTCCCTAGATAGCCTTTGTATTGAATGGTGTTCATGGCTTTACTCCTGCCGCTTCAAGAAAACGTCGAACAGATTTTACTGCACCTTTATCCGTATTCGGTGCCGGGTGCGGCCTATGAAAGATAGCTCTCACGCCATTAAGTTTAAAACGAACGCGCGAGCCATTACCCTCAGATTTTACTGCACCGACTGCCGCGAGCAACGCCTCAATGTCTGTCCATGCAATGGATGGGCTAACCGGATTTCGAAAGATAACTTCCAGTATCTTGCGTTGCTTTTTGTTCATAGGGATATGATATCGCTTTGTGGTATTATGTCAAGAGGGAGGGCATATTTTGGTCATTAAAAAAGCCTCCGCAAAAGCAGAGGCTTTAGATTACTGATAAAATTAAATGCTATCAGCGAGCCTTAATTATCATCACCTTCACGTGTCTCAACCAGCGGGCGGTGTGCGCCGAGATTGTAGAGTCCGCGCAGGGCGAAGGGCAGGTCGAAATGGGGGACCTTTTCAAACTTGATCAGCCCGATATCTTTTCCTTCGGTGATGGAAGAAAGCGGTGGCAATCCTGCGGGCACGGGAAATCCCATGGGTGTGGAGAAGATGGATTCCAGTCTTGAGGAATAATGGTCTTTGAGATAATCAACGACCTGATCGCGTTCGTCTTTAGTGAAAGCTTCAAGGACGATTTTGCGGTCTTTTTTAGGGTCGGGAATAGCATCAAGAGTGGCGGGTGCACCGAAAATATTATCCCACTTGATTTCACCTTCGTCCGCTTCATTCCATTCGGGACGGAAAAGATGCACTTCAACATCGCGGCGACCTTTGAAGCTCTTGATAACCATGGATACAGCGTAACCGCGCTGGATGGGGATATCCCCGTTTTCAATTTGAATTATAGGAATCATTGCTACCTCGCAAAATGAATGTTTTAATGAGCTTGTCAGCTTGTTTATCAGATTAACATAACTATTTTAATTTAACAGCACAAGTCGGGAAACCAGTATAATGGCGAACAATTTTGAGCTTGTCAGCGACTATACCCTTAAGGGCGATCAGCCCGAAGCGGTAAAGCAGATGGTCGAAAATATTAAGCATGGCGTGCAGGATCAGGTCCTGCTCGGTGCTACCGGTACTGGTAAGACTTTTGCCATGGCCAATGTGATCAAAGAACTTAATCGTCCTACTTTGGTCATGGCTCCCAACAAGACTCTCGCCGCCCAGCTCTTCAATGAATTCAAAGCCTTGTTCCCGAATAATGCTGTTGAATATTTTGTCAGTTATTACGACTATTACCAGCCGGAAGCTTATCTGCCGCATTCCGATACATTCATTGAGAAAGATTCGTCCATCAATGACGATATTGATAAACTCCGCCATTCCGCAACCCATGCTCTGCTGACTCGCCGTGACGTGTTGATTGTGGCTTCTGTTTCCTGCATTTACGGGCTCGGTTCGCCGGAATTCTACTCCAAGATGATTATTCCAGTAGAAGAAGGGCAGGAGCTATCCATGGAAAAACTCATGGATCGGTTGGTGGAAGTGCAGTACGAGCGCAATGATTATGATTTCCATCGCGGTACATTTAGGGTGCGTGGTGATGTCATTGAGATCATTCCTGCTTACAGCCGCGAGCAGGCTTTGCGTATTGAATTTTTTGGCGATGAGATTGATTCTATCCTTGAAACCGACCCCTTGACCGGGGAGGTTACCGGACGCAGGCGCAAGACCGTTATCTACCCGGCCAGTCACTTTGTTTCGGATCAAGACAACCTTGAAAGGGCGCGTGAAGAGATTCGTAACGAACTCACCGAAACTCTGGTTACTTATAAAAATGACAACAAACTGGTGGAAGCGCAGCGCATTGAACAGCGTACCATGTATGATCTGGAGATGATCGAGGAGATCGGCTACTGTAATGGAATTGAAAACTATTCCCGACACTTGGACGGGCGTAAGGAGGGTGATCCTCCGGCAACTCTGATTCACTATTTCCCGGACGATTTCCTGTTATTTATGGATGAATCTCATATCGCCGTGCCGCAGGTCGGAGCTATGTACAACGGTGACCGTTCGCGTAAAACCACGTTGGTCAATTTCGGTTTCAGGCTGCCTTCTGCTCTTGATAACCGTCCGTTATGCTTTGATGAATTTCTCGACAAAATAGGGCAAACCGTTTATGTTTCCGCAACTCCCGGACCTTGGGAAATGGAACGGTCACAAGGGTTGGTGGTGGAACAGATCATTCGTCCCACCGGGCTGCTTGATCCTGAGATCGAGGTCCGTCAGGTCAAGGGACAGATGGACGACCTACTGGCTGAATGCAAGGAACGTGAGAAGCGCGGTGAGCGGGTTTTGATCACTACCCTGACCAAGCGTATGTCCGAAGATCTGACCGATTATTTCAATCAGATGGGTGTAGAAGCCAAGTACCTGCATTCGGATATCGACACCATGGAGCGCATGGCGATTATCCAGTCCCTGCGGGCCGGGGAGTTTGTGGCCCTTGTGGGGATTAACCTGCTGCGTGAAGGTCTTGATATCCCGGAAGTTTCTCTTGTTGCCATTTTAGATGCGGACAAGGAAGGTTTTCTGCGTTCTACACGGTCTTTGATTCAGACTTTTGGTCGCGCGGCCCGTAACTCCGAAGGGCGGGTTATTCTTTATGCGGATAATGTTACCAAATCCATGCGTACGGCTATGGATGAAACTTACCGCCGCCGTGCCAAACAGGTCGAGTACAACGAGGCTCACGGCATCGTGCCCCAGACCATCGCTAAATCACTGGATAATATGCTGGGAACATTGTACTCTGACAACTGGTCAGGCGGTGAGGTCAAGATCGCTGCTGAGGAAGCTGCCGAGTATGGACTTGATCCCGCAAAAATGGAAAAAGAAGTTCGTAAGCTTGAAAGGGATATGCGCAAATATGCGGCAGAGCTTGAATTTGAGAAGGCTGCCGAGCTACGTGACCGTATTCAGGTCTTGCGGGAGAAGATTCTAAGTCTCGGATAATAATCTGTCGGTTAACAATCAACCTGGACTGTCGGGAATGAAATCCAAATCCATATTCGTGAAGCTGCTCCGCTTAAGGCGTGATTTTGGGATGTTCTGGGGACTTATCTCCGGTTTCATTTACATGACGCTTGTATTTATCAGCGGAATTATCGGCTACATGTGGTTGGAGGGTTGGAATTTCCTGAACAGCTTCTACATGGTTGTTATCACCCTTTCCACTGTAGGGTTCATGGAAGTTTTACCCCTGTCCGATCAAGGCAGGGTCTTTACTTCCATTCTTATTCTTGGCGGTGTGGGTGGTTTTGCATATTTGATCGGTGCCTTTTCCCAGCTGTTGGTGGAAGGGCGTTTGCAGGCAATTCTAGGGAGACGCAGGATGCAGAATACAATCGGAAAACTCAGGGATCATATTATTGTCTGCGGATACGGCAGGATCGGTGCCATTGTGACCAAAGAGGTCATGGATGAAGGGTTGGAAATCGTTGTAATCGAAAATAACCCTGATCTGATTGCCCAGATGGAAGCTGCCGGAATAGCCTGTGTTGAAGGTGATGCCACAAATGATGAGATACTCAAGCTGGCCGGGTTACACAATGCCAAAACTTTGATCGCCGCTCTTTCTGATGAAGCCGCTAACGTTTACGTTACCCTGATTGCCCGGCAGTCAAACATCAATGTGAACATCATTGCCCGTGGTAACGATACTACAAGTATTTCCAGACTCGAATTTGCCGGGGCCGACCGTGTTGTCTTGCCGCACACAATTGGCGGAATTCGCATGGCCCAGTCCGTATTGCGGCCCACAGTGACAAACTTTCTCGATATTGCCATGCGCGGTAAAATTGACTTGCAGATGGAAGAGCTTTTCGTTAGCGATACTTCCGAACTTGTCGGGTTGGATCTGATTGAATCCAAGATTCGTCCGCGCTTCAATTTGATCATTATTGCCATCCGCAAAAGTAACGGTGAAATGGTTTTTAATCCCGGTCCCAAAGAAGTCATCGAAGCAGGTGATACCCTGCTCACAGTCGGCAAGTTAACCGATCTTTCTGCTATTAGTAAAATTTTGTAAGAATTTTTGCCTCCGGCGGCCCTTCGGGGACCAAAGAAACTTTTTGGAAAAAGTTTCTCTGGACTCTTCCAAAACTTTTATTGGGGCTTCGCCTTTTGTTTTATTCGAAGGGCGTTTTAGTGCGCTATATGCGAAGCTTATTAAAAGGTTTTGAAAGGATGGGGTCTGGGGAAGGAAAACTTTTGCAAAAGTTTTCCTTCCCCAGCCGCCGGAGGCATACTCCTTCCATAAAAAGCGCGTAGCGCATCAAAATAAAGATAATTGTGAAAAATAAGAATAAAGAAATCAAAAGCTTAGTTGTGCTTCTTGAGAAGCATAACGAAGCATACCGCCGTGGTATGCCGACCATCAGCGATGCTCGTTATGATGAACTGACTGAGCAACTGCGTGACCTTGATCCTGAAAACCAGTTCTTGACTAACGTTGAACCTGAAAATTTCAGCGAAAAGGTTGAGGTGCGCCATCCGCGGCCTATGCTATCTACCGAGAAAGCGTACACGACCGGAGAGCTTGAGCGATTTGTTTCCCGTGTGGAAAAGGAAGCAAAAGCTATGGGTATCAAGGAAGTGACCTATCGGATTACTCCCAAGCTGGACGGTCTAGCTGCCCGTGATGATGGGAAAGTTTTTGCCACCCGTGGTAACGGTGAAGTTGGTTATGAAATTTCCAGCGCTTTTGCTAAAGGCGTAATCGCTGTTGGCGGGCGTGGTCAGGGCGTGGGCGAGATTGTTTGCAGCCTTGATTATTTTGCTGAACACCTTGTTGATTCCTTTGAACATCCGCGTAACATGGTTGTGGGCATTATCACCTCGGACAAGGTGAATGAAGCTTCCAAACAGGCTTTGCAGGATGAGGCTGTACGCTTTGTTCCTTACAGCACTTTGCCTAAGAAAGTTGTGGATGGTGAGGAACTGGTAAGTCGGGTTTGGGAGATTACCGACGAACTTTGGGAAGCTGCTGATTATCCGTTGGACGGCATGGTCGCTGAAGTGACCGACACTGCTTTGCAGGAACGGTTAGGCGCAACTGCCCATCATTACCGCTGGCAGATTGCCATTAAGAAGAAGGGCGAATCAGCGGTTACCGAAGTTGAAGGAATTCGCTGGCAGGTGGGACGCATGGGCGCAGTTACTCCGGTCATGGAAGTTAAACCTGTTTCTGTTTCCGGGGCCACAATCCGTAATGTTACCGCCCATAATGCCGGAATGCTGCGAGATCAGTCTATCGGCATCGGGGCGACGATTCGGATTATCCGCAGCGGTGAGGTCATCCCCAAACTTGAAGAGGTCATCAAGCCCGCGCAGGATGTGGAACTACCTGCTGAGTGTCCTTCTTGCGGTGCAGAACTTTTCTGGCAGAACGATTTTTTGAAATGTCCTGATTTTAGCTGCCCGGCCCGTGTGGAACAGCGGCTGGAATACTGGTTCAAGACGCTGGGCAATGCTGATTGGTTTGGTAAAAAGACAATCGCCAAGCTGGTCAAAGCCGGGCATAATTCACTCGAATCGGTTTATACCATGGCCGAAGATGATTTTCAGAAGCTGGGCTTTGGCCCGGTGCAGTCCACCAACCTTGCGGAAGCCCTTTACATCAGCAAGACCAAGGAAACGGACGATTGGCGTTTTCTTGCAGCGTTCGGAATTCCCGATCTGGGTAAGGCGGACAGCCGCAAACTGCTGGGGCATTTCAAGCTGGAAGATGTGGTAAGCGTCAAACAGGAACAGCTTATCGAGCTGCATGGTTTCGGTGATCTTACTAGTCATTCAGTTACCCAAGGTATCGCAGCGATTAAAGAAACAATTCTGCACATGTTGGAGTTTGATTTCAATTTGCGCCGCACTCCGCTGGTTGCTGAGACCGAGTCCATGGAAAGTCCTATTACCGGAAAAGGCATCGTCTTTACCGGAAAAATGGAGCAGGGTTCCAGAGAAGACATGCAGGCCATGGCGAGACGTCTTGGGGCTAAAGTTCAGACCTCTGTTACCGGCAAAACTGATTTTCTCGTCTGTGGAAGCAAGGTTGGAGCCAAGAAGATTGAAGGAGCTAAGGCCAAGGGCGTTGAGATTATGCCTGAAGCAGATTTTATGGATATAGTTAATAGTAATTAATGCCTTCGGCGACTCTCCGAGGGCCAGCGTTGCTCTCAATATCCGTAAGACTCGAGCAAGAAGCTCTTGCCTAACGGCTATAGGTAAGAAACTTTTTGGAAAAAGTTTTTCTGGACTCTTCCAAAACTTTTATTAGGACTTCGCCGTTTATTTATTCGAAGGGCGTCTTAGTGCGCTACTTGCGAAGCTTACTAAAAGTTTTTGGGATTCTTAAACCCTTTTGCAAAAGGGTTTAAGCCGCCGGAGGCAAAATCAGATCAATAAAAGCGCGAAGCGCATCAAATTTTATAGGAGCTAACTATGACAGACGTAGTAATTATTGGCGCGAAGGGTCGCATGGGCGACACACTTGTTCGTTGCATACAGCAGAGCGATGATTTGAAACTTGCAGCAGTCATGGAGCGTTCCGGCTGCGAAGAGGGCCTTGAGTCTTTGGGCTGCGTCTGCGGTACCGATGCACAGGAAGTGCTGACCAAAGTTCCCGGTGCTGTGATTGTAGATTTTACCGCCCCGGCTGCGACTTTGAAACTTCTGGAAACCGCCGCTGTTACCGGCAACCCGGTTGTTATCGGTACTACCGGCATGACCAATGAAGAGATTGCGCAGGTGGAAGAATTTGCTAAAAAAGTTCCGGTTTTCCTCGCTCCGAATATGAGCGTTGGCGTGAACGTGCTGCTTAAAATTCTGCCCGAACTGGTACGTATGCTCGGACCCGCATATGATATGGAAATGACTGAAATTCATCATAATAAGAAAGTGGACTCCCCCAGTGGAACCGCGCTTAAGCTGGCTGAATGCATGGCTGAAGCACGCGGTCTGGTTTATGATGAAGTTAAAAAGCATTCCCGTGACGGTATCATCGGCGCAAGAACCAAAGATGAACTTGGCGTAATGGCCGTTCGCGGTGGTGACGTTGTGGGCGACCATACCGCATATTTCCTCGGACCCGGTGAACGCATCGAAGTTACCCATCGTGCCCATTCCCGCGAAACTTTCGCACAGGGCGCACTGCGTGCCGCACGCTGGCTGAGCGAACAGAAGCCCGGAAAATTGTATTCCATGGCTGACGTATTCTAGGTTTTGAGTAAAAAATGATTATTAGTAGGGAGGTGTCTTATGACATCTCCCTTTTTTTACGAGTTTTGTCTGATCCTTTTTACAGCCAGAAATCCTTAGTATATGTTCGATAGAATTTTGAATTTAAAATTTAAATCATCAGGCTTAGTATGTCATTTTATGTAAGAGCAACGCTTACTTATATTGCTTTTTATCTGTATGTCCGGCTCTGGATATGCAGGTTGTTGGTTGATAATCCAAAGATTAAGCGCGGAGTGCTCATCGCTACCGATGTGATGACTCTTGTTCTGCCAATTACTATCTTTTTCCCGGAACATATTCCGTATTTGCTTAAGATTCTGATGCAGGGAGCGGGCTACAGCTGGGCGGCGATTATTGCCTGTATGGTTCCGGTAGGGCTGTGCTTTGAGCCGATTCGCTGGGGCATGAAGATTTTGGGCAATGGGATTAAGGTTCCCAGGCTGAAAATATTTGCTGCGCTCTGTCTTGTCTCCATTGTGATGACCGTGGGTGGGTTTATTAATGCGACTTCCCCAGTGGTTAAGGAAGTTGATTACGATCTTTCCAAGGGCAGCAAGGATGCAAAAGAGTATCGTATTGTCATGTTCTCCGATCTGCATGCCGGAAAGCTCATGACTCGTGATCGCGTTGGGGCGGTTGTTAATTTGGTCAATTCTTTGAACCCGGACATTGTGCTTATGGTCGGTGATGTCTTGGATGATCATGATTGCGAATTTACTGGAGCGGCTGAAGAGCTTGCCCGCATCAAGGCTCCGCTTGGCAAGTATGCTGTGCTGGGTAATCATGAATATTATTTGGGCAACGGCTGGTCCCGGCGCATGCTGGAAGAGCAGGACGTACAGATTCTGGGAGATAGCTCTACGGTGGTGGATAACCGTTTTTTACTGGTGGGACGTAATGATTTCGCAAATCTACGCAGTCATGGCATACGTTACGCGCTAAAGAATGTGATTCCCAAGGGCAATGAGTTGCCGATTATTTTAATGGACCATACTCCGCATCATCTTGAAGAAGCTGAGCAGAGCAACGTGGCTTTGCAACTCTCCGGGCATACCCATAATGGGCAGCTCTTTCCATTCAATCTGGTTGTGAAGCGTATTTATGAAGAGGAGTACGGAGCTTATCAGCGGGGTGACACCAAGTATTATATCAGTTGCGGTGTCGGCTTCTGGGGACCGCCGCTACGCACCACAGCAAGGCCTGAAGTGGTGCTGATGAAGGTCAAAATTTAAGTTTTGAAAGTCCGGGGAAATAATTGAATCTCCCCGGACTTTTTTAATTATCTGGGGAATGAACCGTTGTTTATGTCGATGCAGGTGCCGTTGATGTATTCCGGGCAGTCAGTTGCAAGCCAGTGCATGGCGGAAGCCACTTCTTCAGGTTTACCGAAGCGGCCTGTGTGTACCGCAGCTTTAATTGCATCCCTGCGTGCTTGCGGGATTGTGTGCAGCATATCGGTTTCAATGGGGCCGGGGGCAACCGCATTAACTACGATTCCGTGCGGGCCGAGGATCTTGGCAAAACTTTTGGTCATATTGATCATGCCGGCTTTGGTAATACCGTACCAGACATCAGGGTGTCCGATCTGACCGGCAATGGATGCGTTGTTAACAATTCGTCCATATTTTTGGGCAATCATGGATTTTGATACAGCGGTGATTAAAGCTACCGGAGCTTCAATATTGACCTTGAGTACTTTCTCAACGTCTTCGGCTGTGTACTCGTCATGAGGGGTTGCATACATGACCCCGGCATTGTTAATCAGCACGTCGATTGTTGGCAGACTGCTAATGAATTCCGGGATGTCTGCTACATTGCTAAAGTCAAATACTTCTGTCCTTACCTGCGGGTGGTCGTTATATTTGAAGCTTGAGAAATCGCGGGCCGCAACAATCACATTGGCCCCGTCATTGATAAACATTTCAGTTAATTCAAGACCGATCCCTTTGTTGCCGCCAGTGATCAGAACATTTTTATTTCTCATTATAATTTCCTTGTGTTTTTGAAGTAATACTTTAAGTTTTGGCAGCGTAGTAAAGCCTAAAGAAAAGCGAAAATCAAGTTACAAATGGTAGCAGGAGAAGAAAGTAAGCTTTCATCCTTTTGTCTGATTGCCCCGCTATTTGACTGTGCTAAAAGATAATTTAAGAATTGAATTTCAGGGCCGGACCGCAGTGAATGGAACGTGCCGGGGATTAAATATATGAAGAATGAAAAATTAAAAGAAATTGGTAAATTCCTGCTGGATGACATCGATGGTGTTTCCGAGAATTTTGTTGCAATGCTGCTGAAGCACCAGCCTCGCTGGTATGGCAATGTTGACCATGATGAGCGCAAGCGCATGGCCGGAGCCGGGGCATCTATGACTCTTGAGTGCTTTACCCGCGGCGATCTGGTTCCTATGAAAAATTATTTCAATAGTTGCGCCAACATCAAACTTGACCGGGGGATGGGGATTCGCGACGTTGTTGAAGGAACCATGCTTGGTAAGCGGGCTTTTATTTCTGCCGGGCGTAATTTTTATGCTGATAAGGATGAATACATTACTTTTCTTGAAGAGCTGGAAGCTTTTTATGTTGAGGTGATAATTCTGACCACGGACCGTTATTCCGGTATGCTCCTTTCCCGACTCAATGCAGAGCATGTGCGTAATAAACTTTTGCTGGAAGCATCACGAACCGTGACCAGTGCCCTTGATCCGGATGAGGTTTTGAGCAGACTGGCTGAGGTTCTGGCCGGGACTGTTGCGGGCGGCTGTTGCACTATTTTTCTGGTTAACCCGGAGAGTGGCGGCCTCGCTCCCTGTGCCGGATTCGGTTACGGGTCAAAGGAGTGCCAGAGTGCTTTACAGGGCTTAAGGCTTTGTCCTTCTGGTAGTACTCTCAGTAGTGTTGACGGCAGCAAGAGTTACGGATTCTGTTCCTCCAACCGGGCCAGTTCTTCTTTTGCGGATATCCTGCCCGAAGCAGTGCGTTCTGGTAGTGCTTCATTATTTCATATTACTAACAGTGACCGCATGGTCGGGGTGGCCCTTGTTTCATCCGATCAGCCGGGATTCACTTTTGATGAAGCAACTACTGAGCTTATCGGCGGTATTTTGAATACTGTGGCTGTTGCCATTGAAAGTGCCGCAGCAGCACGCCAGACCAAACGTCAGCTCATGGAAAGTGAAAGCTTGCGACGGGTGGCCAACGTTCTTTTGCAGAGTCCCGAAGGCAAGAACGGTAGTGTGCTCAGCCTTATTACCGACGAAGCCCGGGCCATTGTTAACGGTATGGGTAGTGCTTTGCTGTTGCTGGAGGGAGATTCCCTGCATTGTGTATGCAGCTCCGGTTCGCCAAAATGTCCCATGGAATATTATCCGGTGGAGACAACTTATTACGGCAGTTCTTTTCAGGCAGGCAAGACCACAATTGTGCGTGATGCTCAGAGTGAAATTCCCGAAGCTGAGCGCAGTGACGAAGTGCATACTTTGATTATTGTTCCTTTGCTGGAAGGTGACAAAAAGCTGGGTTTGCTCATGATTTCTAATAAGAGCGGTGGTTTTGACCATGCTGATAAGCGCATTATGGAAATGTTTGCCGCTCAGGCCGTACTTGCTCTGCGCAACAGCCGTATGTTTGAGCAGAGTGAAAAGCTGGTCGTACAGGGTGAACGTCAGAGGCTGGCCCGCGAGCTGCACGATTCCGTGACTCAGGCCCTTTACGCTATTACTTTTTGTTCTGATGCCGCAGCGCGTTCCTTGGAATCCGGTAAAGAATCTTCTGCCATTGATCAGCTTAAGGCTTTGCAGGGAATGGCCCAGCAGGGCATGCGTGATATGCGTTCTCTCATTTTCGACCTGCATCCGCCGGAACTTGAAAGCGAGGGGCTGGTGGGAGCAATTCAGGCTCGTTTGAATTCAGTTGAAATTCGTTCCGGCTTGGGAGCGGAGCTTTTTGTGGAGGGTGATGAAAGGCGTCTGCCCCTGCGGGTGGAAGAAGAGCTTTTCCGCATCGCCATTGAGGCTTTGAACAATTCCACCAAGCATTCCAAGGCTGAATCTGTTACTGTGAATGTCGATTTTGCCGAGGGCGAGACAATAGTTCAGATTATTGATGACGGTCAGGGGTTTGATTTCGCAACTCTGCCCACTGGCGGTATGGGCTTGCGTGGTATTCGCGAGCGGACTGAACGGATTAATGCTGATCTTGATATAAGCAGTGAACCTGAAAATGGTACTGTGCTGACTGTGAAAGTTTTTGATGAAGGACATGGAGGCGGAGATGAGTAGTGTGATTAAAGTTCTGCTGGTTGATGACCATGATATCGTGCGTATCGGCGTGCGCAGTTTTCTGGGCAGTTTTGATGATATAGAAGTGGTCGGCGAGGCTGCCAACGGTCAGGAGGCGGTTGAGCTTACGGCTGAACTTTCCCCGGATATTATCCTTATGGATATGCTTATGCCGGTCATGGATGGTATTCAGGCTATCCGCGAAATCAGGGACCGTAAGCTTCCGGGCCGAATCATTGCTCTGACCAGCTTTGCCACTGATGATAAGCTTTTTCCGGCAATTAAGGCTGGAGCCATGGGCTATTTGCTCAAGGATTCAACTCCTGATGAATTGCTTGAAGCAATCCGCCGGGTGCATCGCGGCGAACCTTCTCTTGCTCCGGATATAGCACGCAAAGTGCTTTCCGAGCTTTCCCAGCCCGGTGAAGAGTCCACCAGTCCGACTCCTGATCCGCTCACCCCGCGTGAGCTGGATACCCTCAAACTGGTCGCCAAGGGCAAGAGTAACAAGATTATTGCTGCGGATATGTTTGTCAGTGAAGCTACAGTGCGTACCCACATGACCAGCATTCTTTCCAAGTTGCATCTGGCTAACCGCGTAGAAGCGACTCTCTATGCCTTGCGCGAGGGGATTGCTTCTCTTTAAACAGAAGTGTTTATGACTTCTCGTGCTGGGTTAATGCTCTCGTATAGCTTGCTGAGTGTATTTTTGGATAATGCGGTCTATTGTCCCGTCTGCAATCATTTTCTGAATAATCCTATCAAGTTCAGGTAGTATTTTTATGTACTTGCTCTTTTTACTGATCAACAGGTGAAATGGCATTGATGTCATTGTCCCATTTGTAAGTACAATCTTCTCTGATAGATTTTGTCTTTTAATTTCGGGCCATGCCGCCATAGGCCATTCAATTATAATATCTCCTCTTTCATAAGCCAGCATGAGCCAGATGTTATCAGGTTTATAGGCTTCATGCGTTGTTATGCCTAGCGGCTTGATGTTGTTTTCGTTCCACCCGTTTCCAAGATAGGTAATTACTGTCAGGTCTGCATTTTTAATGTCTTCCGGGGTTTTGATGCTGTCCATAATCTGCTTTTTGGGGTGTCCCTTATAGGTAAATATTTGGGTGTACGAATGATAAAACGGGGTTGGGTGGGTCTCTGTATATGTGCTTCTTTCATCGGTAGGAACAGTCATTATCCCATCAGCCGTACCTGATTTTACATGGCTTTGACATCTGGTCCATGGATAAGATTCCCATTTGATCTTTATGTTAAGCTTGTTCATAGCTTCAGACACTATTTCATAGAAAATACCGGATCTGGTTCCGTTGTCTTCTGTCCAGAAAAGGGGCCAGAAATCATTGTATGTAATGATTATGGTGTCTTTTTTTGCCTGTGCTGGATACGTGTAGAAAGTAGAAACAGCACAGAGTAAAAAAATAATTTTTAATACGTTTTTGAAGCTAATTTTCATCTCTTAATACTCAATACAAATTTAAGATTTATCAACTTAAGTTAATCTCTAGCAAGTCAAACAAAAAAAGTCCAAATCTGTTGAAGATATGATGTCTTTTCTTTGTTTCTCTTTTTTAAATTATTCATATCTACGACAAATGTCGTGGGTGTTACAGTTTTATGTTCATCTTTCCTGCGGATGTGGTTTTCGGGACGGTTCGATTATATTAACTAGGAATGGGCAGATGAGTGCGCAACACATCATTTTCGGCCCAATAAATAGATATTATAGAAAAATAAAGGTTAGTGTTATGTTTTGCAGGGATAATTTTATTCTGACTGCCCGTATCAAGTCCAAACCCGAATGTGAGAATGAATTAAAGAAAGTGCTTGAGAAGGGTGTGTGCGAATGTTTCGGGCAGGAAGGTTTGCTGATCTACAATTTGCATCAGGATAAAGACGATCCTGCCATGTTTTTGCTTTATGGTCATTTTACTTCCGAGGCATCTTACCGCATGCATATGGATAGCGATCCAGTACGCAGGACCTACGACGCTATAGTGCGGCTTGCTGATGAGGGCCCGGAAATAAAGTTTTGGACAATGCTCGAAAAAACAGGAGAACTGAAATGAAAAAAGCTATCAAACCCAACACACTGGCCATGGCTACTCCGGTATGGTGCGTCGGAAGTTACGACAAAGAGGGCAAGCCTAATGTTATGACCATTGCCTGGGGCGGTATTTGCTGCTCTGCTCCTCCCATGCTGACAGTTTCCCTGCGCAAAGCTACTTACACCTACGGGTCCATAGTAGAGCGCGGTGCATATACCGTTTCCATTCCTTCTGCCAAGCATGTTGCAGAAGCAGATTATTTCGGAATCGCCAGCGGTAAAAATAGCGATAAATTTGCTGTTTCCGGATTGACTTCGGTTCGTTCTGATGTGGTGGATGCCCCCTATGTGGAAGAGTTTCCGCTTATCTTTGAATGCAAAGTTGTTGAAACAATCGAACTGGGATTGCATACTCAGTTTGTGGGCGAAATTGTCGGTATAAAGGCTGATGAGAACATCCTCAATGAAAAGGGTGCGCCCGTTATGGGGCAAGTTAATCCCATTGTTTTTGACCCCGCTACTCGCGGATATATGGATATTGGCGATGTGATCGGTCAGGGTTTTAAGTCCGGCAAGAAATTTATGGAATAAATGGTGATTTGAAATGGGAATTTCTCATATTCTTTTGGGTGGTCATGTGGATGGTCGTCCTGATTATCTTCCTCTGGCAGGGGAGCCGCGTATTAACAGCAAGCTGTCCCTTGCTGCTGTTGAAATTGATAAAGAAACTGAACTGCATGACCGGATTATGGAAGAAGGAAAATTCAGCCTGAATTTGTTTTCCGGTAAGGCTTTAAACTGCCTTGGTCTTGTTAATTCACTGTCTGAAAAAAATAAGTGTTGCGACAGCTCATGTGTTAGCTTTCATGGGAAGCTTGGAAACGTCCCCATGCTTGATGCTGCTCTGCTGGCTCTTGAATGCAGGACTTATGAGGTCGTTGATCTTGGCAAGTCATCTTTTATCATGGCAGAGGTCGCAGGCAGTTGGACCAAGGGGAATTGCTTCAAAAATGCTTGCCGTTCTTCAGCTGTTTGAACACCGACAATTCTATTGTCTGACATGAAAGTGTAAGGTTGTTTTTTTTGTAATATAGGCATCAATAGTGAAATTTGTGGGGTATAAATGTTGAATTTTTCAGTGAATGAAGATCTCTGCGTTCTTTGCGGGCTGTGTGCTCAGGATTGTTTCCATGGAGTAATCGAACTTGATGAATATCCTAAAATTGTGGATGAGCAACGTTGTTTTGAGTGTCTGCACTGTCTTGCGGTTTGTCCAGAAGGCGCCATCTCCATTCTCGGACATTCCCCGGAAGAGTCTATCCAGCTAAAAGGAAACATGCCTGATGAGGATATGGTGGCAACCCTCATTAAGGGCCGTCGTTCTGTTCGTGCATACAAGCCGGAACCGCTGGAGCCGGAAAGGATTCAGAGACTGCTGGATGTTGCATGGCATGCCCCCACAGGTGTTAACTCACGTAGCGTGCACATCACCCTCATGGATGACCCTGTTTCGGTAAAAAAGTTTCGGGATGAAATTTATGAACGTCTTGAAGACGCCCTCGCTAAAGGTACTTCCGAGATTCCGTATGTGGCAAACCTTTTCAAGATGGTCTGCCAGCAGATGAAGGAAGACAGTGTGGATATTCTTTTTCGTGATGCACCTCATTTCATAATCGTATCCGCGCCTGAAAGTGCCCCCAGCCGGACTGCGGATATGACAATTTTTCTTTCCTCTTTTGAACTGATGGCCCAGTCCATGAAAATCGGCACTCTCTGGAACGGCCTGCTTCGGCGCGTAGTCGAATCCATCCTCCCGGACCTGAAAGAAAAGCTCGGCATTCCCGAAGATCACGAAATCGGCTACGCCATGCTTTTCGGCAAGCCCGCTGTTAAGTATCAGCGCACGGTTGAACGTGGAGAGGCGCGGGTGAGGCGGGTTGAGTGGGGGTAGGGTTGTTTTATCTTGATGAAGTAAATCCCAGTTTTTTGTTGTGAAAAGCTGGGATTTTTTATTGCCCTCGACCTCCAATCACGTACAATAAAAGTATGGAAAACTCCCGTAAATACACACAAGCCGCGCGTTATCTGGGCATAGCCGTTGCGACCATTATGGTTCTGCAATCCTGCATGGTTGTGGTGCATGAATTTACGCATAGCACCATGGCATTTTTGCTGGGTGAGATGAAGAGTCCGCTGGATATTGTCTGGGGTAATCCGATCATGATGACCGGCTGGGATGAGGGAGTGGATTACACACGTATCTTTGCGGAAGGGCATGACTTGCATGGTGCATTTATCGGATTCAGTCCGCTGATTATGCATTCCTTTGTGACCGGAATTTGTCTGTTTATGATGAATACCGGCAGGCTTCGCAATAGATGGGCATATCACTTTGCCTACTGGCTTGCTGTGGTTAATCTCATGGAGCTTGTTGCCTACATCTACATGCGTGCTTTTGCCGACAATGGTGATGTGGGCCGGTTTAATCAGGGCATGCACCTTTCGCCGTGGCTGGTTTTCCTGCTTGGAGGAGCTCTTGTGACATGGCTGTTATGGTTGCTGTTTCGAAATGCCTTACCGCGATTACTGGAATTATTTGCAGCCCATAATCTTGTATGCGCATGGTCCATGCTGACTCTAAGCTCATTCACAATTTTCCTTTGGGGTAGTGGAATTCGAGTGATCGCTTATGTTAGTGGGGCGCAAAGTTTATTCGGAGTCGCCGGAATTTTTATTTTTATTCTTACGTTGATTTTGTTCAGAGTGAGAACTTAAATTTTAATCCCCACCCTTCGGTTTGAAGGGCGGGAATTGATTTCATTTATCTGTTACACTTCGCCAATAATTATAAATTGTCGTTAGTTCTTCTGATTGGGATTTCTTTTTCATTTTTTCCAGAAGACTGATTAGGTCTAATGTTTTTTGTCTTGATTGATCATAACTAGAGGTTCTTTTTTTTATACATTTTTCGTTTGAACTAAGATCATCTTTTGCAGATCTATATGCCTCTATGCGGTAGTGATGGGCCAGAAGGTTGCATTGAATGGCGTATAATCTCAGGTTGGCAGGGGTTGCGGTATTACTGATCACTTTTTCCACATCACCGAGCGGAGCATCCTTAATAATGGACATTGCTTTATTTAAATTAAAACAATTTTTATCATGCTGTTCTGATGCGTTTTGGTAAAATGGTTTGGCTTCTTCGACTGCAATAAGGGCGGGCATGATTTGGATAATGCCTTTATCTCTAGTGGTAAAATTGATCTCTTTATCTGCTGCTTCAGCCACAACTTTGTATACAGCATCATAATTCTCTAATTTCCAATTAGTTAAACCTTTCAGGACCAGATAGTTACCGTACAAATTGTTCTTTTTAAGGTCTTCTCGTTCCTTTTCGCTGAAGTCGTTTAAAATTTGATTTGTTTCTTGGTATAGTAGTGCGGATTCATTTTGTTTTGCCAGATCGGTTACGGAAATACCTTCAAAGCTGATTGAACCAAAGTTTTGTTGATTATTCAATTCAGCGGCTTGGTTAAAAGAGTCCTGAGCTGATCGGAGCTTATTTATTGATTTACATCCACAGAATGAAAAAATGAGTATGACTGTCAGCAGGACGGAAAAGTTTAATCTAATTTTGCTGGTAATCATGTTTATCTCCCTAACTTATTGCTTGAAGTTCTTTATTTGCCAGTTCTTTAAGCTTGGCAAAGTCAATTTTTCCGCCATCTTTAATGTCGTTAATGAATGAGTCTAATATACTCTTTAAGGAGTTAACTGCTTCTGGTGATGCTTTTGAGTCTGCCAGTTCAGACATGAGCACTTTTACAATTTCTTGAAGTACTTCATCACGGCAGAGTCTCCATTTTATCAAATCATCCGGGCAGTCGAATATTGATGAGATCATGGCATCAATAGCGGCTGCGGCAATGTTTTTGCGACCACCATCTGCAAATATTGTTTCTTTAAGTAATTCTTCTCGCAGGGCTATACCCTTGATTACCTCGGCAATTATTTTTGCTGATGTTTCTACAGATATGTCTGTTTTTCGGGCTTTGAGGCAGGCAACAGTCTGGGTTAGCGCCAGATTTAATGCGGTGTTGTAGTTGTCATTGTTTCCGGTAATCCAGGCTGGATTGCTTTTGATTTCATCGCATACTGATTCAACAACCATAAGCATTTCTGCATGGGTGAAGTCCGGCCTCCAGTAAGGATAATCGGGGTTACTGTCTGTGAGGGCTTTTATGGTCGCCTGCGTGGCTATGAACAGGATGTTTTCTTTTGGTGAATGTTGGTCGTTAGGCCAAAGTAAATCGAGATTTTCTCCTGTTTTTTCTAACATTATGCGGGCGACTTCCGGTAGCATAGCATCGTCAAATAGAGGCATATTTGTTCCGGCTAGTCCCGCTGCAATTTCAGATAATAATTTATTGATTTTATCGTCTGAATTGGTGATCAGCTTAGGATGTTTACTGATAACAGCTAATGCTGTTTTGGTCAGCCGTTCCGCTCCTGCTTGACTGAAAATCGGCTTGAATTCGATACTATCATCACCGATCATCAGTTCTAGCACGTCGTCACCGATTCTTTTCGCTATCTCTTGGCTGGCTTCGCCTTGTATGCCTAAAAAGTTTCCGGGATCGGAAATTGCGGTGCGAGCTGATGCATCCAAAATCCCACGGAAGACAAGTTCTCCCCACTCTTCCATTTCAAAGCGTTTATTTCTTTTTTCAGTGGCAGTAAGTCCGGTTTGGTTGATTTTGTTATTACGGTCTTTAACGAGAGTGGCTATTTTATTGGCTGAATTTCCGATTAAGGCATGTACATTCTTATTGTTGCCAAATATTTGAGAATTTGAGCTTACTGTTTCAAGGGTTGCTGCGAAAAGCAATACGGGAAGATTGTCTAGGGTTTCTTCGGAGAAATCTATTTGATCAAGTTCATCAATGAAATGTTTGATCAGTTTTCCCTCAGATGTATTGGTATTAAATAATTGTGGGTTCAGTTGTAGAAAATCAACACCGACTTCAATTATAGTACCTGCTACATGCTGTACTGCCGTCGCAGTTGATAAACCTTTTTCCCAGCCTTGGACCGTGTGTAACGCGCTTATGCTATGAATATTGCTTAATGAAAATTTCGGATCTTCTTCCAGAAGGATAGCCATCTTGGCCTGTTTTGCCAGTTCCAGAAGAGTTTCAAGTTCCTCTTCAGTCAATGATTCAAGTGTCTTTTCTTTAAAATTTTGAAGCTTGGGCCATGCATTTATCTTTCTTTCATTATCACCGTCGACAAAATGTCTAGCTTCACCTTCCTCATTGAAAAACAAGCGCCAAGCTCTGGTATTGGTCATAAGTTCCGGCATTCGTGGCAGAGGCAGCACCAATTCCCGGTTACGGGTAATATCCACATAACTCTTGTATCCAGCCTCCCCGATTTTAATGGAAGCCCGTATGGCGAAAATAATGATTGTTGCTGTATCCATTATCATTATGCACCTCCTTCAGTGGCGGATGGAGTTGCGTCCGGCTCTCCCTTGAGTTGGCGAATTTCTTCTTTTAGACGTTCATTTTCACTTTTAAGATTATCTTCACCTTGCGCTTCAAGGAATCGTTTTTCCCTTTGCTTGGGATCGCGTATTTTAAGCTTTTCAAAGAGGGCGTTCATGCTCCCGCTACCTCCGGCTAGCAGCATGGAGGTCAGGAAGAAATCAATATTTGCGTTTACTGGATGTCCATCGCCGAAAAGGATAGTTACCAATTTTTGGACTATGTCCAGATCAGCTGATTTGCAGAAAATGAAGAGGGTGATGACGATGACGGGGGTTTTCCAACCTTTATTGTAGGTGTGTTTGATAAATACTCGCCAGTCGAAAAGGGTTGTAAATGAGACTTCTATGAAGGTAGCGAGGATGAAGGTTTTGAAAAGCAAAGTGAGTGCTTCGTCATAGACCTGCTGGTCGGCCGAGGCCGGTCCAGCTGGAGTTCCGTTAGTTAGGGCAAGGACTGGAACAGCCCAAAATAGAATAGCTAATACTGAGAGCCATAAACTTGGTTTTGAGAATTTTGAGACGAGTTTCATCTGTCCTCCCATTTTGATAGCAAAATAAATACTTACCAGTAGTTACTGGTTATTCTTAAAATATCTCTATTCGGGGAGTTGTCAACGAACTTTTTCGTACAATTTAGTTGCATGAACGAAGGGGGGAAAAGCTCAACAATATTAAGATGTGGCGGGGATCAGGACAGAATTATGGTGTCAATATACTTAACCAATGCAGGGTGCATACTATAGAATGTCAGTCCTTTTGAGGTGTTGTTTTTAGCTATTGGTTTTTGATTAGAGCTTAGGATTTTAATAGATTCAGCAGCCCGTTTATCTGTTTCAGAGCGGATAACCTTTTTTATGGCACTAACGGATTTCAGTTTTGTGGCCTGTTCGTAAGAATGGCAAGCCACTATAGGGCCGGTATCAATTGTAGATTCCACCAGATGAGATGTTGTTGCCAATGGAACTCCGCAAAGTAGTGAAAATTCTATTGAGGAGCGTCCGCGTATATAGGGAAGCAGCCCCCAATGATCATTGATAAGTCCAGTTTTAAAGGCGTTAATAATGTTGGGTTTGATTATGAATCCGAGCTTGTGGAATCCTACATTGAGGTTGTGCTTTTCTAGTTCGTTGCCGATGCTTATATTCGAATGATCTGCCGCAAGCTTCTGGTAAGGAATGTGGCAACCTTTAAGTATCCGATAGATGAAAAAGGCCAGTCTGTTCTTAAAAAGTAAGCGTACTTTTGAGTTCTGGTGATGCGGGATAAAAAAGCACTTAACGTTGAATCCGCAGGAAGTAAGTTTTTTATATATATTTGTGAAGAATGTAGGGCTGCCCAAAAGGGCAATGTTGCCTTGGCTGTAATTTTGCGGTGCAGAAGCGGTTTTTTTTAATAGATCATTTAAATGGGCTGTGTGTTCTTTGTCTTCAGATATAGGAAAGGGGTGGGTTGCATTGCTGGTCAATTGGTTATGAAAATGAGCAACAACAAGATCTCTCAGGTTTTTGTCTTGATCCGCATTGTCTGAAAACCACAGGTACTCGTTAAAAAAGCGCACATCGTTTGAATTTAAGTAAAAGACTGCCAGTGTCTTGCAGACCTCGTGAAGATCCGCCGTGCTGAATGAGTTGTTTCTCTTGAAATGGATTTTGGATAAATAGGATTCGCGATATTCACAGGTATCCGGCATGCCGCTAGCAAGTAACTCGGCTTCTAACTTTTGGTCGTATGTGTCAGGCTTATGCAGAATGTTTCGTTTCCTAGCCATGTTCAGGACCTCGATTTTACCTTGATTGCTCCGGCTGCAATTTTCTTTGCCAGCCCGGTCATATCATCAAATTCCACCATATCTTCGTATTTCTCAAGTATATAATCAAGAAACCGTTCTATGTCTCTGACATAGTTATGGATTTGCTTGGTATGACACTCAATGACTATAGGAATCAGCGGTAGGTCTGAATTCTGAAAATTTCTGATTACTGTATCAAATGATGTCTTAAGATAGCTGAATCTCTGGTTACCGATTTTTAAATGGGTTTTATACGGATGCAGGGAAAAATTAATTTTTTTACTACCTAGCGGAGACGTTTGTTTTATCTTGCCAGAGATTTTTTGTGTATGCAGATAATTGATATTGTTGCTGTAGCGATATCTGTCACTCAGTTGATTAAAGGCGTAGCGTGCAAACGTCAGCAGGTCAGGGGCGAAAGGTTGTAAGGGGATGATTGTAATGTCGCTTTTGGGACCGACGCGTTCAATGTTCGCAAAATCAGGATGGTAGGGCTGGCAGGATTCTTCAAGTTTGCGGTAGTCAATTCCGGCTTCAGGAAAAAACATTCCTTGGCGCACCCCCATGACGATTTTGATTCCGTTATCAGCCAGAATAAAGAGCAAAGAACTTGAGGGCTGCATACCCCATGACCCGGCTTTGAAGGATATAATTTTATGATTATTATCAACTTCAGCAGCCAATCCATTCAGTAATTTCAGTGAATTTGAAATAAGGGCCTGCTGATCTTGATGTGTAAATTTGCCGATATTCCAAATGTTTCCGAGTTCAAATTGTCCATTAGTGTATTTTGCATCAAGCCACTGTGGATGCAGATGTAGTTGTACATCGAAACCGCTTTCCAGCATTTCCAGCACAGTATCATCCCAAAGATGGGCCTGTGTGTTGATAGAGCGGCAAGTATTTTTCAATCTTTCCAGCACAAGACGGTGCGCTGTTTCTACCATAAAGGATAATTTTATATCTCGGCAACGGGCTATGTTCATGAGCATTTTAGCCGGGTAATGCTGATGGTAAGCCACATGTCCGGTTCCGTTGCCCATGATTTCAAAGTCGTCTTCAATGGCTATTACAAATTTCGGTTTCATTTATCCCCAAATACCATGATGCGGGAGCGAATGACAGGACATTGTCAAGCTGGGTGGAGACCTTTTTCTTATAGATAATAAAGATGGGCTTGAGTGCGGTGATGCAGGTCGTTCAAGTTTAACTTTAATTATTTTAAGGAAGGTTTGTGTATGCGGAAAGTGGAATTGATACGTGTTGAATCTGGAGAGGAAGCAACGCTTGGAGGGCTGCTTGTAGATGGTAAATCTATTTGTTGGACTCTTGAAGAACCATGGCGTGGTAATCGGAAAGATGTTTCGTGTATTCCTGAAGGGCGTTACCCATTAAAACTTGAATTTTCCCCCTCCAAGGGACGGAAACTATGGACAATTAAGGATGTTCCTAACCGTTCCTATGTGCGTATCCACACAGGAAATACGGCGGATGATACTGAAGGGTGCCCGCTTACAGGTACTAAGCCCGGATATCTGAAAGGAAAACGGGCTGTGCTGGGGAGCAGGGCAGCTTTTATTGAATTTATGGCCGCCATGTCCGGCTGCGTGGAAGCGGATATAGTGATTCACTCATCAGTAGTTTGACAAGTCTAAATCAACTGGTGTAGATGAGTTTGAAATTCAATTTCAAACTAAATATAAATCTATACCCAAAGGGGGATTAAAATGCTTGATGGAGTAAACAGATTCGGAACAACTGCGGACATGATTATTCAGGAAGTTGAACTGGACGGCGAGAAGAGACTTTTAGCTATAGATAATAGAGGTTTGTATCTGACAGAACAGACTCGTGTGGATAAGAAGCACGCTGATGTTAACAGGTATGGAGTCGATCGTCAGGAGGCATGGGATCTTTTAGAAAAACATGGTTTTGCTACTGTTGATCTATTTGAAGATAATAAACATCTCATCAAAACTAAGGTAGCCGGGAAATCAAAAATGGTTAACCCGCTTAAGGCATCCAAGCGCGGCATGAAGTAGAAGAAAATTCTGCTGCAACTTTAAAAGAATCCCCTTGCTATTCATATGAATAGCAAGGGGATTTCTCATTACTGTATTTCGTGGATGAGATTATGGCTTGATGCTCCGCTCCTTTAACCCCAGCACTTCCTGAATCTTAGGCTGCAATATATTTTCTTTAGTTATTAAGTATACTTTGGTTGTTGTTTCTGTCGGTGTCTTTTGGCCTCTTGCAGCCATTGCCGCTTGGGTAACGGCAATTCTTCCTATCTCATACGGGTCTTGCGCCACCCCGGCGGAGATTGTGCCTTCTTGAATCTCCTTAACCATCTGCGGATCTGGATTGAAAGCTACAAAAGTTATCCCTTCACGTTTGTCTAACTGTTCAAGGGTCTTAATAAGTATCTCGCTGCTGCTCTCATTAAAGCCGATTACGGCTTTAATTTTCTTCTTCTTGTGCGGATTATCGTTGCCGTACATAGCTACGCGAATCTTAGAGGAGCCTTTGTCCAGTTGCTTGCCGACATAAATAGCCTTGGCAATTTTAAGCTTGGAACCGGACTCTTCTAATTGATGTTTAAAACCTTCAATTCTTCTATTCACCGGGGAATTGCCCTTTGTGAACATGCCCAGCACCACTGAACCTGAACCGCTCAATTCCTTATGCAAATATTCTGCGGCCAGTGCCCCGCCTTTGAAATTATTAGAGTGCACGTAACCTGCGTTTATCTTGTTGGAAACCCTTGAAACCATTTGGATGACCGGTATCCCTTTCCGTATGACTTTCTTTAAAGAGTCATACATTCTCAAGCTATGTACCGGGGAAATAACAACGGCGTCCACTTTATTTTGGATGCACCATTCAAGTTCTTTTTTTTGCTCTTTGAAGCTTCCATAGCCAGCCGGATTGATCCAAAGCACTTTGATGTTGCCATCGTCAGTGGCGGCTTTGATTGCTCCTTTTTTCAGTAAGTGCCAGAAGTCCAGATCGCCACGCTCAGGGATTACCGCAATGTTGAGTTTCTTAGGCGCAACAGAATCTGCGGCTTTTGCCGGGTGCGCTACGAGCAGTGTTGTGAAAATAAGAATGAATATAGCGATGAATTTGATTCGAGGCATGAAGTTGTACAATTTCATCCGATCTCCTTAAATAGCTGACGGGTTTGATATATAAGGAAATAGTATAACTCTAAGGAATTATTCAATCAAGGGTAGATAATGTGAATTATATTTGTGAGTAAAAAAAGATACAACTATTTATTTTTACCTGGGAAAAGATTATAAGAGGACGTTTTATTATATTGGAATTGCACGAGACGGGTCGAATTTTGGTGTTTAAGTTTTGGGGAAAACTGGTTTGGTGGAGATTTAAAGATGCATAGCATGAAATATATGGTGATTTGGATAGTCGTAGTTATTTCAGTTGTGGTTCCGTATTTTGCAAAAGACAGTGCTGCTGAGAATTACCGTGTTCTTCGCTATATCGAATCCTTTCCTCCATACTATTTCCCGGCAAACAGTTCTCAGACGGGCATTGTTAAAGATATTTTTACTGCACTTTCTAAGGAAACCGGGGATACATTTGAGTTTGTTCGTCTTCCCTACAAGCGTGCCTTATACCAGTTTGCAACAGGCAAAGTTGATATAGAACCCATGGCCAATCCCGCATGGAGGGGGCATTCTTCTGTTCCAGGGATTTACAGCATTCCGTTTGGTGTGTCCGAGCAGGTTGTTTTGTATAACGCCAAATATGCGCAATCAGCTTGCTTGCCGAAATATTTAGTAGGTAAGACCCTGGGGACTGTAGCGGGCTACACATATCCTGTTTTCGGTCCATATTTTGCGGATGGACGCATAAAGGAACATCAACTCAAAAATGAGAATAAGCTTATCCAGATGTTGATCGCCGGTCGTTTGCATCAGGCAATTATGAATAAAGATTTTGCCTTGTATAGAATTAAGACTGAGCAACTCAAAAATCAATTGGCCGTAAGTCGGCCGTGCAATTCCGTACCCATGATGATTCGTGTTCATCCCAGCAGGAAAGACGCACTCCCCAAGCTCAATAAAGCTATCAAGAAGCTTTTGGAT
This sequence comes from Marinifilum sp. JC120, assembly GCA_004923195.1. Lineage (NCBI taxonomy): Bacteria > Pseudomonadati > Bacteroidota > Bacteroidia > Marinilabiliales > Marinifilaceae > Marinifilum > Marinifilum sp. JC120. Next base: position 90,015 of record RDSB01000001.1, on the reverse strand, counting down.
GATGGCACTATTTCAAAGATTTATGGTCGGTATCGGTAGGGCTATTACTTTTCTCTCCAGCCCCGCGACCTCATGCATTTATCAATTTCATTTGTCCTGATGTAGTTGCCGGAAAATCTAGCGCTATTAGTTGTCATGGTTCTTGATCGATCCCCTTTGCCTATCTGGAGCTTTTCTTCTATTCGCTTTTCACATTTCTTTCTGTCTTTTTTAAATTCTGCTTTAGCCACTGCCGGGTCAGGGTAATTATCATTATGCCATGAGGAGCAGCCACCAAGAATTATCAGTAAGGCTGTGAGGGTAATGAACTTATTCATATTGAATCTCCATCAGAAAAATGCTGGTAATATAGATTTAATGAGCGTCAGGTTGCACGGGGAGGTTCTGCGAACTAGTTAGCCGCAGTAGCAAAGCGTTTACGCAGGAAATCGGTCAAACCTTGGTTCACGCCCTGTCCGCATTTTGCAAAAGGACAACCTAATTCATAGGGAACCTCAATAGGATCAGGGGAACCGGAATAGATTACAGTTTGGCCTTGGCCGTTACTTTCTTTCACCAGCAATTCCACAACAAGAAAACATGTGTTCGGCCCGGTTTTAGCGCGTTCAATTCCGGGTGACCAAGTATTCACAACCACCGGGTAGCTTCTGAATGTAGGGCCATAAGGCAGGGAGTCGGAGAAACCTACTTGTTGCTGCGCGCCATGAGCCATTGCTTTAGGGGAAATAGAACCCACACGGGCTTCAATAAGGTAATCAACTTCGCCGTCCGGCTGATATTTATATCCAAGTCCGGCCAAAGTTTGAATTGCACTTTGAGCAATAGGAAGCGCGCCGGTCTCAACACGTTCAGGGATGCCGCTTCCTTTCAGCTGAAAAAGCACAATACGTACATTAAATGAACCAAGAGCCGGGTTAAAGGCAGATAGCGGAGTCGGTGGAGTTACGTTGCGGGTAGAGCAGCCGCCCATGCAGAGGATGGAAAAGATAACAATTGAAAGTAGAATGAGTTTCTTATGCATAACGACCCCACGGTTTATTTGGATTTAAAATAATCAGTTATGAACTCCGTTAATAAGGAGTTTTTGTCAATGGGGGTATTATTTATTTTTAGAAAAAGGGGGTGTTGTTTCTCAAAGATAAATCATCGGCAGAACAATTGATAATGTTATCCACATGATTATTACCAGCGGGGTTCCAACTTTTAAGAAATCCGAAAATGAATATTCCCCTGCGTTCATTACCAGTAGATTGGTTTTGTAGGCCATGGGAGTGGCAAAACTCATGTTAGCCCCGAACAGGACTGCCAATACGAACGGTTCCGGATCAAGGTTTAATTGGTGGGCAATGGACAGGGCTATGGGAGTGCCGATTACAGCTGTCGCATTATTGGAGATGGCGTTGGTGAAAACGGCCATCAGCAGCATGAGGCCACTGATAATCATGGCTGCCGGAGCATCCCCGCTCAATGACACGAATAATGTGCCCAGAAAGTCCGCACCGCCAGTTATAAGCATGGCTTTGCCGAGGGCAAGACTGGTCACAACAATCAGAATTACCTGCACATTCAGGGCTCTTGTGGCATCTCTCCAAGTTATGCATCCGGTCAGAATCATGAACAGTGCCCCGCATGGTGCGCTGATGGCTATGGGGAGTATTCCGAAAGCAGCGGACAGTATTATTCCCAGCATGATGCCCATTGCAAGGTGAGTCTTCCGAGAATATGGAAGATCCATTGTGGAATCCAAGACCAACACCTTGGTGTTCTTTTTGAGTTCCGATATTTTTTGTCTTGGTCCCTGAATCAGCAGAATATCACCGAGTTCCAGTTTTATGTCACTAATCTTGTCTAAGTACCGTTTGAGTTTTTTGCCGGAACGGTGAATGGCCAGAGGTGTCATGCCGGTCCGTTCTGCAAAATGATATTTTTTTAATGTAGTCCCGTTTAGCGGTGATCCTTGATAGATCACAATTTCAGCGATTTGCTGGTCAGCAGCCCTAAAGGGGTGCTCAGCATCAAAGGGGACTACTGATCCTACAGGGTACAAAGTTCCGTGCAGAATTTTTTCAAATTCTTTCAGTTGTTCCGGGGTGTCGTTTATGACCAGATGGTCACCGGCTTGTAGGATGGTCCCCGGATGCAGATATATCGGTTTTCCCTCGCCACGTTCAATGGTGGAAACCTTCATGGTGTTGTCGGTCAATTTAAATGCTTTTGAAAGGGGGCTTCCTTCCAGAGGGCTGCCCTCGGTAACCTCCAGGTGGGCGGTGAATATGCGCGGAGAACTGTCAGTCAGAGTGATTTCTATTTCTGGAATGATACGTGGGGCGATCAGCCAAAGATATAAAATTCCGATGCTTCCGGCGATGATTGCAGGCAAGACAAAATCAAACATTTCTATGCGTTTCAGCCCCATATCCGCTGCGACCGAGACAACCAGCAGGTTGGTGGATGTCCCGATGGTAGTGGCGGTTCCGCCAAGCAGGGTAGAAAAGCCCATGGGCATGAGTACGGATGAAGCCGGAGCCCCTGTTTTCAGGGATACGCTAATGAGGACCGGCAGCAGTAAAACCACCACAGGAACATTATTGATGAAGGCGCTGATGAATGCTCCCAGCAGCAGGGTCAGTAAAAATGAAATGGAAGGGCTTTTCCTCCAAGCCCGGGCCAGTAAACGGCCCAGTGGGTCCAGCGATCCTGTTCGTAAAATTCCTTGTCCGGCAATCATAAGCGCGCATACCGCAATCAGTGCTTCGTTGCCGAAGCCGTAAAAGAAATTGACGGCATGGAAGGTTTCCCCTTCGGATTTATAGGGGAAAATTTGGAATCCAACAGTCAGGAGTAAAAGGATGAGCAGGCTTGAAGTTTCAAGTGGAATTTTCTTTTTACTGAACAAGAGCAATGCAATAGCCGTTAAGGTCAGTACAGCCAGTGCGTGAAGGTTCAGGGGTGGAGGTAGGGTCATGGAAATTCTCCATTAGCAGGATGAATATTGTTCACATGGTTACATCATAGTAATGGAAAATTGTGGGTGTGGATAGGGGGAGGGAAATGTGTTTGCTGGTAGGGCAATTTTAAAATCCCAGCCTTTCAAATGAAGGCTGGGATTTTTCGGGCGAAATTAAATGATGGATGCGGACGGAGTACCCGTTATCGGTTGTTTGAGGATTAGCCTATGGTATTTGGAGTTGCCCTCGTTTATTCTAGTTCGTGTACTGCCTTATCCAGATGTTTATGCCAGATACTACGAAAATCATCGTGTTCGAGAGTTCCTTTGGTGACAGGGACTACTTCTATACCCATGGCGGAAAGGGTACTTCTCCAAGCGTGTTGACTCTGTCCGAACAGGTCAACTTGGACATGATGACCGGGTACACACATGAACGGGATTAGAAAGACCCGCTTTATCCCTTTATCCAAAAAATGTTCGCCGAGGCTGGTCGGGCCTGTTTTGTCCATAAGCGTACCTACCACGACATTGGGTAAAGTCCGTGAAAGCAAACCTTCAAGGGCCATATAAAAGGTATGCCCTTTATGATACGTTCCGTGGCCGACCAAAATGACGCCATCACTTTCTTTCCGTTCGAATGGAAGGTATCTGGCGATAGCTTCTACGGTTTGCTCCAGATCTTCCATTACGTGGAGCAACGGTGCTCCTATGCTGATCTGAGTTAACCCTTTACGCGGATGGCACATGCCCTGAGCCTGTTGCACAACCCAATCATATTCTACGCCCGGCACTGTGTGGAGAGATTGAATTGCTACATGGCTGAAACCATCATCCACCATTTGTGAAAGGGCTTCAGCTATGGACAGACAGGGGATACCGCGCTTGCGAAGCTTGGTTCGGATACGGTTGGCTGTGAAAGCCCAGCGGATGTCCATATCAGGATATTGCTGCCGGACTTCATTTTCAAACTGGTCATAGAGGTGATGGGTATGCGGAAGTGCACAGCCGAAAGCAGTCAGCAGAATGCCTCTTTTTCCATCTAGAGGCTGGGGGCAATGATCGTGTGAGTGACTATGGTCGTGTGAATGACTATGATCGTGGTGATGATGGTCGTAATGCTCATGACTGTGGTCGTGACATCCATGATCAGATTTTTCGTTTGGAGCATGATCATGTTCGTGATGGCTGTTACCTGCTGTGGTCTTTTCTGAATCAAGGTGCATAGTTGTTCTCGTTGTTGGGTTCAAGTTTGGTTTAGTTGCCAAAATGGCAGCGGATACAGACGGTATTTTCCTTTTTTATACAGAGAGTCAGGCAAAAAATTAGTTTGAATGGCTGCACCTGACCCAGTGGTTGTTGCCAAAATTTTGCAACGTTTGCGGTGTGTTCTGGCAAGATTCAACAGCAATGGGGCAACGGGGATGCAGGGAGCATCCTGCTGGGGGATTTATCGGGCTGGGCGGTTCCCCTTTCAGTCTGATTCTCTCAGTCTCTGGCAGCAGGCCGGGAACAGATGAAGCAAGGGCTATTGTGTAAGGATGGCAGGGATGCTTCAATATTTTTTCAGCAGATCCATACTCTACAATATTTCCATAATACATGACTGCAATCTGATCCGCCATAAGCCGTACTGATCTCAAATCATGTGTAATAAGCATTAATGATTTATTTTCTTCTTCAACTTTCTCTTTTAAAATTGAAAGCACATGGGCTTGAATAGATCTGTCCAGAGAGGCCGCTGGTTCATCAGCAATAATCAGTGACGGGTTCAAACAGAGCGTCCGGGCAATGGCGATGCGTTGGCGCTGTCCCCCGGAAAGCTCGTGTGGATATCTGCCGAGAAGGTCAGATGTCAGCTTACCTGTCTCAAGGGAGCCTTCGAGCAGTTTCTCGCGGTTTCCATTCAATTGTTTCGTTATTTTGAAAGGTTCAAGCAGCAGTTCTTGGACTTTCATGGCCGGATTCAGACTTGCTGTTGCATCTTGGGGAATCATTTGAATAGCTCTCCGGCAGGATTTAGCGTTTGTCCTGTTGAAGATGTTTTCGCCATTAAAAAAAACGTTTCCGGCTGAAGGTCTTTCCATCCCTAGAATGATTCTACCTAGAGTGGTTTTTCCCGAACCTGATTCTCCAACCACGGCCAGACACTTTCCCTTTTCCAGAGAAAAAGAGATCTCTTTCAGCGCCATAGTTCTGATCTTGCGTATCAGGCCTGTGCTGAAAAATTTATCAATTCTCTCGACTTGCAGCATTTGCCTGTTCATGCGGAGCACCTCACTCCGTTTTGTAGCAGAGGCTTTTCGATAGAGCATATTCCATTTGCTTCAGGGCAGCGGGGATGGAAGCGGCAGCCTTGCGGCGGAGCAGTGAGTGGGGGCGGGCTTCCGCAGATGGGACAGAACCTTTCATGATCAAACGTTTTCATCAGGGCCTGCACGTAGGGATGGCGTGGGCTTTTAAATATTTTGTGAAGCGGACCTGTCTCCACTATTTGCCCTGCATACATGGCGGCAACATTTGCGCAAAGTTCTGCGGCCACATCAAGGTCATGGGTAATCAGCAAAAGTGACGCTGAAAGCTCATTTACTACATCCTGCATAAGTTCGATGATCTGCATCTGCACCGTAGGGTCAAGGGCGGTGGTCGGTTCATCTGCAATGAGCAGTTTCGGTTTTGCCGCAAGTGCCATTGCAATCATGACCCGTTGCAGCATTCCGCCTGAAAATTGGTGGGGATACTGGCGGGACCGGATTTCTGGATCAGGCACTCCGGTCCTTGCTAGAATTTCTATCGCAGCCTTGCGGGCCTGTTTTCTAGTGAAACCCTGCCGTTCTATGGCTTCGGCGATCTGTTTACCGATACTCATCACCGGATTAAGACAGGAGGCAGGGGTTTCAAATATTATGGCAATGTCTTTGCCTCGGACCTGTCTTATTTTATCCGGAGTTAAGCTAAGTAGATTTCTGTCTTCAAAAATTATTTCGCCTTTGATCTCTGCTGCGGGAGGAAGAAGGTTCAGTATAGCAAGTGCAGCTACGGTTTTTCCGCAACCGGATTCCCCGAGAAGGCAGCACTGATCATATCTTCCGATGCTGAGATTGAAGTCATCAACCACGGAGACAATTCCTGCTTCGGAAGGGAAGTTTATGGAAAGATCTTTTATCTCAAGAAGCGGTGGCGGATTGTTCATTAAATTTCCTCCGGCAGGGGGCATGATAAATGCTTCTTGTACGAGTGCGGGTCGAGCATATCCCGCAGTCCTTCGCCAGTAAGGGTGAAGCCCATTACCGAAATCGCAATGCAAAGCCCTGCAAGCAGCGGAACATGCGGTGCAACTGCAAGCGAGGGAAGTCCTTTGCTCATGATGGTTCCCCATTCCGGAGCGGGAGGCTGAACTCCCAGTCCCAGAAAGCCCAGTCCGGCAATGGCGGTGATTTTTCCGCCCACGCCGATGGCGGCTATGGTTGTTATCTGGGGCCAGACTTCAGGCAGTACACAGGTGCGAATAATGTACAGTCTTCCGGCTCCCATCGAGCGTACAGTCTCAACATGCAGGCCGCTCATGGCGGTGCGGGTAACGCTGCGGGCAACACGGGCAAATTTTGGCCAGCCGGGAATCGATAGGGCCAGAATGAGTCCTGTCGCACCGGGGCCGGTTATGGCAATACACAGCAGCGCCGCAACTATTCCCGGAAAAGCAAAAAAACAATCCGTTATGCGCATAAGTAATCCGTCCAGCCTTTTGCAGCACCCTGCAATAACCCCTACGGTCAGTCCGGTGAAAGCGGTTATGAGGGTCACGGTCAGCGCAAGACCTATGGAAGGGCGTATTGCATAGATAAGCCTGCTGGCAACGCACCTGCCGAGATAGTCAGTTCCGAGAATAAAATTTGCATCCGGTCCCTTAAGTCGGTGTCGTAAATGCTGCTCAACCGGATCATGGGGAGCAATGTGCGGAGCGGCAATCCCTATAATGGCAATTGCTGATATTATGATCAGTCCTACGGCAAATGATTTACTGAAGAATTTGGGTTTATACATTATTTGCCTTCTTCAAATCTGGGGTCGAGAAATATATTGATCAGGTCAGCAGCCAGTATGATGACAACATATGCGGTTCCGATTGCCAGAACGCATCCCTGAACTACGAAAATATCACGGGAGCGTACAGACTCCACAAGCAGTCTTCCTATTCCGGGCCAGAGAAAAATTGATTCAATGACAACAGCCCCTCCGATCATGTGCCCTGCCTGCGTTCCGAGGTAATGCAGCACAGGAGGAAAGGCATTTTTAAGTGCATGCCTGCCGATCACTACCGACTCCCGCAATCCTTTGGCCCTTGCGGTAAGTATGTATTTTCCCCGCAGGGTCTGGAGCATTGAGGTGCGCATCAGTCTGGCAGTTATGGAGGAGTTGATCAGGGCCAGAGATGCCGCGGGAAGTATGAGGTTGTACCAGTTGCCGTATCCGGCCACAGGAACCAGCTGTAACTGGAGCGAAAAGATCAGTATAAATATTACGGCCAGAAAAAAATCCGGTATGGATGACAGAATCAATGATATTCCAAGAGCAGCTTTGTCTACAGCCTTTCCGGCATTTACCGCTGCTGCTGTGCCGAGAGGGATGGCAATAAGTGCTGTCAGGAATGTGGCGACAGAGGCGAGGAGTACTGAGGGGCCTATCGCCTGCCGCAGCTCAGTTGTTACGGGCTGACCGGATTGGATAGAATAGCCGAGATCTCCGCTTAAGCCCCGTTCCAGCCAGCAGAAATACTGAACAGCAATAGAACGGTTGTAGCCCATTTCTTCCCTGAGCTGCTGAACCGCTTCCTGCGGCGGGGATTCCATTTCCATCAGATGGACAAGCGCTATCTCAGCAGGATCACCGGGAAACATTGCCAGAGAAAGAAAGGCTGCGACGCTGACCCCGATAAGTACGGGGACCAGCGTCGCAACTCTAAGAAGGGCTGATTTGAAGATATACACAATGAGGCAATCTAGTTGAGTTCAATTCTTTCAAGGTGAAAGCAGTGTTCAACCGGGTGCATCACATACCCCTTTACTCTGGGGCTTACACCGTCAATGTTTGTGTAGTAGTTGAGGTAGGCCATGGGAGCGTCTTCAAGCAGGAGCTCCTGAATCCGGTCATAAATCTCTTTACGTTTTTCGGTGGTAAATTCCTGACGTCCCTGATTAAGAAGTTTATCCACTTCCGGGTTATCATAATGATATGCACCCCAGCCCGGCTTGAAAGTGTTGGCAGATAAATAGTCTGCGTTCAGGTTGAAATCCGGGTCCGGGACAAAGAGAAGTCCGCGGCCTACGATGGTCATTCCAAAGTCACCAGAATCACGCATCTTCTTGGCCAGATCTACCTGAACAACTACCAGTTCAACCTTGATGCCCAGCTTTTTGAGCTGGCTTTGAATCACTTCAGCAGTCGGGGGCAGGGTTGCTCTTTCCGGGTAGGTTACCAGTTTGAAGGCAAAAGGCTTACCGTCTTTATCAAGGATTCCATCTCCGTCAGTGTCCTTCCAGCCAGCCTCGGTAAGAAGTTTTTTGGCCTTTTCAGGAGAGTAAGGGAAGCCTTCAAGTTTTGTGTTGGACCAGAAAATTACCGGGGGATAGATGGTTTTTGCCGGTTCACCGATGCCGTCGAGTACAAAGTCAACAAGGTCCTGACGGTTTATGGCGTAGTTGATGGCAAGTCTTGTTTTTCTATCTGTGAAAGGGCCTTCGGCCATGTTGAATCCGGCAAAACGAGTACGTCCGATGGCTTTGGTCTGTATATTTTTACCACTGGCTTTGAGGTTGGCGATAGCTTCGGGAGGAAGGAGTTGCGCAATATCGAGCTCTCCTGATTGCAGCATGGCTGTGCGGGTCATTGCATCGGGAACACCTTTGTAGATCACTTTATCGATCTTGGCCTTTTGGCTTCCCCAATAGTTCGCGTTGCGGACAGCAACCAGATTGTCTTTTAATTTGCACGATTCAAATTTGAAGGGTCCGGTTCCTATCGGTTTGATCACATTGCCTTTTGCATCAAATGAAGAAGGCGCAAGAGCTGCCGCCTCTCCTTTTGATAAGTATGCTGCAAGCGGGGCAAAGGGCTTGGATGTTACAATTTTCAGGGTTTGATCATCGCTGGCTGTAATTGATGTGATAGGGACAGACTTGAGAAGTGCTCCCTTTTTCATGAGTCTTTTCAGGTTGTCGGCCATGATTTGCGCTGTGAGAAGCGTTCCGTCATGAAATTTAACACCTTTGCGCAGTGTGAAAGTCCAAGTCTGCTTGTCATTAGATACAGTCCATTTTTCTGCTAGGTGCGGAGTAAATTTTAAGTTGAAGTCAACACCGATCATGGATTCGACTATTCCGATTCGCTGAAATGCATAACCTGATTTCTGGACATCAAGGGTTTTTGGACCCCACGGTGAACCTATTTTAATGGTTTTCTGTCCGGCAAAGGCAGTGCTGGAAATTAGTGTAAGCAGGATTGTCAGTAAAATGGATCTCATAAAAATATTGCGCATTCGGGTATTTTCCTCCTAAGATTGTTTTGACAGTGGCACGATATTTAAATTATTAAAACTAATCAAGTCATAAAGTTAAATGTGTAACAGGTTTAGCGTGGGAGATAATATGGATAGAGATTTGATTAGCGCGGAGCAGGGTATCGATTGGATAAAAGCGTGGCGCGACAATATGGGCCGCATGAATGAAATAAGCAGCGTGGATTACTGGAACGGACGAGCTGATGATTATGATGATTTCATATGCACATCGGAATTTTCATATGGCTATGAAATTGTTAAGATTCTTGAGGAAAGTGGTGTGATCCAGCCGGATTCATCAGTGCTGGAGATTGCATCCGGTGTGGGAGCAGTGACGATTCCCCTTGCCCGTAAATCTTTGAAAGTTATTGGGGTTGAACCCGCCCAAAATATGGCTGAGCGGCTAGAGAAGAATTCACGTGCCGCAGGGATTGAAAATATCGAAATGCGAATTATGACCGGGCAGGAGTATGCTGAGGCTATGGCTTCACCGGACCATAATTTGAGTCTGCTCTGTCATGCAGCATGGCAGTTCCCGGAGATTGCAGAGCTTGCTGATATGATGGAAAGCGGAAGCAGGCAGTGGTGTTGCATTTGTGATACTGAGCTTGATCCTAATTCGGAAAATGCAGCACTTCACAAACAGCTCGGAGTGGTCTCCAGTAGTTTTGACCGTGTTGAAGGCGTGTTCCGTGGGCTTGAGGCACTGGGGCGCGAACCTTCAAAAAAATCTTTCGGCTATACCATGAAAAGGTCAGTAGAATCAGCCTACAGCATGTTCACCAAGGTTCTATCCAAGCAACGTACACCCACAGAGCAGGATCTCGAGTTGATCAACGCTCATATTGAACGTCATTCCATAGATGGAATTTATAATGAACCCGGCAGAATGTCCGTGGTTTGGTGGCGTAAAGCGTAAGTCGTGATACGAGGGAAGGTAGAACAGTAGCTTAAAATGAAATTGCTCAAATTTTATAGGAGATGCTTCGGTAGTCTTCCCGGTAATCCCCCTGAAAAACAAAATCCCGGTCTTTCTTAGAAAGGCCGGGATATTTTGGGTGAATTAATGGTGAGGCGGGGGGGGACTCATATAGGGAAAATTTTCATATTTTATATTACACGCTGCGCTGGAATACAAAGAGCCATAGCAAGCTTGTTGCAGCTTAGTTCTAATGATTCCTTCAAATCCAAAACTCATTGCCCTTGCGATAAATAAAATCTACATTCACCGCATTCAGTGCGAGTTGAATTCTGGCTCGGTAGAATGAGTAAGAAAATGTGATAATGTGAATAATAAAGAAAAAAGGGTGTTATTATGAGTATTTTTAAAAAACTGCATAAAATTGTTCCGACTAGTGGTAAGGTGTTGGCTATCTTTATCCCCTTGTTACTGTGGGGATTTTGGTGGGCCTATTCGGGCCTTGGTTATATGTTCTCTGTTACTCAGTGGCCTGAAATTTCATCTTCTGTTCGCTCGGAGATCGTAGCAGTTAAGGCTGATCCTGCTTTTAACAATCCAAATGCTTCTGAGGCGAATAAGGAAAAGCTTGAAACTTTGAAGGGTAGGGTACTTGCGTTGGCAATTGTATCCCGTTTGGAGACTGAGCTGGCTGATGGGTGGACCCCTCAGTATCTGTTTGTGAATCCAAAATCTCATTTCGATAATGCGGTCAATCGCAAGCTTGGAGTTCTTACAGCGACAACTCTTTTGCAGAAGTTTTTCTCCACTACCATGGCAAAGTATGGCTCTATGGACCCTGAAAATAAGTGGATGCAAGAAGCTCGTGAGCGAGATTTTACCTATGGCCCTCGGATATGGGGTTTCTTCGAGAGGTCTTCCAATTCAGCGTATGAAGATGGCGTGGCTAACGTTCACAAATATGCCGATAAGCTGATAGGCATGGAGGTAACCAAAAAGAAGAAGGACGATGGCCGTGCTATTGTCAACATTAAGGCTAGTGAGATCTATGATATGTTGACCTTTATCCTTTCTAAAGACTTTATCGACGTTCCACTCGGTTGGCTCTCCGCACCTGGAGGGACTTTGACGTGGTCCGAGCTGGATGATCGTGTGTACTTTGCGCAAGGCATGACGTTGGTTCTGCGTGATGTAATCACCGTGCTGAAAGAACTGTATCCTGAGAAAATTACTAATGTGGACAAGGGTGGAACTCAGAACCTTGAAGAGGCTATGATGGCCATGAACAAGATCTGTACCTTCAGCCCTGCGGTTGTATTGCGAGGCAAAGAAGATTCCATGTTCGCTGACCACCGAGGAAAGATGGCTCGCTATATGTTCACAGTGAGAGAGCGACTGCTCGACGTGGCGGAAACTATTCGAAGATAAAGAACTTATTCGTCATAAAATATGATTTAAATAAAGGGCTTACATTAAATGCAATGTAAGCCCTTTATTCTTTATTGTGATTTATCAACATCCTCAAGCAAGCGATCAAAGTCGGATACAAAAAGTCTATCCTGAATAATCTGGTATTTCTCTAATTCTGATTCGGCATGAATTTTAGTATCTAGCGCGGTGACTTTGCCGTTTCCTTGCAGGATATCGCGGTCTTAGAAGTTTAGGAATATGTCTATGCGTTTTGCCTAGTGTTTCTAGTCTTGTTTTATCGAGCTAATAGCAGTGTAGTTATTTTCAAAAGATATTGTAAGCAATAGGCAATATCTTTTATATCGTGAGTGAATAAATAAATGTAGCGAATTAGAGTTTTCTGAGAACGAAAAAACCCTTGCTATTAGTATGAATAACAAGGGTTTAACGTTCTTTGTGAAACTGTATGGGACAGTATGAAATCAATGAAATGGTGGAGGCGGGGGGCACCGAATTGATGGTGTATTGTGTCGGGATGTATTGACTTTTTAGTTTTTGGAAATTGGTGTACTCGTGTGGGTACTCGTGGTGGGGAAAATTTTTAGACAATAATTTTATTTTGCTCTCTCTTTGTAAGGTCAATACCTACAATTTTGACTTCGTCACATTTTTCTTCGCGTTCAATTATTTTATTTGCGTATTCTTGAAGTTTAAGAATCAATTTTGAAAAATCAAGATTCTCCCCCTCAGGGCTTTTCCAGTACAACTTGTCGCCTTTATAACTAAGTAGAAAGATACCATAGTTCGATTCGGCATTACGCATATATTGCCCAACAAGTTGGTTTGCTAGTCTTTCAAAAAGTTTGGTTCCAGTCCACTTGTCCGCAATTTTAAGCTCAATCGGAATAGCACTAGAAATATTAGGGTTATGAATATGGATATCGGTCCTTTTCTGTGCTGCGTCTTCATCCTCTTGCGATGTGCTATAAAGACCACAGGCTAGTCTTTCAAGACATTTAGCATATGAGTTCCGTAGAACAGTCTCTTCGTTAACTCCTTTGTAAACGGTTGCTTCGCTATGTTCTCCATTTTCAAGATCATCTTTAACTTCTTCAAGCTTTTCTATAGTTACAACGAAGAGTTCATGATTGCTTTTAGGTGTTTTGGTTTTTGTCTTTTGGAATTGTTTAAATTCCTTAACTGACCATGGAGTATGTTCAGATTCTGTTTCAGATTTATCTTTTAAAAGTTTTTTAACGTAATCTCGTGTGTTTTTGTGCGGTAATTCATGAGATAAATCTTTAAGCATTTTAAATGATTCATCTCCTTCTATGTCAAAAAGATATCTTAAGAATACTCCTCTTGTGTGTTCAGCGTCATCACGAGAAGTTGGTGTAAAGACTCCCTCTCTAATTCGATCCTCTTCTACCCGAATATGGTTAAACGATAGCAGGGCTAATTCTTTAAGTATGCTGGGCTTATTGAAGTCAATATGTATACTGTGAAACCTAATATTGTGATGGGGATAAAAAGCCGATAGAAAATTCAGCATTCTAGAATCAGAATCTGTAGAAGATGGTGCTTCATTTAGCCATTTTTTTAGTTTTCGTAGAGCTGAATTTGCATTTGTGCACATTAAAGCGATTAGCCAAGTAAGATTAGCTTTAGGATCATTTTTCTTTGAATAATGCTTTTCTGCTATTGTAGAAAACAAATCCTTATCTACGTTTTTTGACTGTAAAATTATATCTATAGCGTACTCAAGCGTATATCCTACCGCACCGTATTTATTTAGAAGAGATAGAATGACTTGATGATATTTGTCCCAATAGTTTTTTGCCCCATAGCGAATTGACGAGAGTGTTCTAGGATGCTCAATAGAAGTACTTTTGTTTTTAAATTCCCATTCTAATTTTGGTATAATTACGCTGTCAACAGCATTAGGGTGTTCTTGTAATAGCTGAATTCCCCAAAATGGGAATCCATTTAAATCAAAAGGAATATAATGGGCAGCTATAATTGCATCAGACGGTTTTAATTTTTGAGCCCATTGAGGAGTTTCGGACGCCTCAATTGAGAGTCCGTATAGGCCAGCTATGTTGCCATTTGTTCGGGGGTGTTCGGAGTTCTCAGACCATAAGTCAGGAGTGTAAAGTCTCCAGAATTTAACCAAACCATTTCGTGTGGCTTTAGCTACACTTGTTCCAAAATCTTTAATTAATAGTTCCCAATCTATTGCACTATAATTATGTGAATTTGATTTTGAACAAATAGAATTTCCAAGATGTAGCAAATCAGGGAAAGTTTCTTCTAGATTGTCTGCTGTAATTGAATACAGTTTTTCTGGATTAGCTTGCAGTCTAGATACAAACTTATTGAAATTAGCTGTACGTTCGTTATTTATTTTACGTTGCTTTTTTTTGAAAGCACTGTCTTCCTCAGCTAGTTTATATTCGGCCTCTTTCTTGGCAATTTCTTCAATCCGGGTGTGGAGGATGCTGGAGAGCTCCTTGCTTGAAATTGCTTGCCTGATTGTTTGAAGAATTGAATCTTTTTTTTGGCAATCTATCCATATTTGAATTGCAGCATTTAAAGCAATTTTTCCCAGATCAATTGGTTCGTTCTTTAATATTTCTAAAAAAGCTGGAAGATCATTCTCCGTCATGAGTCCCCATCCAGGAATACGGATGTTGAAGGGGTGAGGCTGTCTTTTATTCGCAGATGCTTGTTTGATATTTCGCCAGTAGAATATCTGTCGTAACTCTGTATTACTTGAGAGATGTTGAGATGTCTTTTGGGCTAGATTATGGTTAAATTGATGATAGTCTCTTGTTACATAGTATAGTTCAAATATACAGAGAACTCCATCTGTAATTCTATGTGGATTATCGATGTTTTTATTTAGGTCAATTTCAGCTACTGCCATAGCAAAATCAAATATCCATGAATAATTTTTTGATATTTGACAGTATTTGTCGATATATGGTTTTTGCCTAATCAAAGTTAAAAATTTAGAACAAATATTTTCCCTTATTTTTGGTGGAAGATTATAATTTTCGATGAAGTGAAAGTAGGAATGCAGTCTGCTATGTGAAAATTCTTTGGGGGTGTATGTGCTTTGCAAGATATGAATCAATTCATCAACGGAAATATGATATGGAAATAAATTTTCTAGTGCAGCACCAATCAAGTTGTGGTTTAAATTTGCACATTCTTTTAATATCGAATTTGCCAAAATTTTTTTTTGCTTACTGCTGCTAACTACGCCGACTGCGTTGAAAGCATGTATTCGGGTCAGGTCTTCATTGCTTGAGTCTTTTGCAAAAGATAAGGCGAGATCAGCGCAATTCTCGATTTCTCCAACCCAAATCATTTCCAGTAGCAAGTGCTTAATGTCTCTAGGGATCGATTTATTAAGTAAATGTTTGTTTATTTGGTCTGCTAGGGCAGGGGAAGCAATCCTTTTTATTGAAGACTTATCAAAATTATGACCGAGATAGTCTCTACCTTCGCTTAGCTTTATATAGTTATTTAAGAGTGCTGAGCGAAAATTGATAGGTAGTTTTGAAGCATCGCCTTCTGCGAGTAAAATTTCCGGTGCAATTTGGAATAATTTGTCTCTAATTTTTTTGTTTTCTAATGCGATCCATGCTGAAATTGCGCGCATGGAAGGCCTGACAACATATGTTTCGTACTTGTTGCCAAAGAGTATTTTTTGGATATGTAGGTGAGATGTACCTGAATTAAGTAAATCAACAAACCACAGGGCTGTAAGGTATTCGCGGACAGAACGGTGATGAAATTTTACCCTTCCATACGTTGCTTCATCAAAAAGAGGACGGTCCAGTAGGGTTTTTATGTCTGTGTTGGACCAGTCTGTTAATATTTCATCAGCATAAATATGATTGGAACTTCTTCCGGTTGTCTTGCTGTATTCAGGAAGAGCTATATTGTTGTTTTTTATAAGTGTTAGTGCCGTTGCTAAAATTTTAGCTCCATTGACAAGTTGTTCTCCACTGATTTGTGAATTTTCAGCTTTGTCTTGGTTGTGCTCTTTTAGTTTAGTTTTAATGTTAAAGTCTAACATTTCTGAATGAGAACCTATTTTCCCATTGTTTTTCCAGTATATAATAAGGTCTAAAAGATCTTGTGGTCTTCGAGCATATATTTCTACATTAGCTTTATCTATCGCATCAATAAATTTATTTGTATCAATACCATTGTTTTTAACAAATATTTGTTGTTGTTCTCTTGTAAGGGGAGTTAATTGGAAAATCTTGAGTTGTTCACTATCTTTTGTGCTGTCAATATTTGTGGGGTTTTGACTTCTTGGAATAGGAAGAATTTTTGAAACCAATTCTTTATCTGATTTTGGACGCCACTCGCTAACTCTAGCAGAAATTATTATGTGGGCACGACTCAAATTCTTATTCAAAATTTTTGCAAGTTTTTTTAAAGCCTTTTTGAAAAAATTTGCGTTAATCAACCTAGCTTCATCTACAGAATCAAGTAGGAACCATGCATCGGTATTTGATTTTTCCCAGTTATAAAATTTATATTGGTCCTCATCTGTTAATGAGTCGACTAGGCCATCTTCAGCAAGATCTTCTATGGGGATGAAGAAGGAAATTTTGTTTTTTTTATGAAGGCGTTGAGCAATAGCCCTGAATTCATGAGTTTTTCCCGTTCCTGCTTCAGCTAAGATTACGACTCTTTTATATTGGGATACGTCATCCCATGTTTTTGTTTCTGAATCAGAATATAGTTCAAGGTATGTCTCATGGATTTCGGAAATCTCATCATCAGTAAGTGAGCGGAGTGTCCTATTTAGCTCGATATGTTCACGCATTTTATGTTTTAGTATAAAGTTAAATATTGATAATATAAATATGTTTTGGATCAAACTAAACTGTTTGTCCTATCTTATCAATAGTTATGAATATTTATCAGGCCACGAAAGGTCATGGGATGAATTTGTTGTGGCAAAATTTATTTGTGTGGTTCCTTCTGTATTCGCACTTTTTGGGTACTTTCATTTGCCATTGCCCCAAATACTTTCTACAATCACCGCAAAACCTGCGGCGAATAACACCCGCATTCACCGCAAACAAGGGCAAAAGCAATGTGGATACACGAACATCAAGACTGGCCGAACTTCTCATGGAACGCTGAAAAGCTCATTTCCAAACTGGCAGACGTCCGCCATCGGCAGGGCGTGTTGTTGGGTAAGATTGGGAATCTGGGCTTTGATCTGAGAAATGAGGCGGGGCTGAAGACTCTTACCAATGACATAGTTCATTCATCAGCCATAGAAGGAGAACTCCTCAATCCAGAGGAGGTTCGGTCCTCTATTGCCCAACGTCTGGGAATTGACATTGCCGGACTGAAACCGGCAGGGCGTGATGTGGACGGCATAGTTGAAATGATGCTCGACGCCACGCAGCGATATGCGGAGCCGTTGACCAAAGATCGGCTCTGCGACTGGCACGCGGCTCTATTCCCGACAGGGCGTAGCGGTATCAAACGGATAACCGTTGCAGACTGGCGTCCTGCGGAAGTTGGAGCCATGCAGGTTATCTCCGGACCAATGGGACGCGAGAAAGTCCATTTCGAAGCACCGGATGCTGACCGCCTTGAAGATGAGATGGTAAAATTTTTGGAATGGTTCGAGAGCGAAGATGATACTGATCCGGTTCTGCGTGCCGGAATAGCTCACCTGTGGTTTGTTACCATCCACCCCTTTGAAGACGGCAACGGACGTATTGCGCGTACAATTGCTGATATGGCCTTGGCCCGTGCAGATGGCGCGGCGGAGCGGTATTACAGCATGTCCACGCAAATTGAATTGAAGCGCAAGGATTACTACTCCCATCTGGAGCGGCAGCAGCGCGGCACACCGGAAATTACCAAATGGCTGGAGTGGTTTCTGGATTGCCTGAAAGAAGCCCTGATCAATGCCGAATCCACACTGAGCCATGTACTCCATAAAGCCAGCCTGTGGGAACGGATCTCCCAACAATCGCCGATTAATGAACGTCAACAGCTCGTACTAGGGCGTATGCTAGACGAAAATTTCAAGGGCTACATGAACTCATCCAAATACGCTAAGCTGGCTAAGTGCTCCACTGATACAGCCCTGCGTGACATCAAGGATCTGAAGGAGCGCGGAATACTGGTGCAGAACCCCGGAGGCGGGCGGAGTACTAGTTATCGGTTGAGTGAAAAAAACTAATTTTTATCGATAAGTAATATACCCTTCTTGCCGCGGTGTGCAAAAAGACGTAAGGCTACAGTGATAATGTTATAATTTCACTTTATGCGGGGCGGTTATGTCTATTTCATACCAATGTCGATTCCTTATATTTGTATCTGTTTTCACTCTCGTGTTTAGTTTCCAGCAAGCTCAGGCTAAAGATAGGATCGTAGTTGCCATTGATAGTAACTATGCTCCTATGTCTCTTTTTACACCTGCTGGTGATCCGGCGGGGATTCTGGTTGAAATGTGGGATTTATGGAGTAAGCAGACAGGTACAGAAGTCACTTTTTCAGCAGGGACTTGGGATGAAACTTTGGATATGGTTAAGTCTGGCAAGGCAGATGTTCATTCCGGTTTATTTAAGAATGATCAGCGTGCATCATGGCTGGATTTTTCCGATACCTTGCATTCAATTAACAGCGCGTTTTATCAGCGGACAGATTCCAAACCACTTTCAATGGGTAGGTTGGACGGTAAGAAGTTCGGCGTTGTCGCAGGCACTTATCAAGCTGATTATTTGAAGAAAAATTTTAATGATATTCTGATTCATGAATATCTTGATCATGATGAGATAGTAAAAGAGTTACTTGCGGGTAAAATTGATGTTGTTTTTGATGAAGTGACTACTGTTTCAAGGATTTTGACCAGACTAGGATGCGAGGGGCTTGTTGTTCGTATCCCGGATTCAACCACAGCCAATACCGTTCATGCTGGCGTACTTAAAGGGAATACTGATTTAGTAAAACAAATCAATAAAGGCTTCCGAGATATTAATCAGTCTAAGCTTGCTGCAATTGATAAGCGCTGGATCAAGAGCTCTGGAGACCGTTTTTATCAGAAGAATAAAGCCGGGGCCGAAATAGTCTTAACCGCCGAAGAAAAGAAATATATTCAACAAAACCCTTCGCTTTCACTGACTTCAACCCCGAATTGGCCGCCATTTGAAATGAAGCAGGACGATGACTCTTATGCCGGTATTGCTGCGGATTTTATCCGTATTGCTGCCGGTAAAGTCGGGCTCGATATAAATCCTGTATTTGATACCAATTGGCAAGCTCATATGGAAAAATTGAAAACAGGAAAGCTGGATGCCGCGCCGGGATTGAATGAGACTCCGAAGCGTCTCAGGGATTTCATTTTCACCAAGCCATATATAGAATATTATTCCGCTATATTTACCACAGCGGATCGTGAAGATATTTTTTCGCCTGATGATTTATCCGGAAAGACAGTAGCTTTGGAAGAAGGCTACGCTATAGCAAGAAATTTACCCACTGATCGTCCTGATATCAAAATGTTGCTGGTCAAGACTACGCAGGAAGCCCTAGAAGCTGTTGTAACAGGGAAGGCTGATGCTTACATCGGTAACCAAGTTGTAGCCTCCTATCTCATTAAAAAGTTTACTTTGCCAGATTTAAAGCTGGTCAGCCTTTGGCGTACAGACTTGCCCGGTCAGCTACGTATCGCTGTTGATAAAGATAATCCTATTCTAAAAAGTATACTCCAGAAAGGTCTAGATGCCATAACAAAGGATGAAAAGGAGGCAATTTTAGATACTTATCTTGATGCATCCGGTTTTCAGCAAAAGGTCTTTTCACTCACCAAGGAACAGTGGACATGGCTTAAGTCTTATCCACAATTCAAGCTCGGAATAGACCCGAAAAGTGCACCGTTTGAATTCATTGATGAAGATGGCAAAATGCAGGGTATAGCTGCAGAATATATCGATTTTATTCAAGATAAGCTTAAAGTTGCGATAACTCCTGTAGATGGTCTGAATTGGAATGAAGTTCTTCAGTACGCTAAAGAAGGGCGTTTGGATATTCTGTCTTCTGTAGCCAGAACTCCTGCAAGAGAAGAATATCTTCTTTTCACCGATCCTTATATTGAATTTCCCATAGTTATTTTTTCATCCAAACAAGCGTCGCTGATCAGCCAGTTGGGTGATATTACTGATGGTAAAATAGCAGTGGTCGAAGGGTATGCTGCTCATGAATACCTGGCATCGGATTATCCAGAATTGGAACTTGTTTTATATTCAACAGTTCCTGATGCAATAAATGCAGTCTCGCATGGTAAGGTCGATTGGTTTATTAATGATTTGGCTACCAGTAGTTATGTTATTGAACAAAAAGGGATAACAAATTTAAAAGTTGCGGCTGCAACTGATTATGTCATGCCGCTCTCAATGGCTGTCCGTAAAGATTTGCCTGAGTTGCTCGAAATTTTGAATAAGGCTTTGAGCGTTATTTCCGATGAGCAGGATGAAGAATTTAAAGGAAAATGGCTGGCCCTGAAGTTTGAGCATGGCTTGGATATGTATACGGTTATGACTTGGGCATTGCCTATTACTTGTGGTGGGCTTTTAATTATAGGTCTGATCGTGTTGTGGAATCGAAAACTCGGTAGTGAAATCTCAGAAAGAAAAAAAGCACAAGCAGAGCTGGCCGAAACTTTAAGTTCATTGGATGAAAAGAATGATATGCTGGAAGGTCTCTCTGCAAAGCTTGCGAAGTATCTTTCCCCGCAGGTTTATGATTCAATATTTTCCGGCAACCGGGACGTAGTCTTATCCACAGAGCGCAAGAAGCTTACTGTCTTTTTTTCAGATATAAAAGATTTTACCCAGACTACAGATGACATGCAGCCTGAAGATCTTACGGCTTTGCTTAATCTTTATTTCACTGAAATGTCCGCTATAGCCCTTGAATATGGTGCCACCATTGATAAGTTCATTGGTGATGCGATGCTTATGTTCTTTGGTGACCCTGAATCCAAAGGTGTGAAGGAAGATGCTAAGCTTTGTGTGCGCATGGCAGTCGCGATGCAAAAGCGAATGGTACAGCTTGAAAAAGAGTGGCAAAGCATGGGTTTTGATAAGCCGTTTAAAATGCGGGTGGGCATTAATACAGGGTATTGCAACGTTGGTAACTTCGGCTCTGAATCACGGATGGATTATACTATTATTGGTGGGGAAGTTAACCTTGCTGCCCGTCTTGAAGGGCAGGCAGATCCCGGCGGAGTACTTATGTCCTCGGAGACTTATGGCTTAGTTAGGGATATTGTAAATGCTGAAGAACGCGCCCCTTTAGCAGTTAAAGGGATTCGTCGTAGTATTCAACCATACGCAGTGATTTCAATTTGTGGTGAGGATGACTCTTGTTCTGAATATGGGAATGTCATCAGTTACAAGGAGCAGGGCGTAGATCTTTCGATAGATCTTGATAAGCTATTGCCAGAAAAACGTAAGGCTCTTTCAGAGCGTTTAAATGAAATTGCTTTATCGCTAAATGAATAGGTTTTTAAATCTTCTGAGATGAATGGAAAATATTTAGAATATCCACAGCTTCACCCTGAATACGGTAGGGGATAATGTAAGGTGAGATAATCACTTCTCGTGTCATTGGAACTCGACCGGGACGGCCACTTTCTGGGAACTGTTTCAATCGCTGGCAGCCGTCCCATATACGTTTTGCTTCTGACTCCATGACTTCTTCGTCAGCTTGCTCAGCTAGATAGCGGCGGATAGAATTAAGATCTTTGATTGCGTTCTTTGTCCAATTGATTCTAGTCAGCTTCAACCTTTAATCCCCACTTTCCGAAAGCTTCTTCCACTTCAGATGCTGTAGCGAATTCGCCTCTATCGGCCTGTTCAAGGCTTTCAACCGTTTGGGCTATCTGCCATGCCTGTTCTTCAAGAAAACGCTCCAGCGCGCTTGCAACAAGAAAGGACTTGCTGCGGTTCGTCGCCTTGGCAAGGGCTTCAAGTTTTGATGCGGTTTCATCTGAAACTCGTGCGGTTACTGTGCTCATAGTTAACTCCTTTTAGACAATGTAGACATTGTATACATTGTAGTCAACTTTCTGATCGAGAGCTTTTTTAGCCTTAATCGTTGAGTTCTTCCTTCAGTCGCGCAGTTTCAACCAGTTGCTTTTCCAATTTCTCAAGTAAAGGATTAACTTTTTGTCCCGCTTCGACGGATTGACTGTCAGCTGCCTTTCGGCGTTCTTTCACCATTTCTTTAAAGGCTTCAAAATCTCTACCGTTCTCGTCCTTGAGAGTAGGATCTGCACCAAGTTTTAGAAGTAGCTCGACCGCTTCAAGTCTCTCACTCCCGTAAGCATAGTGAAGCAGGGGGTGGCCTTCTATGCCGTCAACACTGAAGCCCATTGAGATGAACGCTAGCAATATGGCTTTGCAGTTATCCGAAAGAAAGCTGTTATATATTGCCGGTAATCCTCCGTCTGAAGGTTCGGCATAAATATCAGCACCAAGAGCGACCATGGTCGTTACTGCTTCCACGGACAGACCGCAGGCCGCACGGTGTAGAGGAGGGCCGTAAGAGCCATCTTCTACGGTTAAGGATGCGCCGTATTCATGTAGCATGATAATTGTTTCAGCCTTGCTCGCGTAGCATATGGGGGTGAGATCTTCGGCGTTACGGTTATTGGGATCTACACCGACATCAAGCAGCAGCTTTGTGGCATCGGTCTTATCATTTAACGCTGCGATATGGAGCAGTGAGTCTCCGTATTCAGTGATATGGCGCGGATTGCCGCCATGCTCAAGCCATTCCCATACGGCTTCAATGTCGTGCTTGCTGAGCGCATCTTCTATATTCCCTTCGTAATGATTCATTTATTGACTCCTTTACCTGCTCAATAGTTTATTAATTCCAGCTTTTAAAGTCTTTTTGCGGCTTCTGGGGTTCATAATTTTCTGGACTAGAGCTGAGCTAATTTTCCCAATTCGTTCAAAACTTGCTCCAATTCGTTCTGCAAGTCCCGGCAACCCTGTATTTCCTTTTCCAGCTTGGCTATCTTTTGATCTTGTTCGTCCAGACGGCGTGCTTGTTCCTCTTCGATTCGGCTTAGCGCGTCCAATAAGCTCTTCTGTAATTCGTTCATGGCTTAATCCTTGATTAAAATGGCGGGACGGTTTCCTGATTGCCAATTCTGATTCAGGCTTGTTCCGGCTGGTAGAACTATGAATCTGCGGTTGTTGTCCAGAAGGGGCGTAACGCCCCAGCTCACGAGCTTTTTCTCTATTATCCTCTGGTTGTCTATCTTCTCGGAAAGCTCCGCTAGGGTTGTTCCCTGAAGATCTATCCAGAATAGAGTCCCACCCACTAGGACCAGACAGCAAACGATTGTCACCGCTAATGATACTGCGACGGGGATCTTCAAGGATCGGTGCATGTCGCGGATTAAGGTTTGTTGAATTTTTGAGAGTTCTGCGGTCTCTGTTTTTATAGCGGTTTCGATGGTACTCAGCTCGTGTTTGGCGGATTTTAGAAACGCTTTTCTCAAGCTCTGCAATCCTTCTTGAATTATCTGCTTGGAACTTTGCGCTTGTTCTTCCATCTGCTCCTTCATTTTCTCGGCTAAGCTCAGCGCGTTGTTTGAACTGCTCGGCTGTCCATGATTTTGCATAAAGTACTCCTTTTAGCCTGATGCGGCGGTTTTTCCGTTTCTGGGAAACAGTGCTGTTGTCGTTTTCTGGTAGTTCAATAGTTATGTATTCTTTGCCTTGGCGCGGTACACCAAAGCCGAATTTCTCAAGAGTTCTGACGATGTCTTGCCGGTTATGAATAAGACCGGCTTCCACACCTTGAACGATCGCTTCAGTTACGGTCCGTCTTACCTCTGAAGCATTGCTGGACTTATAGCTCTGTATTGAGCTGCCCGGACTGACCAACCTTGCGCGTTTCATTTCATCAGGGCGTGCCCAGTTGTGACGACGATTGTGAAGTTCACACCATGGATTATATTGCTTCTCCCATCCCGGCGGGCAGGGATTAAGAGCTTTGTCTGATCGTAGTTCTGTGCGCGGAATTACAAAATGCATCTCATGATGGCCAGCATGGCTGTGACGCACCCAAAGGATTGAATATTGGTCCGGTTCAAGCCCTGCAAAAGCGTATGATTCAAAGCTGTCCATGAGCTTTCTTTCGTCTTCAGGCGTGACTGTGTCCTCCGGAGCCCATGAAAGAACGCCGGAAGTGTATCGCCATTTGCGGGTAGTGGTATCGATAAGGTCTGAGATTGAATCAGGATCTCCGCGCAGTACTTCTGGTGGATTTTCCTTCCTCTTAGAGTCCTTCTTACCCGTCACATATTCGACGACCTTTGCCCCGCGCCCGACTCCGTGCCGGAACACTTTCATAAGCATTTGAGCTGCTCCTTGATTTCGAGGAGAGCTAGAACCATCTGTGCCGCTTCAGCATTTTTCTTATAAGTATTTGCCCAGCGAGCTAGTTGGTTCATGTTGTTGCCGATGCGGGCCAAGTGGATGACTTTTTGTCTTTCTGCTTTTGTTTTCCTGACTCGTGGGCTATTCAGTTTTTCGCGCACATAATCGCCTAGACTCATGTCTTCGGCTTCAGCCTGAAGCTTGAGTATTTTCTTTTCCGAAGGAGTGACACGTGTGTTCACGAACTCGGTGCGTTTCTCTTCATTATTCTTCATGGAGTCCAAACCTCGCAGAGAGTGGAGTGCTTGCACGGCTCTTAATCTTACGTGGGATCGAAGGGAGAGAATCTCCCTCGCCAGTTCCCAGTGTGCAACATTGGGTAAACTGGCTTGGACAGCTACAGCACATTACTATGTACGAATCTTGGTCTATCGTGCTGGCGCGAAATTGGGTCGCAGGTTTAACTCCATGGAGAAATGTGAGAGCACTTTTATCAATATGAGTTATTAACCCTAAATGTGGTGTCACAAGTGTCACATCCGTCACTCCTGTTGTAGATTGCTGATTTTATGCACATTTTTATCGGTGACACTTGGTGACGGGTTGAAAATTGGTGTCACCTTATGTGTCACTCTGTTATCATCTTGAAATTCCTTACTTTTAACTGTGTCAGTGACACTTGTGACGGTTGTGACGGATTTTTCAGGTGGGAAGTGCTTAGAAAGAGCTTGGATAATTTCAGGCGATATTTCAGCCCCTCTTATCTTATTTGTGCGGCTCGATTCGATGCCTAATTTCTTATAGGTTTTGCCAACTGCACCTGATGTGATGTGAAATGCTGGAGCTAAATCTTTGTTGAGAAAATCAACGATTTTTGAAGTAGGCAAAAATGATTTTTCTAGGCTAACAGAAAGCTTAACAATGGCTTTTGCAACTCTCCGTTCAATGGCTGAAGCTTCCTGAAATTTGTTTCCGGCAGAAAGTAAGGTCCAGACTTGTCGTTGCTGTTCCTGAAGCCATTCCATCAAAACAATGGTTCGCTGAATTGATTCATGATGAACAGGACTCATCTCAGATTTGCCAGTGCTCCAGCAGTCCAACATGTGAATAATAAGGCAGATTTTGAAGAAAGCACCGCGTAACTTAGGTGCAAGAGATTCGAATTGTTCAAGCTCCGGTTGATACCAGTGAGACAGAACCTGATTGTCGTACCAGTCTTTGACTTTGTGTTTGCCTGCATCGGATAGCTTTATTATTTCAGGGGAGTTCTCCTGGCCAAAATTTAAGTCCAGTGCCTGATGAATGAAACCATGGATATGGTCAGCCGATTCTCCATCAAAACTTTCGGATGTCCATAGGGGCGGAGCTTCTTGCTCACAACGAATGAAAAGGAAGCGGGGCAGAAAGCCGGAAACAGTATCCTTATGCTTGAAGAGTGATGGAAGCAGATCCGGCTGGACTGTCCCGAAGATAGAAACGCAGGCGTGCGGTATATGAAGGGCGTCCTTAGTGCTGCGAGATACTTTCCATGCGCCACAATCGTATGCGGAAAGCAGACGAGCTTTGTCGCCTCCGTCACTGCCTTTGTTGTCATAGCGGCCTAGATCGGCCAGCAGGCCGGAAAGTTCATCACGGTACCAGAGAATGCCACGGGGATTATTGGACAGAATTGATCCCACGGCCTGCGTGGTACTGTCCTCAACGTAAATTTGTTCCCAAGTAGGGTAGATGGGCTTGTCTGGAAGTGTGTCGTTTTTGCGTTGAGCGCGAGCAAAAGAGCTTTGCCATTCCCTTAATTCCAGCTCGTATGCTTCTAACTCTCGCTTATGCTCTTTAAATGCAGCATTCTCTTGCGCATGAATTGGTTTTAATATGGCATTTGAGCATGGACTTTTACCCATGCCCGACCGCGCCACCAGTCCCCAATAGAGATTCGGGTGCGTGATCCAGCTCGGTTTAACTTCAAGGCCTCTTGTTCGTCCTACTGCTGCGCCGATTACAGCAAGAAAGGTTACGGCAGGAACGGCAAAAGGAACCGTAAAGGCTGAAGCCGCTACAGATAGCGAGTCTTCAACACTGGCCGGAAGAACTCCTTGCGGGAAAGAGGTTGGCGAGGGGAGCAGGTTACTCCCCTCAAAAGCCATGGACGCCATATTAGACATGTTAGGCTTCGCTCTGATTTGGAAGTTCATCAATCAGTCTGCGAATATCACAAACACGCCATGCTGTTGTGCGCTCAGTGAGTTTGACTGGCTTCGGGAATCTGCCGGTCTGAATGCCTTTCCACCAAGTTGTTTTAGATACCGGGATGACTTTCAGGACATCTACAAGTCTCACAAAGCCCGTATTAGGCAGGTGGTATGAAGTCTGGTTTGATTCGGTTCTCATAAGCTTTCCTCCGTTTTTTGACGTTTGAGGAAAGCCTACAAGAACCGGATTTGTTTTCTAGACGGGTTGAAGGGGTAAATGGGGTTAAGAAAATATAAGCACTTGTTTTTATGGTTTTAATTTTTAAAGAATTTGAGTCTTAAATATCTATTTCGAGGCTTTTTTACCCCTTCCTGAGCCTCCTGTCATATCTTTAACCGTGACCGGAACACATTTCCATGACTCTCTTAAAGCTGAACCAAAAGGTTCTCCTTTTACGTTTTTAATTTCATGGAAATTTGGATAGTGCGATATCACTCTGGAAAAAAATTGTTCTTTTTCGATTATGATAGGATGGCTTGAATTAACTGTGTTCTCACGAATAATATCCCCCATAGCAGTGCATGCAGGGATAAACCATTTTTTCCATTTATTTTTGCTTATGATGTCTTCTTGTTCGGCGAGTTGTGTTTCTAAGGATTTAATCTTTTCCTTAAGAACTAAAGTCTGTTCCAGATCTTCCACTGTGTTTTCTTTCGTATTCTGTTGGGCATCATGAAGTTCGCTAAGAATAAATTTTTTAGTACTAGAAAGAACTTCCAGTTCATTTTCCAAATCTGATATCTTTTTATGGTTTCTGATGATTACTATCGCGTAGCAGATAAATATTGCTGCCAGCATTGCGATTCGGATAAACCATACGAAAAATAGTTCTTCACCAATGGGTAAAAATGATACTCCAATTGCTGTATACAGCATGAAAATTGGAAAAATGTCTTTTGCAATATCTTCTTTTTTATCAATTAACTCTAAAAATGATCTCATACTAACCTCCAGTTTTAATTGATCTCTGGTATTTTCTCTTCATTCTTCAAAGCATCTAAATAATCAGCCCACCATTGCATCATCTTGCGCCGTTCCGGCAGATAGTCGGCATGGTTGTATGCTGCGCGCACGCTATTTCCCTCAACGTGAGCAAGTTGTCTTTCAATCACGTCTGGACGCCAGCCATTTTCATTGAGGTTTGTTGACGCCATGGAGCGGAAACCGTGTCCTGTGAGTTCTTCTTTGGTGTAGCCAAGGCGGCGCAACGCTCCGTTGACAGTGTTTTCACTCATGGGCGTTAGCTTGCTGCGTACACTTGGAAATAGAAACTCACCATCACCGGTCAGCGGTTTTAGTTCATATAAAATTTCTAAGGCTTGCCGGGATAATGGAACGATATGTGGGCGACGGGCTTTCATTTTACCCGCAGGGATTCGCCATTCAGCAGCTTCGAGGTCAATCTCACTCCATAGACCATGTCTCAGTTCTCCGGGGCGGATGAAAACTAACGGAGCCAGTTGCAAAGCGCACTTGGTTATGTGTCTGCCTTCATATTCATCAATGCTGTTGAGTAGGGGGCCGATTTGTTTAGGGTCAGTGATTGACGCCATGTGTTTGTGCTTTACTGGCGGAAGAGCACCTTTAAGATCTGAAGTAGCATCACGGGTGGCGCGGCCGGTGGCTACGGCATAACGTAAAACCTGACCGAGAATACTGCGTACACGGTGGGCGGTTTCAAGCGCACCCCGGCTTTCAATTCTTCTGAGGACTTTTAAGATATCCGGCGGTTCAATCTCACTGACAACCATTTTGCCGATCCAAGGGAAACAATTTAGTTCAAGACGTCTGATAACTGTTTGGGCGTGTCCTGCGGTCCAAGTGTTTTTGAATTTGGTGTGCCATTCGCGGGCAATTGATTCAAACTCGTTTTCTCCACTTATCGTGGCTTGCTGGTCTTTTTTGTATTCGGAGGGGTTGATACCACGTTCTAGAATTTTTCGTTGCTCATCTCGTTTATCTCGTGCTTCTTTGAGGCTAGTCGCAGGGAATGAGCCTATGGCCATCATTTTTTCTTTGCCGTTAAAACGATACCGGTATCTCCATAACTTTGTGCCCGAGGGGGTGACTTCAAGACACAGCCCGTTTGAATCTCCAAGGCGGTACAATTTCTTTTTGGGTTTTGCGGCTTGAATCTGCTTTACGGTAAGAGCCATGCTGGTTCCTCCTTTTTGCGGGTAGATTGAGTGAGTGTTCTTGATATACTCG
Source organism: Marinifilum sp. JC120 (assembly GCA_004923195.1). Lineage (NCBI taxonomy): Bacteria > Pseudomonadati > Bacteroidota > Bacteroidia > Marinilabiliales > Marinifilaceae > Marinifilum > Marinifilum sp. JC120. Next base: position 61,276 of record RDSB01000001.1, on the reverse strand, counting down.
ACCGTCTACCCACATCATACCCCGGATGTCAACGGGGTTAAGCGAACTATAACGAACGTAGAAGAAACGAAAAAACCCTTGCTATTCGTATGAATAACAAGGGTTTAACGTTCTTTGTGAAACTGTATGGGACAGTATGAAATCAATGAAATGGTGGAGGCGGGGAGAATCGAACTCCCGTCCGAGAATGCTCCACCAAGATGTCTACAGGTTTAGTTCAAGTATTGTTTCTCGCCCAAATGAACGCCCCTGAACAGGCAACAAATGAGCCAGCGCGTGCTAGGTTCTCGCCTCCTTCCGGACGTGCAACGGAAGAATAGCCAGCCTGATGGGGTTTGTTGTCAAAGCTAATATCAGACATCAAAGCTATGACATGGCAAGCTTAATTAAGCTGCCATTGCGTAATCGTAATTGTCGTTTGCAATTATGATTGTGCCGCTTTTTACGTGGCCAGCGGCGCCACGACCTGCAACCTTGGCTTCATTCACCCCCGTCGAAACCAGTGCGCCCCCATTTTTTCAAAGAACACTTCCTACTTATATAGTATACACGCAGGAATATGATGCAAGAGGCTACAAGAAAAAGAAATTCTGAAGCCCCTTTAGGTGAAGAGATGTTATCTATAACATTGCCGTGTGCTTGGCAAGGGTTGCGGAACCACTAATTTAAATTATTTCCAACCTTCCTTGCACGGTCCGCAGAGTTTGGAGCAGAGCGAGGTTGCCATAGGATTGAATCCGCCTTTGCGGACTTCTCCGGTTAATTGGTTTGTGCAGGAGTATTCAAGTTCATATTCACAGACCCAATCGGAGAGCACGTCTCCATTAACATCGGTACATTTTATTTCTGCTGTTCCGAAATTGACCCTTTCGTCAATACATGCAGGGCCTTGGTTACATTTATAGGTTAAGGTCTCAGCAAATACTGTTGAATTTAAGGTAATTGCAAACAAGAAAGCTGTAAAAAGAACTTTGGGAGCGGTGAAGAGTTTCATAGTTCTACCCAGTTGTTTTTTTGTTGAAATGCGGTTTGTATTTTGAATTCTTATAATATTAACCCTTTCTTGTCATTGCGCAAAGTGGTAAAAGCTCTGTGTTTGCAAACAATAATTTAATGGAGGAACTATGCAGAATCCTTTTAAGTTTTATATTTATGACGAGGCCGCTTACATCTACGATACCAATCAGAAATTGATTTTTAAAATGGGCGTGGAAGAGAGCGCGGATGTAGACGGAGAAATGCAGAAAACGATTCTTGATGGCGGAGAAGAGGTAGAAAAAGAAAAAGCGTGGGAAGTTTCAGGCTTGGACCAGCTTAATCCTGCCTAAAGTTTTAGTACAACAGGCTGTCATTTTCCAGCATGACAGCCTGAAAAGCTCTAGCACATTCCGGGCAAAGTTCGTGATTTGACTTATCTTCAATGAATTCCATGGTGTCTTGATGTGTGAATGCATCCTTGTACGGGCGGTCCGTAGTCAGGGCATCATACACATCGGCGATGGATATGATTCTTGCCCATAGCGGAATTTCATTACCGCTCAGACCATGCGGATAGCCCTGTCCATTCATTTTCTCATGATGATGCAGCACCGCAGGTATAATGTCTTCCATACTTGGGATAGGGCGCAGGATCTCTGCCCCTAATACGGGGTGCTCTTTAATCTTGGCAAATTCATCCTCACTTAGCGGCCCGTTTTTCAGTAAAATATCATCGCGGATGCCGATTTTTCCAAGGTCGTGCAACCTTGCCGCAAATTCTATTCTCTCCTGATCAAAATCGCTCAGGGATAATTTTTTAGCGATTTTTACTGACAGGTTTGAAACTGTGTCCGAATGACCTTTGGTATAGGAGTCTCGTGCTTCCAAAGCCTGAATAAGGCTGGTGATACTGCCCATGAGCAAGGTGCGTTCTTTCTTGAAATTTTCTCGCTGCTGTAGGATAATTTGAAAATGGTCGCTGAGTAACTTTTCGGCGGTAATTACCAACTGGTCGATATTAAAAGGTTTGACCAGAAAGGCAGCCGCGCCTTTATGTAGTAATTCGCGCATGGTCCTGCGGTCAGCACCGGAGCTCATTATTACAAACGGAATATGGGATAGTGCTGGGTGATTCTGAACTTTTTCGCAAAGCTTGATACCGTCCATAACCGGCATGTTGATATCTGAAAGGATTAGATGAGGTGTAATTTCACTCGCAATTTCAAAGGCCTCAAAGCCGTTACGGGCAGTGATAACTTTAAACCCTGCTGAGGTAAGGCCAGTTTTTACTACATTTAAAATGTATTTGGAGTCGTCAACAACAAGGACCAGTTTGTCACGGAGCAGCTTAGCCCGGTCCAGAATTTCTTTAATGTATGGGAGCAGGTCTTTCCGGGCTTTATTTTTGGTTACATATGCGGCAGCTCCGACTTCGAAGCCTCTTTCGATATGTTCATGTCTTTCGTTGCTGGAGAGTATTATTACCGGGGTGGATTGGGTATCTGGATTTCTCTTGATTTCAGTGCAGAGTTGATAACCGTCCATGCCGGGCATGGTAATGTCAGTTATTACCAGATCGTAGTGATGATTGCGGGTATAGTCCAATCCCTGAGAGCCGTTAATAGCTTCGGTTACATCTATGGAATGCTTTTTTAGTTCCGAACTGATGACAGTGCGGATAGTTTTGCTGTCGTCGACAACCAAAACTTGTGGGTTAAGCATTCCAACTCCATTAATTGTTAAGCATTGCAGATGAAAACGTCCTATTGTGGACGCTAGATAATTATTTCAAATAAGTCATAGTTAGCTTGAAGATAAAAGTAAAGGCCGGAAGATAGCACTCCCGGCCTTCTGAATAGTCTGCCTAAGGCTTCACAAGGTGCTTATTTACTTGTTTTAAAAGGAACCATTTCAATCCAGAGTACCGCACCTAGCTCGACATCTTTTCCTTTGATTTTATAATCTGCATCATTCAAAGCTGCAAACCCCCACCATCCGGCCTTCGGACAGGCAAAGGTGAAAACTCCGTTTTCATCGCAAAGCACTTCCTGAGTGACCATACACTCATAAGGTGCTTCCAGCTTTCCGTCTTTATTATAAAATTCTACTTCAACACGAGTAAAAGGAGCCGGCTTACCGTCCAGCAGGACAATTCCCTGAAAAACATTGCCAGCATAATTACCCCATGGGCGAGTCAGGGGGACGATTTCAGTCTTAACGCCAAGTGGTTTATTCCATTCTTCTCCTTCATTGAAGGCGGAGACTACGGTCTTGGTGTAGTGAATAATGTAATTATCTTCGGCAGGCTCGGGGTAGGGCACAGGTTCCATGTAGAATGTATACATGCCGGGGCGTTTGACTTTGTATTCTGTCTTAAAGGAATCATGCCCCATGATTCTAGTTTTCTTCAGTGAAGAGAGAAGATCGGTCTCTTTTCCATCATAAAAGACGCTGAATTTTTTGGGCTTAACCAGATCCATCCCAACCAGTTCAAACGGATGTGAAAAAGATAGCTGTACCTCAGTTTTCTTTTTCTCCGGAGTGATTATTGACTTTTCAGGGATTAACATTCCAAAATGTGCAAATGCGGAACTGCTGAAGGCCAGAATCAACAAGATGGTCAGAAGGGGAACAATCTGTTTTCGCATGAAATCACTCCGTTTAATAAGGTGGTGAAAAAACTACTTCTTCCGTGAAAGAAAGAAAGCGGCAACTCCGAAAAGGCCGAGGATGTATCCGATCCCCGAAAATATTTCATTCACGCCGGGACCTTTCTCCTGCTGAGTGATGATCAGTCGTTTCAAGGTCTCGACTTTGTTTGTGAGATTTTTTACCTGCGTAGTGAGTTCTGCTATTTCTTGTGATGAAGCTTCTGGTGGTGTGCCTGTCGCATAAGTGGCGGTAGTCATTTCAGGTTCTTTGACAGAAGAGGGGGCGGGGGATGCAGGTGCATTTGTTTCTGTTGTGTCTGGGAATATTTCGTCTGCACTTAGAGTCCAGACTGCTCTGTGTCCCTCTGATGCGTAAAGGTTGATCAGTAGGCCGCTCCTGTTCATTTTGATTGAATCAGGGATAGGAAAATTAAAGTTACCATTATTGTCAGTAACGCCTTTAAGAATCTCTTCTCCTGTTTTGGTGCTGAAAACTTCAAGTTTACCTTTGTGAACTTTTCTTTTCTTGCTGAAATAGCTTTCGGTATAGACCGTGTCTCCTTCAATGTATGCAAATAGACTTACCCTGTGGGCAAATGCAGGTGTACTTGCAAGAGTAAGAAGGACCATCACGGCTATTAGTCTGGAAAGGTATTTTATTGGCATTATTTTCTCCTTTTGAGGGTAGTTCTCAAAATGGATGTTTATTTAGTGCTACTCTTTTGCAAATTGTAGTACAACTCTAGCTTTAACAAGTCAATAATGAAATAAAAATAGCCCTTAACTTTATATAAGTTAAGGGCTTGGACGTATTTATCTACGGAAATGATCAATGGTCAGTCGAAGGTGTAACCTACGTTGAATAGCGTATCGAAAAATCCGCTTGGATCATCCTTCTTGCCACCGATAGTTTTTAGATAACGGGTATCAAGACCAATGGTGAAACCGGAATCGAACTCATATAGAAAACCTGCTCCACCACCGGCAACCGGAGCACCGTCTGACATCTCGAATATGTTATTCGGGTAATCAAATACAGAGTATCCAGCATGGGCAGCCACATACGGTGTGAAATTTCGGTCAGTGTAGAAGCGGTATAGCAGTGATCCGGTAAATGTATACGTAGTAAAGTTTTTGTTTTTGTAATCGTAGTCGGTACCGTTTGTTGCTACTGTCCCGTTTGCGTAGGAGCTTCCACCGTATGTGCCTGAAGTCCCAGACGAGCTGCTCATAAAAAAATCACCGCCGAGACCAAAACCTGAAGGATAAAAATGTCGCGCGGAAAGTCCTCCCACTCCTCCGAAGGATGAATAGGGAGCTTCATTTTTTGATTTCATGGCTCCCTGTACTCCGCCGGAAACTCCTACAAAAGTTTCTGATCTTTTCTTTGGAACGAAAAATCCTTTATTCTTGGTGCGCTTAGCTCTTTTTTGTACTCTCACGGCCAGTTCATAGTCGCGCTTTGCTGCATCACCGGGATTCTGTATTTGCTGTGCAACCGGAACCGGGGTCTGTGTGGACTGCAATCCAGGTTGTTGTGTGTGAAATACCTGCTGAACAGGTTGAGGCGTAATCGCTGGTGCCGGGCGTCCGGGCCAAAGTCCTAATTGTTGTTGCGGCGGCTGGTAGACCTGAACATAGCGAATCTGCTGATGCTGTGGCTTAGCCTGTTGTGCAGGTTGCTGTGCAGCCATTTGGGGAGCCTGTGTGGGTGCTTGCGCGGGGGCTTCCGGAAAAAGTTCATTAGCGATCTTTGCCGCCTCTGCATCAGCTGTGGGGGGCGTTGCAGTTTGCGGAGCAGGGATACTTTCCGGGGGAGTTGATGGCTCGGTTATTTCTTTGGGGATTTCTACCGGACTGGTATCAATCGCAGGAGCTGCCTGAGCAGAACTTTTCACAATCCCTTCATCCAGGAGTTCTTTGGACAAGGACTTACCGTTAACAGAGATGTCGCCGATGATTGTTCCATCATCATTCTTGCTCAGTTCCCTGACTTCGACATCGCGCATGAGTAAGAGGTTGCTGCTTTCCAGACGTGCCTTTGCGGGGTCCATGCCCGGAATAGGCTTAACCCCGGCAATGTTGACCTTAACAGGGGTTTGACCATCCTTGAGTACTACAAATGTTGTAACTCCTTCCACTGCAACTATTTTTCCCGGCCAGGCATAGACCAACGCGGGGAGTAGGAGGAGAGTTATAAGTATGGTCAATAATCTCAGCATAATTCAGCCATTTTTTATGGTTAAAGTCTTATTACAAAAATGATCGGCATTAACAGGATAAACTTAACACCGGAACTGATTATTTTATAACTTTCTGGTGTTAGGCATTTAAATTATACTATACCATCTTTGAATTTTTATGAATCATTCCCAGATGATTATCAATGCAGATAATGATTTGATTGTTGTCAATTGGTTTTGCTGTTAATATATAGTTGAAATTTAACGGAGGTTGGGCCCACTGTGTTTAGGTTTTGCTTATGGATTATTGTTTTTGTTTTATTGTTTCCGTCCGCTCTTTACGCGAAAAATTTGATTCTAGTTACATTGGATACTCCTCCCCAGACATATATGGATAATGGCAAACCTACTGGTTTTCTGGTGGAAATTGTTTCTAAAGCGGTAGAAAGGGCCGGATATACTCCGCAAGTGCTTATTCTCCCTTGGAAAAGAGCAATGACCATGGTGGAGAAGGGGACGGCTGATGCAGTTTTCAACGCCGGATATAATAAAAAACGTAATGAATTCCTCAAATATCCTGATACAGTTTTGATTACAGAAAAAGTTGTAGCTTTGCGTCTTGTCGGTTCTAATACTTTCTTTTCACCTGAATTCGCAGGGGGGAAGCAGTATGTCGGCGGCGTGGGGAGGGGGTTTTATTACGGGGAAACCGTAGCTAAGGCTTTGAAAAATAATTTATTCAAGCGGATTGAAGAAGTTCCCAATATTGATCTTAACGTGAAAAAATTGCTTTTGGGCAGGATTGATTTCTTTTTTGCAGATTATTATCCAGCATTGAACTTTTTAAATGATCATAATTTGCTTGATAAAATTGAAGCAATACTCGATCCGGCAACAGGATTGCCACTGACTTATTCTCAGTCGGACACATACTTGGCTTTTTCCCGGAAGAAAAAATCTAAGGCATTTGAACTGGTTAGTGAGGAGCTGAAAAAGATGAAGAGTGAAGGTGAGTACAGAAAAATAATGATTAAATATATACCTGTACATGATGGATTTTAAGGGCCGAAATTATTTCCAGCCCATTGTTTCGTATCCCTTTTCTCGTAGGCAGCGTTCCACAAATTTTTTGTATAGAGGATCTTCATTGTCTTGAATTGCCCCACCAACTGCTCCTCCGGCAGCACCACCGGCCGCTCCGGCCAAAGCTGATGAGCCGGGACTCCCGGTAACAATTCCAATGCCCAGACCAACTGCTCCGCCGATTAGGCCTCCCTTTACGCCGGTTTTGACTGAAGTCTTCCCTTTGGATTCTTTGCCGACACTTTTTTCCGCAAATTCCATGCAATATTCAATGTCTTCGGAAACTTTTGTTTCTCCTGCCTTTTTGTATTGCTCATTGGGGTAAAGAACCGGTTTTTTCGCACAAGCAGGGCAAGCCAGCAACAGCATAGCCAGAATCATAAAGATAATATTTTTATTTATAATTTTAATCATATTAAACTATTGGTATTTTGATTGTGAATTTGGTGCCTTTCCCGATTTCGGTGTCTATTTCAAATGTCCCTTTGTGATTTTGGGTTATTATAAAATATGAGACAGAAAGTCCAAGCCCGGTTCCAACTCCGGGCGATTTGGTAGTGAAGAATGGTTCAAATACACGACGTTTTGTCTTTGCGTCCATGCCCGGGCCGTTATCTTCCACTTCCGCAATGATGAATTTACCATCCATTCGGGTTCGTAAATTGATGGTAGGTGTTCTTATATCGGAAATTTCGTTTGTTGCGTATGCTGCATTTTTTACTAAATTAAGTAGTACCTGCTCAATTTCAATACGCATGCAACTGATTTCTCCAAGGTTCTCTTGATAATCTTTGATAATTTTAGTGTGTTTGAAATCATATTTTTTCTTCAGGTCATAATCGCAGGTAATGATATTCATGATGTCATCAAAGAGCTTATTCAGATTACACTGGGTCATGCCTTCTTCGTTGCGCCGCGTAAAGTTGAGCATGGTCCTTACAATGTTGGCTGCCCGTTCCCCGGATGAGTGAATGCCTTCAAGCATTCTGATAATACCTCTTTTTTCAAGGTAGTTCTGGATTTGCTCGCAGGAGCAACCCATTTCATCCGCTACCTTGGTATTCGCCGGGATTTCCGGGGAAGTCCTGCGGTAAATATTTTGCACAGCCTGAAGTATTCCGGCCAATGGGTTGTTGATTTCATGGGCCATGCCTGCGGCCAGTCCACCAACTGAAACCATTTTTTCCGTTTGAATAAGCAGTTCCTGAGTTTTTACTTTTTCAGTCATATCAACGAGTGATGCAACGCAATCGGTACTGCCTTCAATTACTTCTACGTGTGTATGAACGTTTCTGATTTCTCCATCGGTCTTCCTGAATTTAAAATCATATGATTTTGGAGAGGAAAGTTCGGGAGAAGTTCTAGATTTTGCATAGCTGGTCATTCTTTCCAGTTCTTCGGGAACGATGAAATCGGTCCATTTTCGTTTCATTTCAATTTCTTCAATGGGAGAATCGCATAATTGGGCAAAGTTGCTGTTGCACTTTTTTATCATGTGGTTTGAGTCAATGATGACTGTTGCCGTACCAGTGTTCTCAAAAAGACTCCGGTAATATTTTTCACTTTTTTTGAGTTTCTTTTCAATCTCTTTGCGGGAATTAATTTCTTGTTTAAATTTACCGGCTGCAAAAATTGAGGCTAGCAGGACAATCATAATTGACACAAATATTACTGCGGCCAGAATGGCTGTCTCCTGTCTTATGGTTACCTTTCCTTCAGTCGGATTGAAAAAGAAATCTTTAATATTTTTTTTACTTTGGGTTAGTCCCTGTTTTCTGAAGGCATCGCCGATTTGTTCCCAGCGGACAGGATTGCTGTGCCCTATGCGTACAAGATCCGGGAGTACTAACGTACGGATTGTCTTTGCTTCATATTGAAGATGCTCTTTAGATTTCAAAGATCCGAACTTTTCGATGATGATGTCGATCATTTCGTCAGGGTTTTCGAGGGCGTATTTCCATCCTTTTAAGCTGGCCCTAAGAAATTTATTGGTTCGTTCAGGATGTTTTGTCGTTTCAATGCGTGAACTAAAGAGAGTGTCTCCATAAAAATCAACTCCATAGGTATATGGGTAGATTATGGCGTACGGGACTCCTTCTTTTTTTAGATAATAAGGTTGGTTAGTGATGTACGCGGCAATAATATCAATTTCAGGATTAAAGTAATCTTCCGGAACAGCAAAGCGGTTGATAAGATTTATGTCCTTCGGAGAAATATTATTTCTTTCAAGCAACACTTTTAGTTCAATGTCCTGAGTTGCCGAACTCATGAGCACTGATTTTCCCATAAAATCTTGCGGTGCATGTATCAGCGGTTGTGTTTTTGAAATGAAAACAAGTGGGGAATGTTGAAATAGAGAAGCCAGAAGAACTACTTTTTTTCCGTTCAGGTAGTGGAGCAGGACTTCTGAATTGCTGACTCCGAAATCAGCATTACCACCAAGTACTTGATCTATGGGATTGTGCCGCAAGTCGCGCTCAACGATGGTTACATCAAGCCCTTCATCCTCATAAAATCCTTTTTCAAGGGCGGCATAATAGCCCGCAAACTGGAATTGATGAAACCATTTCAGCTGTAGAGTGACTTTATCGAGCTTTTTGTTGGCATATGAGTCTGAAGTGAAGCAAAGTAGGGTGCATAAGGTCACTAGCAGCCAAAAAAGAAAGGCCAGAGGACCGATGTGTAAAGGTATATGTATGAAGGAGGCCTTTTTCAAAATGGTAACCTTATTGTTTTAGAGATTCGATTACCTGAATAAATAGCAGAAATGGTGCATTTTGGAAATAATTCATGAGAGGGAAATACTGATCTGTTTGGGAATGATTGGGTAAAAAGAAAGGCCCTGCAAAATGCAGGGCCTTATGATTATCGTGGTAGCGAGGAAGGGAATTGAACCCCCGACACTGCGGATATGAGCCGCATGCTCTAACCAACTGAGCTACCTCGCCACGTTTTGTGTGTTGAACTTCCCGCCCAACGAGGACAGTGTTTATACACTCTTGATCCGCTTGGCAAGTAAAAAATGATAAAAATTTCGGTATAATAATTATATGTTTATTTATCGACAGTTGAAAAAGAAAAAGGCCCTGCAAAAATGCAGAGCCTTATAATTCTTGTGGTAGCGAGGAAGGGAATTGAACCCCCGACACTGCGGATATGAGCCGCATGCTCTAACCAACTGAGCTACCTCGCCACGTTTTGTGTGCTGAACTTCCCGTCCAACGAGGAGAATTTCTATACATTCTGCGTGTGCTTGGCAAGCAAAAAAAAGACTTTTTTTGAATTTTTTTTAAAATAGGTCAGATTGCCAAGTAGTTGCGCAGTTCTTAGCTCCAGAAGAAAAGTACCAGCGGAGCCAGCGCAAGGCGGTAATATGCAAAGGGACGCAAGGTCAACTTGCCTAGCAGATAGATAAAGCCTTTTACTGCTGCCCATGCGGAAAAAAAGGAGACAACAAACCCGACAGCTAGAAAAGGTATATCTGCCATGGTGAAGAGCTGATAGCTTTTAAGCATGTCATATCCGGTTGCCGCAAACATAATCGGGACAGCGGCAATGAAGGAATATTCAGCAGCAATTTTTCGTTTAGCACCCAGGAGCATTCCGCCCATGATGGTAGCCGCTGAGCGGGAAAAACCAGGCCAGAGTGCAAGACACTGAAAACAACCGATGCCGAGAGCAAGCTTTGGGGTGACTTCGTCTAAGGTGTGGCAGTTCGGATGAATTTCCTTTTTTTCAACAATCAGGATCATAATTGCTCCCACACCCAGTGCCCATGCGACTGTATAGGGATTAAATAAGTGCAGTTTGATGAAGTCATGTGCTAACAAGCCAAGCACTGATGCCGGAAGACTTGTCAGGAAAAGCAAGTAAAGCCCCCGGATTCCGGAAAACCGTTGGGTCGGGTTAGGAACAATCAGCCCCCAGAAACGGGACCAGTAGAGCACAACCACGGCGAGGATTGCGCCCAGTTGGATGGCGACTTCAAACGAAGCAGCTTTTTCTCCGGTAAAACCAAGTAGATGTCCGGTGATGATCAGGTGTCCGGTGCTTGAGACCGGGAGAAATTCAGTTAGCCCCTCAACTACACCCAGAATGGCGGCAGTAAATAGCGATGTCATTGGTATTCCTTTATGATTGCCGGAAGTTCCGGCCTTGTTTTCAAGTTACCCGCTTTGGGTAAGCCAGCCTGCACAAAGTTGCAAGGGGCGGCAAGCTGGTGTACTGCTAAATAATAATCAACTACGTTTAAAATTAAGGATTAAATATATGACTACTGTCGTGCCTCCCTGTGAACTGACCAAAAAAGCGATCAAATGGATTTCCGAGCAGCAGGCTGAAGCTGAAAAGCCTTTGAAATCCTTGCTTGAAGAGGCAGCCATGAGATTCAATCTTTCCCCCAAAGATATGGAATTTATGGAACGTTTTTACGCCGAAAACAGCAATGAAAGCCCTGATTGCTAATTCCCGGCTTCGGGATGAATTCTAAGTTACGGGCTGAGATAAGGCCTGCTATGACTTTTTTTGTGATTAACTTTATTGTCTGCATATTTTGCGGGAAACAAATTGAAGCTTCTTCATCGCAATATTTTTAAAGAACTCATATCCATATTTGCTCTGAGTATTTCAGGGTTCATGGGGTTGATCCTCATTGGCAGGCTGCTCCAATTCAGAGATCTGTTCATGGGCCAGAGTCTTGGCATATTTGAAATAGCCAAGCTGTTCATGTACCTGTGTCCATTTTTTCTGCTTATGCTCACCCCTATTGCGACTATGCTTTCGATCTTCCTTACCTTTCTGAGGATGAATGCTGATAATGAGATCACCGCGTTAAAATCCGGTGGGCTGAGCCTATACAAGTTACTGCCTGCGCCGATTATCTTTTGTCTGCTCTGCACCGGGGCGGATTTTTATTTTTCTATTTACGGCCTTTCATGGGGTACGGAAAATTTCCGTAACGCACTCATGGAGTTTGCCCGTACCCAGAGTCAGCTGGCAATTCAGCCCGGAGTTTTTAACAAGAATTTTCCGGGACTGGTCTTCTATGCTGACGGAGTGGACGAAGAAAGCGGGATTATGCGTTCTGTTTTTGTGCGCGATAACACCCGAAAAGGCATGACTGCTACTATCGTGGCTCCGCTGGGCGAAATTCGTACTGATCTTAAAATGGGGCGTCTGCTCATTCATCTGGAAAATGGCCGTATTTATCAGCAGGAGAATGAGCAATTAAGCGTACTTAAATTCAAAAACTATGACGTGCGCATCCCTCTTGCCAATATTCTGAAAGGATATGACGTTGATGAGCTGCGTCCCAAAGAGATGTCTTGGGAGAAGCTTGTTCGTATCAGCCGGGGTGGAGATCGCGCCGGTGAAATCGACCCCGGTTTCTTTAGAAAAGTTCAAGTAGAGGTTCAAAAAAGGCTGGCCCTGCCTGTGGCTTGCTTGGTACTTGGCATGTTTGCAGTGCCTATTGCTTGTATTTTCAGGGGGCTCAAGCAGCAGTATGGCTTGATAATTTCCATGGGGCTTTTTCTCGTATATTACACCATGCTTTCCCTTGGCGTTACTTTCGGGGAGAGCGGCGTGCTAACACCTGTGGTCGGCCTCTGGTTACCAAATATAACATTCGCAGTGATTTCAGTGGTTCTGCTTAAGATGGCGGTTATGGAGCATTCATTCAGTGTCAGGATTCCGTTCCTGAAAAAAATCAGGAGGAAGGAAGCATGATCCGCAGACTTCTTCCCGGATATCTCGCATCGTATGTTCTGAAGCAGAATCTCTTCCTCATGTGCGTCTGCCTCGGGGTCGGAACGGGTATTTATTTGCTCTCAGACCTTTTTGACCGTCTGGATGACTTTATTGAAGCTGGGCTGGGCATGGGTACCATACTCAAGTATTTTCTGGTTAAGATGCCGCTCATCTTTTCCCAGATTCTGCCTGCGGTTTTTCTGATTTCCATGATCGTACAGCTTTGTGTCATGGCTCGGAATAAGGAGCTTTTGGCCCTGCGGACAGGTGGGCTATCCCTCCTCTGGTTCCTTAAATTCTTTGTTATTTATGCCGTAATCTGGTCTTTTGGACAGCTGCTATTTTCTCAGGTTATCGGGGTTTACGGTGAGCAGGAAGCTTACCGCATTTGGAAAGAGGATGTGCGCAAAAGCATGCTTGATAAACGGGTGCTGAAAAACATCTGGCTCAAGGAAGGCAATTTCGTGGTCGAGGCCAAGGAAGTCATGCCTTTTGGTAACCGAGCCAAGGGCATAACCGTGTATGAATTCGCTGATGATAACAGTGGAATCCAGCGGGTGATAACTTCTGAAAGTGCCGAGGTCAGCAGTAAATACGGTTGGAAGCTTGAAAATGCAGTTGAGTTAAGCCCGGATCGTTTTGCTTCTCGTAAGCACCCGATGTTCACTATGCCCATTAAGCTTAATCTCAATGTTTTTAAGGTAGTAGATCCTGATATAGACCCCGCCCAGCTACCGCTATGGCAACTGGATCAGGTTATCGAGCAGCTTAAGCTTTCCGGCTCCAATGTAGACCGTCTGATTACCGCATGGCATTCTAAGTGGGCCTATGCTTTTTCCCTTTTGACCATGGCTCTTGTTTCGTTGGCATTGGTCACTATTTCTGAGAATGTTTACCTGAATATTGGGCTTGGATTAGGTTTGATTTTTGCCTACTACGCGCTGTTCATGGTTGGTGCCTCAGCGGGGGATAGCGGGGCTATGCCGCCAATTATTGCCGCATGGTTCGGTAATATTTTTATCAGTTCCCTTGCGCTGGGAAGGATTGCTTGGGTCTTTGTGCCTGAGCATTTCGGCAAGTATATTACCAAGTTCAAAACTAGTTAATAAAAAAGGGCATTTCATCATTTGATGAAATGCCCTTGATATAAATTTTCTGAATTGTTTATTCCGCTTCGTTTTCTTCTTCCGTATATGCTAACTCAGGAATTGCGGTAACATCCAGCAGGTTCCAGAGCCTGGTGCGGTTCATGCCGGTTTTACTGGAAACGCAGATCGGCTTGACCTTGAGGATTTCTTCCCATTTGTTTTGGATCTTGGAACGGTCCTTCTGCTTGGCTTTATCCGCCTTGGTCATGATCGGAATAATGGGAATATTGCAGTGTTGGAAATATGAAATGAGATCCAAATCATTTTGCTGTGGATTGTGACGGCTATCCAGCAGTACTGCTGCCGCTGCAACGTACGCATTGTCCATCAGGTAGTTGTCGATGAGCTTAGCCCATTTAGCGCGCTCGGTCTTTGAGCAGCGTGCGTACCCGTAACCGGGCAGGTCAACAATAAAGTAGCCGTGAGGATCTACTTCATAGTAGTTAAGGCTGCGGGTTTTACCGGGGGTGGAACTGATTTTTGCCAGCTTTTTTCTGCTCGCAAGGCAGTTGATCAGCGAGGATTTACCAACATTGGAACGTCCGGCCAGAATGATTTGCGGAGCTGCAAATTCCTCAAGCTGATTGATCTCGTAAACAGTTTTAATTAACGTAAGTGTATTATCCATAAGGAATCGTCCTTGATTATTCGTGGTTGCATGAACCTGCCTTGTTCACTTATTTATTAAGGCTAGTCAAGCAAAGCAATCATTACAAGGATATTTTCCCTGAACCTGAACTTGAAAGGTGGATTTGATGAAAACTTTCCTGATCCTGAACGGGCCGAATCTCGGATACGTGGGCAAGCGTCAGCCTGAGATTTATGGTTCCGATAAAATTGAAGATATTCCCGAACATCTCAAAACCCTCATGGGCGACAAGGCTGACGAGATCAAGCTGGAGTTCTTTCAGTCCAATTCCGAGGGAGCGTTGATCGACAGGCTGGAAAAAGCCCGTGAAGACGGGGTTGCCGGAGTGGCTTTCAATGCCGGAGCATACACCCATACCAGTCTTGCTCTGGCGGATTGCCTTGCGTGGATTGAAGTTCCCTGTGTGGAAGTTCATATCAGCAATATCTGGGCGCGCACCGAAGATCCTGTTCGCCAGCAAAGTTTTATGGGAAAACAGTGCATTGGAGTAATTGCCGGATTCGGAATAATGAGCTATGCCTTGGCCGTTCAAGCATTGTTTTCGCATGTGGCAGCTGATTAGTTTTAGAGACGATGTTCTAGCCGCAGAAAACCGCTGCTGCTGTCACTTTTATTAATATGAAGACAGCGGGGTAACGCTTTAGGCGCCATTTAAGGCCCTGCAAATAATATTTTATTCGGAGGAAATATGATTTCTACTAAAGATTTTAGAAACGGACTTAAAGTTGAGATTGATGGTAAACCTTACGAAATCGTTGAATTTCAGCATTTTAAACCTGGAAAGGGCGGCGCATTTGTTCGCACTAAGCTGAAAAATATGTTTACCGGTCGTGTTACTGACCAGACTTTCCGTTCCGGTGAAAAAGTGAAAAAACCGGACATGGCTAGCAAAGACATGCAGTTCCTCTACAAGGACGGCACTGACTATATCCTTATGGATCTTGAGTCTTATGAGCAGATGAACGTTTCTGCTGATGTTATCGGTGGTTCCGGTGGGTTTCTTAAAGAAGGAGAAACCAACAAGGCTCTGCTTTATAACGGAGATGTTATTGGTATTGAATTGCCTGCTTCCGTAATTCTTGTTGTTTCTCAGACCGATCCCGGCGTGCAGGGTGACCGCGTAAGTAACGCAACCAAGCCCGCTACTCTCGAAACCGGTCTGGGCGTTAACGTACCTCTGTTCATTAATGAAGGGGACAAGATTAAGGTTGATACTCGTTCCAGCGAATATCTCGGTCGTGAAAAGTAATTTGATTTGTTAATAATTTCGGGGAGTCTCCGGCTCCCCGAAAATTGAATATCTTATCCATCTTAAGTTAGATGGATGCTGCGCTAACCAGCCCTTTTCCGGGATTAAACGGAGGATGAGACACTGCCAAGCGGAAAATTCGCAAAAGAGATTTCCGGCATGTTCTGGATTTTTTTAGCCGTATTTCTTTTTATAAGCATGTACTCGTACCATCCCGGTGACCCGACCCTTAATCAGGCTGTCAGTGACAGCTGGAAAGTTAAGAATCTGATCGGACCTGTCGGATCATATGCATCCGGGGTTCTGGTTGATTTTCTAGGCCTCGGCTCTTGGCTGGTTCCTTTCTATTTTCTTTTTCTTGGTATTGCTTCATTTTTTTCTGCACTTAGGCAACCATGGTGGCGCTGGATAGGCTTGGTTCTGCTTTATGTCTGTCTGCTGGCTTGGTCTTCACATCCGTGGCTGGTGCAATTTCAGAAGTCCCTTGTTATTCATGAAGGCGGCTTTATCGGCGGCCTTCTTTCAAAGTGGTCTTTCAAATATCTCAAGCCTGTGGGGGCATTCCTTTTCTGGATGTTCATGACCCTTGCCGGAATTCAGCTGACCCTTAATCTCAGTTGGGCTGCCATCGGCAAGAGAATTCGTTCCCTGTTTACTGATTTTTGGCTCAAGAACAAGGAACGAGTAGGCCGCAAAGCCAAGCGCATGAAGGCCGAACAGAAAATCAAACGTGCCGAACGCAAAAAGGCCAAGGCTGAAGCTAAAGCCCGCAAAGAAGCTGAAGAAGAGACTCCTGAATCTGTTGATGTTGAAGAAGAGGGCGACGTTCTCGTACTCAAGCCTTTTGGCGACAAGCCAGTTAAAAAAGATAAACCTAAAGCCAAGCCCAAGAAGCCCAAAGCTAAAAAGATAGATACCAGTACGGATTTTCCGGCTCTTGATTTTCTTGCCGAGCCTAAGGTTGCCGGGGTTCAGTTTGATCCCAAGGATCTTGAAGAGAAGACAGAAGCCTTAAAGGTCTGCTTGAAGGATTTCAATATTGACGGAGAGGTTCAGAATGTTATCCCCGGTCCGGTGGTAACCATGTTTGAATTCCGTCCCGCACCGGGTGTGAAAGTCAGCAAGATTGCCAACCTTACTGATGACATTGCCCTCGCTTTAAAAGCCACTGCGGTACGTATTGAAGCTCCCATTCCGGGCAAAGATTCAGTTGGTATTGAGATTCCCAACGATAACAGGCAGACAGTTTATCTGCGTGAAATTTTCGAGCACAGTTGTTTTATCAAGTCCAAGTCCGCACTGACTATGGCACTCGGTAAAGATATTCAGGGAGAGCCTGTTTCAGCCGACCTCGCCAAGATGCCTCACCTGCTTGTTGCAGGGGCTACCGGGGCCGGTAAGAGTGTTTGCTTGAACGGTTTGCTCCTGTCCATGCTCTACAAGGCCGGGCCTGAAGAACTTAAGCTGCTGCTTATTGATCCCAAGCGTATTGAATTGGCTGTATATGCCAGCCTGCCGCATCTTGTGCATCCTGTGGTCACTGACATGGCTCTTGCCAAGTCCGCGCTTGAGTGGGCTGTTTTTGAGATGGACAAGCGTTACGAAAACATGGCCCGTCTTGGTGTACGTAATATCGCCAGCTACAATGAAAAGCTTGCTAAGTCCGCTGACGATCTTCCTGAAGAGTTGGAAGATCTTGAACCTATGCCTTACCTTGTCATCATCGTTGACGAGTTGGCTGACCTTATGCTCACTGCCGGAAAGGATGTGGAGATCAGCATTGTGCGTCTGGCGCAGCTGGCCCGTGCTGCCGGGATTCATATTATCCTCGCCACTCAGCGTCCATCGGTTGATGTTGTAACCGGACTTATCAAGGCCAACTTCCCGACCCGTATTTCATTTCAGGTTACCTCCAAGCATGATTCACGTACCATTCTTGATATGATCGGTGCGGAAAAATTGCTCGGACGCGGTGACATGCTTTTCAAGCCCAGCGGCTCCAAACTACGCAGGCTGCATGGTGCACTCGTTGAAGATGATGAGATTAAGGGCGTAGTAGATTTTTGGAAGAAGAAATATCCGCAGGATTTCGAGCTTGATTTCAGCGATTGGAAAGAATCAGGATCATCCGGACCCGGTGCAGGAAGCATGCCCGGTGAATCAGATGACCCCGTCTACAACGAGGCCGTACAATTTGTTCTGGAGCAGGGCAAGGCCTCCATTTCGCTCTTGCAGCGTCGGTTCCGCATCGGCTTTAACCGTGCTGCTCGTTTTATTGAGCAGATGGAGCAGGATGGAATTCTCGGCCCACAAGACGGCAGCAAGCCACGTATCGTTTTAATTACTAAAGATTAAGAAAGCCTCCGGCGGCCCTTCGGGGACCAAAGAAACTTTTTGAAAAAAGTTTCTCTGGACTCTTCAAAAACTTTTATTAAGGCTTCGCCGCTTCGCAAGAAAAATTTGTATAAAATTGAACCGCAATATTTTCTGAAAATATTGCGGTTCTTTTGTTGAAAGTCGGATTATTGCGCTATTTCCAAACAAATTTAAAAGGACAACAGTCTCCGCCTTCGGCTAGTGTTGTTTCGCGGACCATGCTTAGCTTGTCGCTGTAGCCTTTTGCAAAAGGCTCATCACGGGAACAGGAGAGCAGGGTGCAGAGTTCTTCGGATAACCCCATTTCGCGATATGATTCCTGATAACGGCAGCGGCTAACTTTTACTGTCAGTTCATTGTCGTTGATGGAAATATTCGAAACTTCGATGGCGTTACCTTTCTTCCATATTTCGACGACTGTTGAGAAATGTTCAAGATTCGGCGCATCTACGGATGCGGCAAATGCTTGGCCGGACTTGCGGGCCGATTTTTGCAGGTTTTCGGTTATGACTTGCAGGGCTTTTTCTTTGCCGAATTGTTCGGTCATGGTTTTATAAAGTTCGCCGTACAGCTCGGCTTCAATCAGGCGGCGGGAAATTTGTGATACAGGTTGTACTTTCATAATCAATCCAAAAGGGTTAAGACTGTTTTTGTAGATGAACCCGAATTCACGAGGAGAATAATGCGATTCAGGATTTTAATACTTGTTGTCTCGGTCCTGCTTTCTTTCAGCTCCGTAGCGGTTGCTGATAAACTTACTGCCGAGATTCAGAAAACATACGATTCAATTAAAACTTTCAGTGCGGATTTTACCCAGACTTTAACTAATGCCGCAAGTAAGGAACAGGATATCCGTTCCGGTAAAATTATTTTCAAGCAGCCTTCATTGCTGCGCTGGGAATCAGTTAAGCCGGAACCGGAACTGCTTATCGTGGGTGAATCCATTGTCTGGGATTATTTTCCTGAAGACAAATTGGCTCTTAAATACCGCACCAAGCAGCTTTTCAATTCTAAAACCATGATCAAATTCATTTCCGGGCAGGCTAAACTCGAAGAGGATTTTGTGGTTGAAAATCAGGGTGACGACAACGGGCTGATTAAGCTTAAGTTGCTTCCTCTTGAGCCTGAAACCGGTATGGTGTTGGCTTTCGCATGGATTGATCCCGATCGTAAAATGATGAGCAAGATTCTGGTGGTAGATTTTTACGGCAACGGTAATGAGGTTGCCATGAGCAACATTGAGATTGATCCTGATGTGGATGATTCAATGTTCCAGTTCATCCCGCCGAAAGGTGTGGATGTGGAAGACAATACGCAAATTAAGTAGATTAAAATTAGTACAAAATTAAAAAGACCCAGATTTGATCATCAAATCTGGGTCTTTTTAATTTACGCTGGTTTGCCATGAAAAATGGCGAAGCCTTACTAAAAGGTTTTGGGATTCTTAAACCCTTTTGCAAAAGGGTTTAAGCCGCCGGAGGCATTCCTATTTTATCTTCAAATCTTTTTTAAGCAAAGCCAGTTCTTTTGCGCTTAGTTCGCGCCATTCACCGGGCTTGAGATCGCCCAGTTCCACGCGGCCCTGACGGACTCTTTTCAGGCGCAGGATAGTTTTATTGTATTCATCAAACATGCGTCTGATCTGACGGTTAATCCCTTGGTGAAGAACCATTTCGTATTTGGTGGTTTCACCTACTTTACTAATGGCTTTAATTTGTACCGGAGCGAGTAGTTCGTCTCCGTCTTCAAGGAACATTCCGGCTTCCATAATGGACATTTCCCGTTCAGAAAGTTTACCACGAATTGTTACGTGATAAACTTTGGGCAGGTGCCATTTGGGATGGGTCATGCGGTTGCAAAGCTCACCGTCCGTGGTCATCAAAAGCATTCCTTCAGAGTAGAAATCAAGTCTTCCTACGGAAAAGACACGGCGTTTGACAATTCCTGACGGCAGCAGATCCATAATAGTTTTTCGGCCTTGCGGATCTCTGGCTGTAGTCACTGTTTCAACGGTTTTGTGCAGCATGATGTAAAGATCATCTGCTTTTTGATCATTCTGTATAGGTTTGCCGCTCACTTCGACTATGTCTGTTTCAGGATCTACCTGAATTCCGGGAGAGTCAGCGGTTTTACCGTTGATTGTAACTTTGCCTTTTTGGACAAGTTCGTCGGCTCCACGCCGTGAAGAAATCCCTGCGGAAGCAATATATTTATTTAATCTGATAGTTTTTTTGTCGGTCATGTTTGTATTTAAAGTTAAAAATGCATTTTAATATACGGCAATACTCTCCTATCAGCAAAGCTAACCATAAATGGTAGCGAAGCATACTAAAAAGTTTAGGAGAGTCCAGAGAACCCTTTCCAAAGGGTTCTTTGGACCTCGGAGAGCCGCCGGAGGCAAATCTTTAAGCTTTAATTACTTTGCTGGCAAGCTGCATGCTGGTGACTACGTCGAGCATGTTTGTTGTTTCACCTACTTGCTTTTTGCTTAGCAGGTCGAAATGATCAAGACAGGTTCCACATACAAGGATAGAAACTCCATCTTTTTCAAGCTGCTGAAGCTTCTCAAGGCACTTGCTACCTTCAGTTGCAAGCTTGACCGCACCGTTGACCATGATGATCCGCCACAGGGAACCATCAAGTTCAGGCAGAGTGGAAATAAAATTGAACATCAGGCTGGCACCCAGCTTATCATCACCGCTGCCAAGGAATTCACTGTTCAGGAATACGAGAGTTTTGCTGCCTACGTTAGCGATTTCATCGTCGTTCATGACCTGACAGACTTCGCACTCAGCGGGAGATTCAGAAGTGACATCTTTTTTTCCTTTAATCACGAAAAGATTATCCTTTTCTTTGACGCTCACTTCATATCCCTTGGTAGTCATGAACCGGGATACATTTTCTTTGGCCGCCTCGTTATCTACTGTGATTTTGATTTTGGCGGGATTCTCGGATTCAATAGCGTTTTTGCATTTGATCACTGGCTGCGGGCAGGGCAACCCTTTACAATCTATTTTAACTGACATTTAAATTCTCCTTTTAATGGAATTAAGATAACAGCCAACGTTTTGTGGTCAAATTGATTAATCTAATGAAAAGAATGACAAACTATCGACTAAATCTATCTATGCAGAATAGACACTTGCGATTGCCGCCAATGAGAAGTAAGGAAATAGCGCAATCGGCGTTCAGCCACAATAAAGGAGTCTAATTTGCCTAAAGGCGGAAAATACAGCTATCTGAAAAATAAACATCTCATTAGGAGATGTCTTTCATATTTCGGGCCCTATAAGTTCAAAATATTTATTTCTTTTGTCTCCATGATAATCGTTGCAGCCGCAACCGGCGCAACTGCTTATCTAATCCAGCCAGCCATGGATGATATATTTATCAACAAAGATCGCGAGGCACTTATGATGGTGCCCATAGCCTTTGTTGCAGTCATGCTGATTAAGGGTGTGTTCAGATTTTTACAGACCTACCTGATGAACAGTACCGGATTATTGGTACTGGAGCAGCTCAGAAATGATCTTTTTCATAAGATCATTTGTTTGCCCATGAATTTCTTTGAAGAAAGTCAGGTGGGCATGCTTATGTCCCGTATATTGAACGATGTTATTGAGATTCGGGCCAGCCTACCTTCTTTTATTATGATGATCCGTGAGGCCTTCACTATTATCTGCCTGATCGGGCTGGTTTTCTATCGTGATCCTTACCTTGCTGCTTTTGCAGTACTTGTGCTGCCGTTGGCAATTTTTCCGTTTTTCTATTTCGGTAGAAAACTGCGTAAGCTGGGCCGTAAGAACCAAAGCAAAATTTCCGACATCAACTCTCTGTTGCAGGAAAGTTTTAGTGGAGTGAAGGTCATTAAGGCTTTTGCCAACGAAAATATTGAGACAGGAAGATTTAAAAAGGAAAACGGCCGCTTGGTCAGAATTGCCATTAAAGAGATTCTGAACAGTGAACTTTCCTCCCGAATCATGGAAATTGTAGGTGCTTTCGGAATCGGCCTTGTGCTTTGGTATGGCGGGGTACAGGTTATTGACGGGCATTCCACACCGGGAACTTTCTTTTCATTCATTGCCGCACTGGTCATGCTCTATGATCCCATCAAAAAGATGAACACCTCAAATATTGCCATCCAGCGCGCACTTGCCGGGGCGGAGAGGGTCTTTGAAATTCTGGATTCGCCGAAGATAAATGTAGAGCAGGGCGGTGTGACTGAACTGGAACAGGATTTTAAAAAACTGGAAATTAAAAATCTGACCTTCAGCTATCCCTCTTCCGAAGCACCTGTGCTGGATAACATCAATCTTGATGTTAAAGCCGGACAGAAGATCGCTATTGTCGGCCCTAGCGGATCGGGTAAGACCACCTTGGTTAATCTGATTCCCCGTTTCTACGATGCCAAGCAGGGTGTGATTAAGATTAACGGCAGGCAGGTTAGTGACTACAGCTTGAAGTCCCTGCGTTTGAATATCGGTATGGTTTCGCAGGAAACCTTCCTTTTTAATGCTACCGTGCGTGATAATATCGCCTACGTGAGTCAGGACGCAGATCTTGAAAGTGTCCATCAGAGCGCCAAGAATGCTTTTGCTCACGAGTTTATCGAAAAATTGCCTGAAGGTTATGAAACCATGGTCGGCGAGCGTGGAGTGAGGCTTTCCGGTGGGCAGAAACAGCGTTTGACTATTGCCCGCGCATTGCTCAAGAACCCGCCCTTGCTTATCCTTGATGAGGCTACCAGTGCCCTTGATACTGAAGCTGAACGCATTGTGCAACTGGCCCTTGAAAACCTCATGAAGGACAGGACCAGTATTGTTATTGCGCACAGACTTTCCACCGTGCTGTCCGCTGATGTGATTGTTGTTATGGAAAAAGGTAAAATTGTCTCCAAGGGTAGTCACAAGGAACTTCTGAAAAGATGTCCGCTGTACATAAAACTTTACAACATGCAGTTTCAGGATAATTCATAGCTATGAAGATAAAGGTTGATCCCGTCATATTCGCGCCACAGGTTGCTTTTCTGTATCGTTGGTGGATACGTTCCATGCGATTTGATATTACCGGGTACGATAATGTTATGAGTCTGCATGAACAGGGCAAGCCGCTCATGCTGGCTTTGTGGCATAATGAACTGTTCAGCCTGATCGGTCTTGGTTTTCTTGAAAAAATGCCGCTGGTGACCATGGCCAGTGACAGCAAGGACGGGCAGATCATCACCGAAGTGCTGGAACGTATCGGCTATGATGTTGCCCGTGGTTCATCCACTCGTGGCGGCCTGAAAGCAATGCTCGGTGTGGCTCGGATTATGCGTAAAAAGGGCAAGGTCGGAGCGATTACTATGGATGGTCCCAAAGGGCCACGCCATGAGGTCAAGCCTGGAATTCTGGCAATTGCCCAAAAGACCGGAGCTTCTATCATTCCCATGCGGGCTTATCCCTCCAATCCGATTGTCTTTGAAAAGTCATGGGACAGATTTGAACTGCCCAAGCCTTTTTGTCGCTGTAAAGTTTTGCTTGGTGAGCCTTTCAAGGTGACTGAGCAGAAGCTTGATGAGGATATTCTTGCAAGCGAAGCCCGCCGCCTTGAAGCTATAATGGAAAGTATGAAACCGTATTAATTGTTCGTTTTTTATATATGATAAAAAAATGCGCCTTGTTCCGTGATGGAGCAGGGCGCATTTTAATTTACCTGAATTGTAGAAGGCTAGATGCCGGCAGCATCACTGAGTCGTTCTATGAGCTTTTCCAATTCATGTGCTGTTCTAGCCAGAGAAGTAGTCGATTCTGTGGATTTCTGCATATCGGACTTGGTATTCCCGGCCAGTTTTTTGAGGTCTTCCACACTTTTATGAATCTGGTCGTGGGCTTCAGATTGCTGGTCCGTAGCTTGGGCAATTCTTTCAATTTCAGTGGCTGTATCTACAGACATGCTTGAAATTTCCTGAAATGCCTGCACGGATTTTCCTACCAGTCCGCTGGCATGTTCTACTGCGTCCACTGTTTGATCGGTGTTTTCGATATTGGATTGTGCGGAGTTTTGGATGTTCTTGATTGCGTCCTCGACTTCTCTTGTCGATTGCACCGTTTTTTCCGCCAGCTTGCGGACTTCATCCGCCACAACCGCGAATCCGCGTCCGGCTTCACCTGCACGGGCTGCTTCAATTGCGGCATTCAGGGCCAGGAGGTTGGTCTGGTCGGCGATATCATTGATTACCCCGATTATGCCGCCGATGGATTGACTCTGTTCACCGAGTCGGTGCATGTTTTCTTTTACCGTGTCAGAGAGGGATTGCAGCTGGTCGATAGCAACACTTGTTTCTGTCATGGTCAGCATGCCTTCTTCTGCGTGCAAGCGGGTCTGCTTGGCCTGCTTTGCCGCATTTTCCGCGTTGGTAACAGAGTTCAGCAGAGTCTGGTTCATTTCAGTGATTGCCTGAGATGAATATTCAATACGGTCAAATTGCTTTTCTGTGTTGGATGAAACCTGATCCACTTGTGTTTCAATTTCGGATGCGCCTTTGGTCAGGTATTTGGAAATAATCTTTGCTTTCTCGGTAATTTCTACCATGATCTTGTGTTGGTCGCTGACTTGTTTTTCCTTGGCTTTCATATCACTTAAATTAACGATTACAGCAAACCCACCAATGAGTTTGTTATCAAGGTCGTAAAGCGGAGCCGCGTCTATGCGCACGTCTCGGTAGTTCTCTTTTTTAGTTTTCCAGCAGCGTTCGACATTAACAATGGGTTGTTTTTCTTCCAGACAACGGGTCAGTATTCCTTTTTCGCCGGAAGGGGCCTGCAAGAGTTCTTTGACTGGACGGCCTATCCAGCTTTCGCATGATTTTCCACTTTCAAGCAGTTCGCAGAGTGGTTGGTTCAGGTAGGATATTTTGGCATCTGTATCTGAGATCAGGCAGGGGACGGTCATACCGTCCAGCATTCCTTGGGAGAATCCTAGTTTATTTTTAAGTTCCCCGACCATGACCTGAATTCCATCAGCAAGGTTCTTAATCTCACTTTTAAATTTTCCTTCCAGTGTGGACTTGAAATTTCCTCCGGCAATGGAGGTTACAAAACTCTCTATTCTTTCAAGAGGGCCGAGAATGGAGCTGCGCAGGAAAACCAGAGTGACAAATATAACTATTATCGCCGTGACCACTGATATTATCAGGGCAAATATTCTGAGAGTTGTTACAGCCTGAAAAGCTTCCTCTTTGTGAATTTCAGAGATCAGTGCCCAGCTTGTTTTGCCGATTTTAATGGGAGTGTATGCTGTAAGCTGTTCCACTCCGTTTGCACTTTTCATCAGTGCTGTGCCCTTTTTATCTTCCAAGGCTAATTGGACTGCTTCGTAATCGACTTTGCCTTTAGCTTGATTCTTGAAAGAGTTTTGAACGGTCCGATACTCAGGATTAAGTTCAGAATCTGAGCGCATCAGAAAGTCCGGCCCCACAAGGTAAGATTCACCTGTTTTTCCCATACCGGAACGAAGGGTCATTATGGAATTGATTTCGGTGAGTGGGATTCTAAGGGCGACGACCCCTTGAATATCCCCGGCATGTGAATGAACCGGTGCGCAGACAAAAGCTACCGGCGTTCCTCCCATGGGGGCGTAAGGTTCAAAGTCTGCAAATACAATTTCGCCTTTAACAGCTTTTCTAAATGCCCGGGCAAGATTCGAATTTTTGTATTGCCCTTTTTTCAGATCAGCACCGAGGTCTTTTTCTTTTTTAATAGAAAAAAGAACCCGGCCATAATCGTTGATAAGAATGGCATCATCATAGCCGAGAGTTTTGACGAAAGGGATAAAGGAAGTTGCTGCGTATTGGTGAACTTCATTATATTCATCTGATGTTACATCCATGGGTTTACCGGAAATTTCATATTCCATGGCATATTCACCAACTAATCCTACCGCATTATAGACTTCTTTTACGTTGGAGAAGAATTTTATTTCTTTGAACCATTTATTTACCAAATCTTGAAGGTTTTTCTGTTTAGAGTCACGTACGGATTCGAGCTGTCCGAATGCTTGATGGGAAAGAGCTTTAGAAGCCATATCGACACTTAAAGTGCCAATCAAAATTAACGGGATCAGGCCTATCGCAACGCAAAAAGTGATTAGTTTTAATTTCAGAGACATTCAGGAGTCCTCCTCGACTTTGTTGAAGGCAATCTATGTCCCGAATGATTATTTACCGTGTCTTAAAGGTTACGATCTGGTGAAAATTATAACATTTCAACCATATATCTTATTTTACTGAGTTGTTCTTTATAATATTTTTGTTTTATTCAAAATTTATAAATGAATTCTATTTCATTATATTTTAACTTAAAAAGTTTAACTTAAATGGAATTGACAATCATTTTCGATTAAAATAGGTTTCCACTCAGAAATACAATTAATTCATATATCAATATTGATGGTGAGCTATGAGAAAGATAATAAATTTTTTTACTAGAAAAAAAGAACACGACAACAGCGTTGCGAGTATGACTGTTCATCAATTTGCAGAGTCATTGGGAAATGCAATTGATGCCAAAGATCATTACACCTGTTCACATTCGGAAGAAGTGGCCGTTGTTGCTCAGGCTTTGGGTGTGCAGTTAAAAATGAACGACCGGGAATGTGAATTGCTGCATATTGCAGGACATTTGCACGATATCGGTAAAATAGGGCTTCCTGATTCGATTCTAAAGAAAGAAGGTCGGTTGACTGATGCAGAATATGAACTTGTCAAACAGCATCCAGCTATTGGTGCGGATATTGTAAAACCTGTTGCTTCCGTTTCCGGTTTGGATCGTATTACAGGGATTATCCTCCATCATCATGAACGATATGATGGCGGTGGATACCCGCAAGGACTTGCAGGTGATCAAATCCCTTTTGGCGCAAGAGTTATTGCTGTTGCCGATACCCTTTCAGCAATGGCGAGTAACCGCCCATACCGTGAGGCAATTGAATTTGAAAAGATTGTGGAAGAGATAAAATCTTGTTCCAGAAGTCAGTTCGACCCTGTGGTGGTAAACGCTTTCTTAAACATTTCTGATGAGATTAAACTATATTTTACTCAGGGCAATTCAATTATTCAGGACAATTACGAAGCATATGGAGATCGTATTCCAGAGCAGGCGGTTTTGGTTCATCAATGATGAGAATCTTTGTGGCTGTTCATTCTTTTTTCAAGTTCACGCACTGCGATGGAACAGGGAAAAGTTAAAATAAAATACATAACAATGACCAATGTCCAGATTTCGAAAGTTCGGTATGTTGCGGACATTAACTCCTGTCCGGCAAAGGTTAGTTCCTGAATGGAAATAACTGAAACAATGGATGAATCTTTAATTGTAGAAATAAACTGACCAGCCAGCGGCGGCAGTGAGCGGGAAAAAGCTTGCGGCAGGATGATGTGGATAAGTTGATTGCGTCTGTTGAATCCCAGTGCAGCTGAAGCTTCCCATTGTTCATTGTCAATTGATTCAATTCCTGCCCTGACAATTTCAGTTATGTATGCACCTTCAAAAAGAGCCATGGTCAGTACTCCAGAAAGGAAAGCCGGGAGTTGTTCCACAGGGCCGAATAATGTTGTGAGTATTGGCGAACTGTTGTCATCAAGAGAGTATGAAAGTTCGGTAATTCCGGTTACCTGCATAATCTGGTCACCGAGAAAAAAGTAAAAAATGAAGATTAGTACCAGTGGTGGAATATTGCGAACCAAGCCCACATAGCTGCTGGAGATCATGCGTAATAGAGGGCGTGGGCTTAACCGCCACATACCCATGACTGTTCCGGCCAGCAGCCCCAGCAGGATAGACCATAATGAAAGGCGCAGGGTGACAAGTAATCCCTGAGTGAGCAGTCCGGCTCTCCAATTCCCTGATCCGCTGTCAAAACGTGCGATGTAGCCGGGAATGACGGACCAATCCCAATTGTAATTGAGTTCTTGAGCCAGATGGTGGAAAAGCAAAATAACTCCTCCCATGATGCATGCCAGCAGCAAAACATCACGGGGGGAGATTTTTTTTTGTGAATCAAACATAATTAGAAACTATTCAACCTGTGATTTCCATTGATTGGTTTTAAACCAGTAATTGTAGCGCGCTTCGAGCCAGCCCTCGGAATTACAAACCCTGATCCAGTTGTTGAGAAAGTTCAGGAAATCCGGATCTCCTTTACGTACAGCAAAGCCGATAGGTTCCTGAGTAAAGTCAGACTTCAGGGGAAGGTAAAGTTTGCCGGGGTATTTTTCAACAAGTGTTTCCGGTAAGGGATGGGAGGCAACAAGACATGCTGCATTGCCATTGAGTAATTCCTGAATAGAGGCAGCTTCATCATTAAATTTAACGATTGTTGCCTTTGGCAGGAAGTTCTTTGCCGCCTTTTCAGCTGTGGTGCCAAGGCGTACAGAAACACGAATTTTAGGGTTATTAAAATCTTCTAAAGCCGCAAGACGTGCGGCCCCGCCGGTCTTTGCGTTGTTATAGTCTGCACGGGTTAATTTACCGGTTGCCACGTTTTTATTGGCCACAATAGACATGCCGCTGAATTCATAAGGATCAGAAAAATTGACCTTGAGGTTCCGTTCCGGGGTTATGCCCATTCCGCCAATGATTATATCGAATTTCCCGGTCAGCAGTGCCGGAATGATCCCATCCCATTTGGTGGGGATGAACCTTATTTTCACACCCATAGCGGATGCAAGCCTCTTGGCAACATCAATTTCAAAGCCGATAAATTCCCCATTTTTGCCTTTCATGGCCCATGGTTTGAAAGTGGAAAAACCAACTCTGAGTGCTTTACGTTTGAGGACTTTTTCAAGGGTGCTGTCTTTTGAAAGTTCTTGTCGTGTGTCATTTGCCATGCCTACCGATGCAAGACTCATGATCAGGATAGCAGTTACAATGCTTACGCAGACAGTTCTCAACAGGTTCATCATTACCTCCGATGGTTAATATACGCTTTTAATTTTTCGAGGGATGGCGTTGTCGCTCTCGAGCAAAAAAGCGTTATTAAAATATTGGTCATTTTTATTATAATCTATAGTAAAAAAAATCGGAAGTGATTAATAAAAAAGGACAAAACTGTCGTTCTAAAAAATAATTATATGCGATTTAAAGGTGTAGACAAGATCCTCTCATGACATTTTTGACGTGAGAGGATCTTGTTTGGTGAATCAAGTAGGGGGCTGATTATTCTACCTGCGATTTCCAGTCTTCGGTTTTAAACCAGTAATTGTAGCGCGCTTCAAGCCAGCCCTCGGAGTTGCAGACCCTGATCCAGTTGTTGAGAAAGTTCAGGAAATCCGGATCTCCCTTACGTACAGCAAAACCGATAGGTTCGCTGGTAAAGTCGGCTTGCAAAGGAAGGTAAAGCTTGCCGGGATATTTTTTCACAAGTGTTTCGGGCAGGGGATTGGAAGCTACGAGGCAGGCCGCCTTGCCGTTGAGAAGTTCCTGAATGGAAGCAGCTTCGTCATTGAATTTTAAGAGTTTTGCCTTGGGCAGAAAATTTTTCGCTGCTTTTTCCGCGGTGGTTCCAAGACGAACGGAAACACGGGTGTCAGCATTATTAAAATCAGCCAGCGCGGATTTGTCCGCAGCCACGTCTTTGTTGGCTACAATGGACATGCCGCTGAATTCGTAAGGATCAGAAAAATTGACCTTGAGATTACGTTTGGGTGTGATACCCATGCCGCCGATTATGATATCGAATTTACCGGTGAGCAGGGCAGGGATGATGCCGTCCCATTTGGTGGGGATGAAGCGGATTTTCACTCCCATGTCAGAAGCAAGTCTTTTGGCCACATCAATTTCAAAACCGATGAATTCGCCGTTCTTGCCTTTCATTGCCCACGGTTTGAAGGTCGAGAATCCAACTCTGAGAGTCTGACGTTTAAGGACTTTTTCAAGAGCACTGTCTTGCGAAAGATTTTGTCTGGCATCTCCGGCCCAGACTGCGGAAGAAAGTCCCATGATCAAAATCGCGGTAGTGATACCGACGGTGATTGTTCTCCATAAGGTCATTTTTTTCTCCAGTTTGTTTGTAGGTTACCATTCGCTCTTGAATCTACGGGCGGCAGTATCCAGTACCCACGAAAGCAAAAGCGTAATGGAAAGGTATATGGCTGCAACAACAAACCAAATTTCAAAAGTTAGGAATGTTTCAGAAATAATGGACTGCCCCTGCATGGTCAGGTCGTAAATGGCGACAGTGCTGACCAAAGCAGAATCCTTAACCAGTGCAATGGCCTGCCCAGCAAGAGGAGGAGCTATGCGGGGCACAGCCTGCGGCAGGACTACATTCAGGTAGGCGAATTTTTTATCTCCCCCTAGGCTGTAGGCCGCTTCCCACTGGCCTCTATCTATGGAAGTTATCCCGGCTCTGAATATTTCAGATGCGTAAGCACCTTCAAAAAGACTAAGGGCAATAACTGATGCCCAGAATCCGTTAATCCCAATTATGGGAGCAACAACAAAATAAATGAAAAAGAGCTGGATGAGCAGCGGGGTGTTACGGATTATTTCCAGATAGATGCGGGATAATCCTTTAGCTGTAAATGAATTGGACAAGCGCATAATGGCCGTACCCAAGCCGATTACAAAGGTCAGGATAAAGCTTAAACCCGTAATTTTAAGGGTAACAGCCAATCCTTCCAGCAAAGGTCCTGCAACGAGTTTACCTTCATTGAAGCTGAATATAAATCCTGGAATCCGAAACCACTGCCAATTATAACCAAGAGATTCTGTTCCTTTATAAAGAAGGTAGCAAAAACCAAGAAGGATTAAACAGAAGAGCAGGGAATCAAAAAGGTAAGTTTTTTTATTATCGGCCTTTAGTTGTTGGCCGTCAGAAGCAAACATTAATACTAAGTACTATGAAATAGAACACAAATCCAGAAGGTTAATTAATTGATCAGGTCAATGACAATTTGGATGAAATGCTGGTACTTTTTTATTGATATTCATTGCTGGTTAAATGAATAAGGTTTCTTTTGATATTATTTTGTGTATAAATATGACTTGGTTTTCCTGCTTTCAAAATTCTGTATGAAGCCTTTTTTAGTTGTCCTTTAAATAGTGGAGGAGAAATGAATAGGGAGATAGTCAGATTTGTACAAAAAAGATTGAACGAAGAAGGCTTTAGCCTTGTTTGTGACGGTATTGCTGGACCAAAGACTATGGGAGCTTTGCGAAGTTTGACGGAAATTGAGAATCATTGGACAAGGCGCGAATGTCTTTCCGGATATCTGCAATTGCTGATGGGCAGAATTTTCGGTCCTGTGATTATCAATGGTCGTTGGACTGATGAAACTGATGCTATGTACCGTAAGCTTAGATTTCATTTTTCTTCAAGAGAGGGAACTGTTTATCAGCAAATGAATTGGCCTTCACAAAGTGAAAAAGAACTTTTTAAATTTTATGGTAAAGTCGGACAGAATCAAGTTCGTCTGCACCTCCCGTATCCGCACATCCTTTCTTGGAAACCAGAGAAAGTCATTAATTCATTTTTTTGTCATGAAAAAGTTCATGACAGCCTTGAGCGGGTGTTGCATAGGGTGTTTGAACATTACGGATATGATCGCATACAAGAATTAAATCTGGATAAATGGGGTGGGTGTTTGGATGTCCGTAAAATAAGAAAAGGTACGCGTTACTCAACGCATAGCTGGGGTATTGCGGTTGATTACGATCCAGCCCGCAACCAGCAAACTTGGGGACGCGATAAAGCCATATTTGCACAGCCGGAATATGACAAATGGTGGGAAATATGGATAGATGAAGGCTGGAACAGTTTAGGCTTGAAAAAGAATTATGATTGGATGCACATACAGGCCGCTGTGATATAAATAAAATCCCTCTCAACCCAACGGGTCGAGAGGGATTTATGCTTTCAGATGAGAATATTTTCTACATCATTCCAGCTACTTTGTTCATCAAACGGACGAGCTGATTAGTGAAGCTTGCTTCATTGTCGTACCAGATGATGAGCTTGAGCATTTTGCCGTCCATAACTTCGGTCAGCGGACCGTCAACAACACCGCCGTGGGTGTCGCCAAGATAG
Organism: Marinifilum sp. JC120; assembly: GCA_004923195.1. Classification (NCBI taxonomy): domain Bacteria; kingdom Pseudomonadati; phylum Bacteroidota; class Bacteroidia; order Marinilabiliales; family Marinifilaceae; genus Marinifilum; species Marinifilum sp. JC120. The sequence continues at coordinate 29,144 of RDSB01000001.1, read as the reverse complement.
TCAGTGGAGACAAGGGGTTTTTCAGTATAGCCCATGTGCTCATTGGCAGCTTTGGCGAGCACTGCGTTAACCTCTTCCTTGGTGGTTTTGCGTCCGAGGTCGCAAGTAAGGTCCACAAGGGAGACGTTGGGTGTGGGAACGCGGATGGACATGCCGTCCAGTTTGCCTGCCAGTTCAGGAATAACCATAGTTACGGCCTTGGCCGCGCCAGTGGTGGTGGGAACCATATTCACCGCACAAGCCCGTGCTCTGCGGATGTCTTTATGGGAACCATCCAGAACTCTCTGGCTCATGGTATAGGCATGAACAGTGGTCATCAGCCCGCGTTCAAGGCCGAACTCATCGTTGATGACTTTGGCAACAGGCGCAAGACAGTTGGTGGTGCAGGATGCTCCGGAAATGATATTGTGTTCCGGTGTAAGGTCACCATCATTCACACCCATGACGATTGTTGTATCTGAATCAATGCCGGGTGAGCTGAGAACAACTTTTTTCGCACCGCAGGCCATGTGTTTTTCACAGCTGGCACGGTCACGGAATTTTCCTGTGGTTTCAACAACCATGTCGCAGCCGAGGTCTTTCCAGAGCCACTCGCCGGGAGCGCATCTGGTAACCTTGATCTGCTTGCCGTTGATGGTAAAGCCGTCATCATTAGCTTCTACATCAGCATGGAAGGTTCCATGTACGGAATCGTGCTTGAAAAGAAGAGCGAGGTCTTCATTAGATGCACGAGCGTTTACAGCGACAAGATCGAAATCCTTACTGTCGTGAATCAGGCGGACGAGGTAGCGCCCGATTCTGCCAAACCCATTAATACCAACTTTTACAGCCATTGCTTGTTTTCTCCTTATTCTGTCTCAGAAAGCCCGAAACCCGGAGAGCTCCTTTAGCTGATCCGGTTAAATTCAAGATTTCCGGGGCTGAACACGTCTGAACCGCGATTTTCCCTGATTGCGGTGTGTTTGCCCTGAGACATTCTTCCCTTTGGCATCTATCAAAGATGCGGGTCCCTGGTTTATTTAATACAGGCCGTTAATTCCCTAAAAAACGGCCTGTAAAAATTCATATCTATATGGTGTTGGAGCAACCCAGCACATTGATAATTTTGTGGCGAACCATTTCCTTAACAGCCTTGCGGGATTCACCCAGATAGCCCCTCGGGTCGAATACAGTGGGGTTCTCAGCCATGAATTTGCGGATAACCGCGGTCATTGCAAGACGGATATCAGTGTCGATGTTGATTTTGCAGACGGCCTTAGAAGCTGCTTTGCGCAGGAGATCTTCGGGAACGCCTTTTGCGCCGCCAATATCCGCACCGAATTCATTAGCCATGGCTACGAACTCGGGAACAACACTGGATGCACCGTGCAGTACGATGGGATAGTTAGGCATCAAAGAGCTGATTTTATCGAGGCGGTCAAAATCGAGTTTTGCTTCACCGGTAAATTTGTATGCGCCGTGACTGGTGCCGATGGCGATAGCAAGGGAGTCGCAACCTGTGCGCTCTACGAATTCCACTGCTTCGTCAGGGTCGGTGTAGATGGTTTTTTCGGAAACAACATCTTCTTCAACCCCGGCAAGGCGACCGAGTTCAGCTTCTACCCAAACTCCTTTGTCGTGAGCGTATTTAACTACTTTTTGGGTTTCAGCAATGTTTTCTTCAAAAGGAAGATGTGAACCGTCGATCATGACAGATGTGAAACCGCCATCGATTACTTCCTTGCAGATTTCAAAGTTCGCGCCATGGTCGAGATGAAGCACTACCGGAAGGTCTGTCTCCAGCAGGGCAGCTTCCATCAATTTTGTGATGTAGCCCAGTCCGGCATATTTTTTAGCTCCGGCGGAAACCTGAAGGATAAGGGGAGCGTTCTCCTCGCTTCCCGCTTCCATGATTCCCTGAATGATCTCCATGTTGTTCACATTGAACGCGCCAATGGCATAGCCGCCGGCATAGGCTCCCTCGAACATTTCCTTGGGCGAAACTAGTGGCATGTAATCCTCCTTAATGGATAACAATACTTAAATGATGACGCGGCAGTTTTTCTGAAATTATTACCGGGCAGACAAAATTATTTTGCCTGCCTTACTTCCCTTATTCAGTTGCAGTTGCCGCAAATTGGTTCCAAATATTCTTTATATATCCTATCATGAAACAAAATGTCCACATACTCTTTAAAAAGAACATGAACTATGCACCGAAGCTTTGCTCCAGTGTCACAATTGCTTCACGGTCAGTAAAATCGAAATGCAACGGAGTCATGGTGATATGCCCTTTTGTCAATAGATCCCGGTCTGTACCGGAACTTATTTTTTCTTTGGGCATCACCCCGTCAAGCCAGTAATATTTATGTCCGCGCGGGTCTTCACGTGTTTCATACCAGTCCTGCCATGAGACACGAGTATGGCGACAGATTTTCAGTCCCCCGGCATCCTTGACCGGGACAGCCGGGAAATTCAGATTGACCACGGTCTTGTCACCAAGGCTCTCCCAAGGGATTTTTTTGAGCAGCTCTGCGCAGTAGTCTCCCTGATCTGTCAATTCTTCCGGTTTAAAACTGTCATACGAAACCGCCATTGCCGGGTAGCCCATGAGCGCGCCCTCAGTTGCAGCGGAGACCGTTCCCGAGTATAGAATATCAACGCCTACATTGGCTCCGCTGTTAATCCCGGAGACCACGATGTCAGGTTTTGTTTCCAGCAGGGTGGTCAGTCCGAGCTTGACGCAGTCGACCGGAGTCCCGTAAACACCCAACCCGGTAAAGCCGTCTTCTTCAAATTTCTTGACTCGAAGGGGTGAAGAGAGCGATACGGCGTGTCCCACTGCGGATTGTTCCGCTACAGGGGCGACCACCTGAACATTCATCCCGGCTCTTTTCAGGCCGTGATAAAGTGCGCGCAGGCCGATAGCCTGAATGCCGTCGTCGTTGGTCAGAAGTATATTCATCAACTTTCTCCGGTGGACATTTCAAAAATAATTGGACAGTCTTCTTGTAGGTTGACTATGAATACAAATTCCGGGCAGTTATATAAAACGCCGTTGATAAGGGTAAAAAAAATCGTTGCCTGTTGGCGAGGTATCAAAGCAATTCAGGAATAGCAAGAAGTGTCACAAAAATATACATATATTAAAGATCTTATAAACGGAGAGAGAGCTAAGGATGTCTTCCTTATCGGCGATGCTCAACTGCGTGAATCCCGAAACGGTCCGTTCTGGAATCTGCGTTTGCAGGATAATTCCGGCGCTGTTGAAGCAAAGATCTGGAGTCCTTTAAGTCAATCTTTTCAGTCTCTTGAGGCGGGCATGTTTGTTGTTGCCGGGGGACTGGTCGGGGCGTACCGGGATAAACCGCAACTCACTGTGGAATTTCTCAATATCATTGACCCTGAAGTCGCCGGACTGGATATCACAGACTTTCTTCCTTCCAGTGTAGAAAAGCCCGAAGATATGATGCAGGATTTGGATTACCTTATTGCCGAGCATATGGTTCATATTCCATGGAAAAAATTCTGTCGCCGGGTACTCAAGGATGAAACTATACATAGCAAGCTATTAACTGCCACCGGGGCCAAGACTGTCCACCATGCATATGTGGGCGGTTTGCTGGAGCATACATTGGCTGTTGTCAGGCTGTGTATGTCCATCTGCGATAACTACCCGGAAGTGGATAGGCAGGTCGTACTTGCTGCTGCAATTTTTCATGATCTCGGCAAGGCATGGGAGCTTTCCGGCGGCTTGACCAATGACTATACTGATGAAGGGCGTTTGCTTGGTCATATCCACATCGGTGTGGAAGTTCTGGAGCCGTTTTTACAGAAGGCAAAAGATCTTGATCCAAAGTTAAAGCTTCACTTGAAGCATTTAATCCTTTCGCATCACGGGGAGTATGAATACGGCGCACCCAAACGTCCGAAGACCCCGGAAGCGTTTATTCTACATTTTGCTGATAATATTGACGCTAAAATGAATACAATTTTCGCGGAATTAGGTAAATTGGAAGGCTCAGACAGTAACTGGACTCCGTATCAGCGGTTTCTGGAGAGATATTTATACAAGGCGGAAAAATCACCTGATAACCCGTCAAGCAAGTGTGAACTCAAAAAATCGGAGGCTCAATGTTCATTACCTTTGAAGGCATAGAAGGGACCGGTAAAACGACCCAGATCAAGAAACTTACAACATTTCTTGAAGAATCCGGCCACGATGTTGAAGTTACTCTTGAGCCGGGAGGCAGCCGCATTGGGAGGGAACTGCGCAAGATTCTGCTCAACATGGATAGCACCGATATTACAGGCGAATGTGAGCTTTTTCTTTATCTTGCTGACCGTGCCCAACACGTAGGACAGGTGATTAAGCCTGCTGTTGATGCCGGAAAGATTATCATTTCTGACCGTTTTGCTGACTCTACCATAGTTTATCAGGGCTATGGACGCGGTCTTGATCCCAAGCTTCTGCGCGAACTTAATGATGTTGCGGTTTCCGGGAACTGGCCTGACCTGACTGTCCTGCTTGATATTGAACCGGAGATTGGCCTGAAGCGAGCCATGACTCGCAATTTGCAGGAAAATAAGATGCAGGAAGAAGGGCGTTTTGAAGCTGAGTCTCTTGATTTTCACGGTCGGGTACGCGAAGGATATCTGACTTGGGCCGCACTTAATAATGAACGAATAGTTGTTATTAATGCAGATCAGACTCCTGATGAAATATTTGCTGAAATTAAGGAAAAAGTTGTTGAAAGGATAAAAGGGAATTTCGTTACTAACGGTTAACGTTTGATTTTATAAGTTTTTTTGTATGGCGCAGCTCTTCTGGAGTTGCGCCTTTTTATTGTGTGTTACGATTTTGAAATATGTAAGAAATGCAAGTTTATTATTTCAAGGTTAAAGCTTTTGCAATTGAAGGTAACGAAGTAAGTGATGATTGTTGTTTAGAGCATATGAATTGAAAAATGATGATACTTAGTGCAATTTTTATCTATGATCTACCGAAATATGCATCAAAAACAATAATCTTCTATTTGGGGTTGACGCTGTCATAGTAAAATGATTTAAGAGTAATTAGAATTTTCAATACATTAGCGTTCGCATGAGAGGCAGTATCAAGGTGAGACTTGTATTGATAAAGCGAACCTGATGGATAAAATTATTATGCATTGCGGTTTTTTTGGGCGGGAACGTTTCCGGCCTTGGATCGAAGCCCGCAATGTCAGGGGGTAAGCCCCACTGATCTTTAATTAGAGGATGGAGGTTTTTATGAAATTCTCTGTGGGACTCGGAAAGGATGGAGCGGAAGAACGCCTTGAGCAGAATGGCGTCTCCCGCCGCGATTTCATGAAGTTCTGCGCAACAACCGCCGCCGTAATGGGTATGGGACCTGCTTTTGCGCCGACCGTAGCGGAAGCCCTGACTCAGAAAAAGCGTCCTTCTGTTGTTTATCTGCATGCAGCTGAATGCACAGGCTGCTCAGAAGCTGTTCTTCGTACTGTTTCTCCTTACATTGATGCTCTTATTCTCGACACCATTTCCCTCGACTACCATGAAACTATCATGGCTGCCGCAGGTCATGCCGCTGAAGAAGCACTGCACGAAGCAGTAAGCTCTCCTGAAGGCTATATCTGTGTTGTTGAAGGAGCCATTCCCACCATCGAAGATGGAGCATGGGGTAAAGTAGGTGGTAAGACCATGCTTGAAATCGTTGAGGAAATTGTTCCCAACGCAAAAGCTACCATCTGTATCGGTACCTGTTCCTGTTATGGCGGTGTGCAGGCTGCTGCGCCCAACCCTTCCAAAGCCAAAGGCGTTTCCGATGCTCTCGGCGGCGTGACTACCGTAAACCTGCCCGGTTGCCCGACCAACCCATTCAACTTCGTTGGTACCGTTGTTCATTATTTGACCAAGGGTATTCCCGAGCTTGACGATATCGGTCGTCCGTCTCTCTTTTACGGTGAGTCCGTGCATGACAACTGCCCGAGACTTAAGCATTTTGATAATGATGAATTTGCAACTTCCTTTTCATCCGAAGAAGCCAAGAAAGGCTACTGCCTGTACGAGCTTGGATGTAAGGGACCGGACACCTATAATAACTGTCCGAAAGTCAAGTTTAATCAGACCAACTGGCCTGTTGAGGCTGGTCACCCCTGCATCGGTTGCAGTGAGCCCGATTTCTGGGATGAAATGAGCCCGTTCTACGAGCAGGGTTAGTACTGTCAACTACATAGAAGTTTAAAGCCAACTTTCTATTCATTTGGAGGATTGTATATGTCTGGTTGCAAGGCTAAATCGGGCCCCGCAGTAGCGGCGACCCCTTTTGATAAAAACTACACCGGTCCGGTGATTGTCGATCCGCTTACCAGAATTGAGGGTCACCTCAAGATCGAAGTGGAAGTCGAAAATGGTAAAGTAAGTAATGTCTGGAGTAGTTCCCAGCTCTTCCGCGGTCTGGAGATTATTCTGAAAGGCCGTGATCCTCGTGATGCTCAGCATTTTACCCAGCGTTCCTGCGGTGTATGTACTTATACCCACGCACTGGCTTCCACCCGCTGTGTTGATAATGCAGTCGGTGTTGATAAGAACCTGCCTGAAAATGCGCGTCTTATCCGTAATCTCGTGCTGGGTGCTCAATACCTGCATGACCACATCGTGCATTTCTATCATCTGCATGCCCTTGACTGGGTTGATGTTGTAAGCGCGCTTCAGGCTGACCCTGTAAAGGCGGCCAAAATCGCAAACAGCCAGTCTTCACGCGTAACCAAGCCTGAAGATCTCAAGGCAGTGCAGGAAAAGCTGAAAAAGTTTGTTGATTCCGGCCAGCTCGGTATCTTCACCAATGCTTACTTTCTCGGCGGTCATGATGCGTACTACCTGCGCCCCGAAGAAAACCTCATTGCCACCGCGCACTATCTTGAAGGTCTGCATCTTCAGGTTAAAGCTGCACGCGCAATGGCAGTTTTCGGCGCAAAGAACCCGCACACCCAGTTCACCATCGTGGGCGGCGTGACCTGTTACGAATCTTTGACTCCGAAACGCATTCAGGAATTCAAGGATCTCTATAATGAGACAATGGCGTTTGTTAACGAATGCTATATTCCTGATCTGCTGATGGTTGCATCTTATTATAAAGATTGGGCCGGAATCGGCGGTACCACAAACTTCCTGACTTTCGGTGAATTCCCTGATGTTGAATCTGATGTCAACAGTCGTTACCTTGAGCAGGGCGTGATCATGAATCGTGACCTCAGTAACGTCATGGATTTCAACCCTGATTCCATCAAGGAAGACATCAGTCACAGTTGGTATGATGGTGATTCTTCATTGCATCCGTATGAAGGCGAAACTGATCCCAAGTACACAAACTATGAAGATCGTGATCGTTACTCATGGATGAAGGCTCCCCGTTATAAAGGCGAATCCATGGAAGTTGGTCCGCTGGCACAGATGCTTGTTTCTTACGCTCGTGGAAACAAAGATGTTGTTCCTGTCGTCAATCACGTTCTTGGCACTTTGGGTGTTGGGCCTGAAGCTCTGTTCTCCACCCTCGGTAGAACTGCTGCTCGTGGTATTGAGACTGTTGTCGCCGGTAAGAAAATGGCTGACTGGGTTAACAATCTTGAAGACAATGTTGCTTCCGGTAACACTGACCTCGCTGTTGAATGGGAAATGCCTGATGAAGCAGAAGGTGTTGGCTTTGTTGGCGCACCTCGCGGAGCCCTGTCTCATTGGATTAAGATTAAGGGCGGAAAGATCGAAAACTTCCAGCTGGTTGTTCCCTCAACCTGGAACCTCGGTCCCCGCTGTAACCAGAACAAGATGTCCGCAGTTGAGGAAGCCCTCATGGGTACTCCTATCGCAGATCCTAAGAGACCTGTTGAAATTCTGCGTACTGTTCACTCTTATGACCCCTGCATCGCTTGTGGTGTACACGTCATCGACGCAAAGACCAACGAAGTTCACAAGTTTAAGATCCTTTAGTTGGTTTAAGTTTCAAGGAAATATTACGGGAACCCGCAATGCGGGTTCCCGTTTTTAATTTTTATACGTAATATTTTGATTTTTCTATTGAATTACCATTCCGAATTGAGCTACACAAATCTATAGGGATGGAATAGAAATGGACTGTAAAAATTTGAAGACCCGTAGCGAAGCCCGCTAAAAGGTTTTGAAAAGGGGAGTCTAGAGGTGGATAGCTTTTTGCAAAAGTTTTTCCCTCTGGCCCTCGGATAGCCGCCGGAGGCATCTGAATGACCGAAGAGAAAAAAATTTTAGTTCTTGGTGTGGGAAACATACTTTTTACTGATGAAGGTATCGGCGTGAAGGTGGTAAATGAGTTGATGACCCAATACTCATTTCCCGACAACGTCGAAGTCATGGACGGAGGCACTCTAGGCACAAAGCTTATGGGGCCTATGATGGAATGTGACTTCCTGATTGTAGTGGATGCGGTGCTGGGTAATGACGAACCGGGTTCGGTTTACCGCTTGACAGGAGAAGATTTGCGTAGGAGTCTGGCTTTCAAGGATTCAATGCATCAGACCGACCTGCTTGACACAATGGTCCTGTGTGAGTTGTGCGACAGACGTCCTGAATGCGTGGTTATCGGCGTAGAGCCGAAGGATTATGAGACCATGCATGATGAAGTTTCTGATGTAACGCTGGAGCGGCTTCCATTCATGATGGAAAAGGTGCTTGAGGAAGTTTCTGCTGCCGGCGGCAGTTATGAAAAGATGGCGTAATCGCCGAGAAGGGGTGTTTCCATGTGTTTAGCTATTCCTGTTCAAATTAAGTCCATTGAAAATCAAGTTGCAAAATGTAAAGTGGGTGAGGGCGAGACCTACCTTGATGCGTCGCTCATGCTCTTACCCGATGAAGTTGAAATCGATGATTATCTCATTGTTCACGCCGGATTTGCTTTGCGTAAGCTCGATCCCAAAGAGGCGGAAGAGACCTTGAAAATTTTACGCGAGATGATTGAATTGACCGAAGCTGAAAAGAATAAAGCATGTAATGCTTAACAGCTAAGCCTTTCAAACAAAAAAATCCCGGCAGCCTGATAGGTTGCCGGGATTTTTTTGATTTATTTGAAAATGATTATTTGACGAATTTCTTTTTGAATCCAAACAAGGCGACAAGGGATGCCCCGAGGAGCCAGATAGCACCGGGGATAGGAGTCGGTGCTGTTGGTTTTTCAACCACATACCCGCTGATCATGGTAGATATTGCTGAGCCTTCATCATTCCATTGGAAGTCGAAGCGCTGATCTGCACTTAAATACATTTCATCAATTCTTTGGTTGTTCGGTTCAGAGGCGTACCAATCAGTAAAATCCCAATTCTCACCTGTCACCCAATGCCAGTTAGATGTCGGGTTTTGGCGGTTTTCATCATTTGTCTGATAAGCTCCAAGCCAGTAAGCTTTGTCCAGCCCCTGAAATACTGTACTTTTAAGGAAATTGTTCTCGGCAACAGATGTAATAGTTGCCAGATGGCCGCCTACGGATTCTGCTGCAAGTTTGGCGTCGCTCCAATTTATACCATTCGACTGAAAAATGATATATTCAGATCCGCCAAAAGAAAATGTTGAAGCAAGTGTTGGTCCGCCAGTCAATGTAATAAGGATTAAAACAAAAGCTAATACATTTAAGTGTTTCATTTTTGACCCCTCAATGTTTCCCCTAAGTCTTTTCATACCTTTAAATAATATTCATTAAGTATGCATTAAGCAAGTATTACTTAGTATAAAGTCGTTTATCTCTTTGGTTGAATTAAAAATAATGAAAAATGATAATGTGTTGCAGGGTAATATTTTGGTAGAAAATTCCACAGTTCAAGCATATGGTTCACTAATAATTTTGCAAATCTTAATTTAATTAAATTTTTGGAGATAATATGATAAATCAAGAGCGAATTCTTAAGCTTTTTTTAAATCTTGTACGAATTGACAGTCCATCCTTGAAAGAGAAGGATGTTGCCGCTTATCTGCGTGAAAAAATGGAGAAACGAGGCTATAACGTCCGCGAAGATAAAGCCGGGGAACTTAGCGGTGGAAATACCGGGAACCTCATCGTGCATATTCCTGCTACCGGAGAGGGCGAGCCTATAGCCTTTTCCGCTCACATGGATTGTGTCCAGCCCTGCATCGGTGTTGAACCGATTCTTGACGGTGATGTGGTCCGCAGTGCCGGGGAGACTGTTCTTGGCGGTGATGACAAAGCCGGGATAGCCATAGCCATCGAAGCTTTGGCGCATCTTGAAGAAGAGTCTATCCCGCATCCTGATATCTATTTTGTATTTTCCATCTGCGAAGAATCAGGCATGCACGGCGCAAAGAATATGGATGCTGATTTGCTTCCGGCTAAAGATATTGTTGTACTTGATTCCAGTGGTGATGTGGGAACCATAGTTGTTGCCGCTCCTGCCAAGGCTGGAATTACTATGACCTTCACTGGAAAATCCGCACATGCCGGAATTGCGCCGGAAGAAGGAATAAGTGCTATCCAGATTGCGGCGGAAGCTGTTTCCAATATGAATTTGCTGCGTATCGATGAAAGCACCACTGCAAACCTCGGACATATTGAAGGCGGGAGCGCAACCAATATTGTTGCCGAGTCCGCAATTCTGACAGCTGAAGCTCGCTCATTGCATGATAAATCTCTCAATAAACAGCTTGAGCATATGGAAGCATGCTGCGCTGCTGCTGTTAAGAAAGTAGGCGGTGAGTACAAGTTTGAATATGAAATTTCATATCCCGCTCTCCATGTGGCCGATGATAGTGCTGTGCTGGCAAGAGTTGAAAAATCCTGCAACAATATTGGTGCTACTCCTAAAAGAGTACCTACCGGCGGCGGCAGTGACGCCAACATTCTTTATGGAAAAGGGTACAATGCCGTGGCCTTGGGCATCGGCATGAGCAAGGTTCACACTACTGAAGAATTCATTAAAATCGATAGTCTTACCAGCTGCGCTGAGTTGGTGGCTGAGATTATGAAAAGATAGATTGATTAAAAGTCTCTCCTGAAGTTAAAGTACTACTTCAACTTCAGGAGAGACTAAACTAACGGATTGCGGAGAGAATTATGCCATTACCGGAAAAAGACGCCATAATATTTCATCCTATCGGATACATCCGTTCCCCTTTTGAAACACCGGAAGGTATGCCTATCCAACCTTCCGGGGCAAAAGATATTGAAGGGACGATTGAGCTTCACGGTGCTTTGGAAGAAGGTTTACAGGACCTTGAAGGTTTTTCGCACATTATCTTGCTGTATCATTTTCATAAAAATGAAGGTTACAAGCTGAAGGTTAAACCGTTCATGGATACAGAGGAGCGGGGACTTTTTTCCACCCGTGCCCCGCGCAGGCCGAATATGATTGGTAAGTCTACTGTGGAATTACTCCGCATTGAGGGAAATATTTTGCATATCCGGGGCGTGGATGTGCTTGACGGAACCCCGTTGATCGATATCAAGCCTTACGTGACAAAGTTTGATGCAGTTCCTGCCGATCGTTTCGGATGGCTGGAAACCAATGCGGAAAAATCCGAGACCCTAAAATCTGATGAGCGATTTGCGGAAGATTAAAACGTCTGTTTTTTTAGGCTGTATGAAAAGTAAAAAGCCCCCTGCCTTTCGGCGGGGGGCTTTCTTAGAGGAATAGACTGTTTTTATATTAGGTTATTACTTGATTCCTTCGGGGTGACAGGCGGAATTAACGCATCCGGTCATTTCTGTGTCATTACCGAATTCCTTTACGTGACAGCCGAGGCAGGAAGCGCGCTTAAGGTCTTTACGCTTGTAGTGCATGGCCTTGAAGTAGGATTTGTACCCCTTAGCCGGAATCGGTTCAAAGTTATTATGACAGGTGGCGCAACTGGTCGGCTCGCCTGTTTTCTTCATTTTGTGGTGGCAGTCAGCACATTCGTAGTTTTCGTGGCTCGAATGATTGAATACCACACCGTGATCTTGAGGACTCTTGCCTTTGATGAAGTTGATGACCTGATCATCATCAGGGGCGGTCCAATCTTCCTGTGCTCCCGCGCCGATGGCGACAAACACAATGCCCATCAAGCACAGGCATGCGATCAATAATTTTTTCATCTTATTTCTCCTGCCTGCTAGGCTTTATTTTTAAGAGCGGTAAGAAATCCGCGTCTTGAGGTTTTGGACGGGGTTCTTGCTGCCATGATTGTTTTGCGTTGGTCAGCAGAAGCTACAACATTATCAAAGTAGTTCTCAGGCTTGGTTTCGCAAAGGTAAATCACGCGCACATCCTCGGGATCGGCGAGGTAGGCGTTGGGGTTGGTCTTTTTGACTACCGCAAGCCTTTCTTCAGCCAGCTTAAGCATGTCTGCGCGGTCACCGAAGTTCATTGTTCCGGTGGGGCAGCTCTGTACACAAGCAGGCTGCATGCCCATTTCCACGCGATCGATGCACATATCGCATTTGGAGAAGAGACCAGTTTCCGGGTCCTGACGGGGAACGTTGTAAGGACACATTTCCCAGCCTTCCACTTTACCCTTGGGCAGCACGGCCTTGTCAGTCATGATGACTGCCCCGGTCTTTTCGTCCTGAACCACTGAGCCGGGCTTGTACATGTTCGCGATGTACTTACAGGGAGGCTCGATGCAGTGACGACACTGTTCCGGGAAGAAAAGCCAGCGGAATTTACCGTCTTCGTCGCGTGCTTCGCTGAAGCGGACCAGACGGATTGTTTTGGATGACAGGTCCTGCGGGTTCTGGTGAGAACCCACATTACGAGTGTGCTCGGCAGGGAGTTTTTTCCACTGCTTGCAGGCAACCTGACAACCACGACAGGCGGTACAAAGGGTGAGGTCTACAAAGAAGCTTTTACCGGACATTATTTATCACCCTCCTTCCACTTGCGGATGTTGACCATGAAGGCCTTGTATTCGGGGATACCGGTGTTCGGATCGCCTACGTTTGGAGTTACGATGTTTGCAGAGTCGCCGCCGTTGATGGGAGTTACCCAGCCGTAGTGCCAAGGCATACCGACCATGTGAACGTCGGTTCCGTTGATGTTGTAAGGCTGAATACGCTCGGTAACCATGGCGATTGCCCAGAGCGAGCCACGTACACTTTCAACAGTGACTTTTTCACCGTTTTCAATGCCGCGCAGTTTGGCCAGTTCAGGACTGATTTCCACGAACATCTGCGGCTCGGCTTCTACCAGCCAGTCTTGCCAGCGGGTCATGGAACCGGTCTGCCAGTGTTCGGTGACGCGGTAGGTGGTGCCGACGAACGGGAAGCGCGGATCGCAAACTGCCTTTTCCTCACCCTTGATCTGAACAGCCGTGGGGTTGTGCAGGGTTTTGGAGAAAGGATGTGTCTTTACCGGACACTCAAGCGGTTCGTAGTATTCCGGCAGGGGACCGTCAGCGCGACCGGGGCCGTAGAGCTGTCCGAAGCCGTTTTTACGCATGATGAACGGATGACGGGTACCGGGCTTCCAGCCACCATCAGGTACATCACCGATCCACTTGGAACCGTTCCATTTGATGACTGCTTTCTTAGGTGCCCAAGGCTGTCCCTTTTCATCAACGGATGCACGGTTATAGAGGATGCGGCGGTTTACAGGCCAGCACCATGTCCAGTTCGGGAAGAGTCCGATATTGGCCTGTTCCTTGGTCTGGGAAGCGTCGTGACGCATACTCTTGTTTTCATCATCGGTGACAGAGTTGCAGTACAGCCAGTTACCGGAGGTAGTGGAACCGTCTGTCTGCAAGTAGGCGAAGCTGGGGACCTGTTGTCCTTTTTTGAATTTCTTGCCCTTTACTTCAACATCGCGGGTAAACCAGCCGTTACAGAGTTTAGCTGTTTTACGGGCACTGAATTCCATGTGGCCGTGGTCATTTTCCTCGCACATGTTGTCAAAGCTTAGGTGGGTGATGGGTTCAGGGTACGCACCACCTTCTTTTTCATAGAGGGCTTTAAGTTCTTCCCAGATTTCATGGAAGTAATGGCCGTCGGTCATTACATCGCCAAAAGCGTCAGGACCTTTGTAACGCCACTGCATCCAGCGACCGGAGTTTGATACGGAACCTTCTTTCTCGATTGCAGAAGCACAGGGAATGAAGAAGGTCTCGGTCTTGATCTTTTTGGGATCCATGTCCGGGCCTTTCCAGAAGTCGCTTGTTTCGCACTGGAAGAGGTTGACGTTGACCATCCAGTCCAGTTTGCCCAGAGCCTTACGGGTCTTGACGGAATCGGAACTGGAACAGGCCGGGTTCATACCCCAGATCAGGCTGCCGCTGAACTTACCTTCATACATACGGTCGATGAGCGGAATCCAAGAATACTGGCTGGCCTTATGGTTATCAAGGCGAGGCAGGTACTGATAGCCCTGTTCCGGGGTATCTTCAGAGTACATGGCCTTGATCAGGCTGGCCGAGTACTTGGGATAGTGCTGCCACCAGTTGGCGGATTCAGGATCGTTGCTCTTGGGAGTGTACGTATTGTTGTACTGTTCAAGGGAATCCTGTCCGGCAAGAGGAGTTTTCAGATAGCCGGGGAGGATGTGATAGAGCAGGGCATAGTCAGTGGAGCCCTGCACGTTACATTCCCCACGCAGGGCGTTAACGCCGCCGCCAGCAATACCGATGTTACCGAGCATGAGCTGGATCATGGCCATGGCGCGGATATTCTGTACGCCGACGCTATGCTGGGTCCAGCCCATGGCGTACATGATGGTTCCGGCCTTGTTCGGTTTTCCGGTGGCGGTGTAGGTGTCGTAAAGTAATTCGAGATCTTTTACGGATACACCGGAAATGGAGGATACTTTTTCCGGGGTATAACGGGCATAGTGTTTTTTCAGGATCTGAAAAACACAATTGGGATCTTGCAAGGACTTATCCTGCTTGGGAATGCCCTTGTCGTCCACTTCAAATGCCCACTTGGATTTGTCGTAGGAATTGGTCTTGGAATCAAAGCCGGAGAACAGGCCGTCTTTGAAATCAAAGTCTTTACCAACAATAAAAGAAGCGTTGGTGTAATCAACCATATATTTATGGAAGTAACGCTTGTTCTTGATGAGATAGTTGATCATCCCGCCAAGCACTGCGATATCAGTACCGGAACGCAGGGGGATGTATGCATCCGAGCGTGCGGAAGTACGAGTGAAGCGCGGATCCACATGAATGATCTTGGCACCGCGTTTCTGTGCTTTTACAGCCCATTTGAATGAAATGGGATGGTTTTCGGCAGCGTTACTGCCCATTATCAAAATGCAATCACTGTTCTGAAGGTCATTCCAGTGGTTGGTCATCGCGCCGCGTCCGAACGACTCTACCAGAGCCGCAACAGTTGCGCTGTGTCAGATACGAGCCTGGTGCTCAACATAGACCAGGCCGAGTGAACGCATGAAGCTGTGCATGGCATAACATTCTTCGTTATCCAGCGCAGCGGAACCGAGAGAGGCGATACCCATGGTGCGGTTGACCACCTGCCCCTTTGCATTTTTCTTTTCAAAGCTTTCATCGCGAGATTTTTTGATCAACTGTGCGATGCGTGTTTTACAGAAATTCCAATCCTTCTCTTCCCATTCTCCGCTGTAAGGAGCGCGGTACAGGAATTTCCCAGGGCGCTTTGGGTTTTCGGTCATCTGAATAGATGCCGCACCCTTGGCACAGAGCGCACCTTCGTTGATAGGGTGGTCGGGGTTACCTTCCACGTTTACTGCGCGTTTGGTCTCAAGGTCAGTATTGACCAAAAGGCCGCAACCCACGGAACAGAACGCACAGACTGATGTAGTCTGCTGTGTCCATTTAGGACTGAGCTGCTTTGCCCGTTCCTCGGCAGTATTGGCAAAGGCTTGCCCAAGTCCGCCGAATGCCGGAACTGCGGCGATACCCGCAGCTGCCGCAGTCGTCAGCTTCACAAAATCTCTACGATTAATATTCATCATCGCTCCTGAAAATTGAGGGTGTTCCAATCATCTGGATAACAACCTATCGGTCAAGAGGGATGAAGAAAAAAAAAAGTTGCTTGTGATGTGAATGACACAATTCAATATATGCGGAGTTTGATATAATTAAGCGTTTGTATTGTATGTGCCTGAATTTTAATTAATAATTAAAGTATTAAATAAATATTAAGATGTGAGGAGAATTTAATTCAGCACTATTTGGTGAAAACAATGCTGCATAGAGTTATTTTATGTAACACACTGAAATAGTGCGCTTTAGTATGAGCCGGAAATTACCTTCTAAGCCGTCTATAAAGCTATTATTGCTGAATTGACATAATTGCTTGAAATTATAAGTAAATAGGGACCGTTTTTCTAAAGAAAAACGGTCCCTCTCAATATATTCAGCTACTTATGAGCAATGACAGCAAATTCATTGCTTTCGTTTTGGTACTTGTTTCCGGCCACGTTACCCAGCAATTCAATTTTGCTGAATCCGCAATGGAGGAATTCTGCTTCCAAATCATCAGGAGAGAAGTACTGCAACCAGTTGTAAATTGTGCGAGTACGTTCAGCCTCAATGATGTCATATTTTTCTAGAACAACCTTTTCGGATTCATATTTAAATCTGTTCATAAATCCAAAGTAGTCTCCAACCGACCAGAAACCATCCATAAGATTGGGTTCAAAAGTATGTTCTTCCGAGAGGTTCTTAAAAGCACTCAGGGAAAAAACATCAAGCAGAACAGAACCATCTAAATCGAGAAGATTATGGAATTTATGGAGAATCTTTCGGCGTTGGGCAGGACTGAGAGCGCAGAAATCACACATGATCATGGTGATGAATTCAAAACGCTGATCTGTGTTGAATTCCAGATAATCGGCATTGATATAATCGACTTCAAGACTCTTGTTGCTAGCCTGTTTACGGGCATAAGCAAGAGAATTCGTTGAGAAGTCTATTCCGGTTACATTTGCTCCGGCTTGCGCAAAAGCAGTTGTGTACAGACCGGGACCGCATCCGAAGTCAGCAACTTTTTTACCGGATGCCAAATCAAACCGGGTTATTATCCATTCCGATGATTCAGAAATGAACGATGAATTGCGGGAGGCCGCATCAATTTCGGGGTGTAAATGGTAGTTCAGCATCTGTGTGGCGATGTGTTCATCGGTCCAAAGGTCGGATGCTGTATAGAATTCAAAAGGCAGGGGACGTGAATTAATGTCCATAAGTTCTTTAAACATAACAAAACCTTAATATCCTTACATAGAATATTATCAAAAAAGTTGCTTCATGCCGCAAAAACAGCAGAGCAACGCAAGAGCCGAAAGGTCTTTATATGATTAAAGTCTGGACATAATGAGTTGCATTTAGCCTGTGAAATTTAGAAAGTCTACTTTTAATTGACCGCTTGCCCCCACTTATTCACTAAAAAAATTACGTAAGGGACGAAATCTTTTTTTGAGTTTCTTTTGTTGTTGGGGAGTCTGAAGAAAATTTATAATTTTAGTTGCTCCAGATATTTTCTGTACTGATTTACACACAGACTCTTGTTCTTGAGATTCAAGAACACCGAGAATAACCACAGTATTCTGTATCACTTTTACAGTAACCTTAGATGATGGGTATTCCGGTTCAATTAAGCCCTTGAGCTTTATCTCAAGCCCTGAAGATACGTTGTCATCATTAGCTTTCGACTGGGGCAAGAAGTAGCTGATTCCGTTCAGTTTGCTTACACCCTTTGCGCAATTTATCAGGGCATCCCGCTCTGCATCACTTTTAACTTCGCCGATTATGAATCCATGCCCTGAGTACACATAGCTTGAAACACTGATCAGACTTTCCGGGCAATTCAGCAGAAGAGCTTTATGCAATTGTAGCTGCAACCTGCTGTCTTGGGCTTGAGTTATGTACGGCCGTTCATCTTTTGCAGCTTTGAATATCCTTCCATAAGGCACAAATCCGGCCTTGGCATTAAAAGCATTCAAGCTGATCACTGTCAGGACTAGGGGAATAAAAAGATATTTAGCGATAATGTTCATAGCTTAGTTCTAATGTGCCTTGCACAAAAAAGAAACCCCGCCACTTGAAAAGCAGCGGGGTTGATTTCATTTTCAGACTCTGAAAATTAATCCAGTTTCTTACGGGCAGTACCCTCTTTATAAAAAGGTAACTCGCTCTTCTTAGCCTCCAGGTCCTTGCGTGCGCCCTTGATGGTGAAGTTTTCGGCTTCAGCAGCATCTTTGGCAACGTAAGCCAGTGCGATAGAATAGCCGAGAGTAGGGGAGAAGGAACCGCTGGTAACTTTACCAACTTCTTTGCCATCGAGCATGACAATGTCATCGTGACGGGCAGAGCGGCGGCCTTCGATGGTCAACGGAATAAGGATTTCCTTTACATCGGTGTAGGCATCCGCGGAAAGCAAGAAGCTGTAGCCGCCTTCACGGGGATTGTGCTCGGTATCGAGATCCTGACCATAGAGGGGATAACCACACTCAAGGCGCAGGGTGTCGCGTGCGCCGAGTCCGATGGGTTCAACCTTTTCATCCGCAACAAGTTTTTCCCACAGGGAAACGGCTTTGTCTGCGGGGAGGTAGAATTCGTAGCCCAGTTCGCCGGTGTATCCGGTACGGCTGATGATCAGCTTGTAGCCGTCAAATTCGGTTTCTTCAAAGTTGAAATACTTAAGGTGTTTAAAATCACGTCCGAAAACGGATTCCAGAACATCGAGAGCCAAAGGACCTTGAAGGTCAATTTTTGCGGTCTCGTAAGAAATATTTTCAAAGTTCAGGCCTTCAGGAAGTCTGGAATCAATCCAGTTGAAGTCACCGTCTTCGCAGGAGCCGTTAACTACCAACATGTAAGAGTCTTCAGCAAGGCAATAGATGATCAGATCATCAAGGACGCCGCCTTTTTCGTTGGGCAGAAAACCGTAACGGCATTTGCCCGGTGCGAGAGTATCCAGATTCTGGGTAACCAGTTTGTTTAAACCGTCTTTGGCACCTTTTCCGGTAAGTTTAAATTCACCCATGTGGCTGATGTCGAAGATTCCGACATTTTCACGGGTATGCTTATGCTCAACGATAATGCCTTTATATTGGACAGGCATCTCAAAGCCGGCAAAAGGAACAAGTTTAGCGCCGTTTTCACGGTGCCATTCAGTCAGGGGGGTAGTGCGCAGTGCAGTCAATTTTTTACTCCATATAAATTGAAAGCACCCAAATCATTCAGAGTGCTTTCGCAATTAAATTTAAACCAATCCGGTTACTGAGGCTCCTTCTTCATAGAGGGAGCGGCTTTTGCGGATCGACCTGAATTCATCAAGTACCACCACCATACGACCATAATATTTTTTTACATTAAGGCCATAGGGCGTTAGTTCTTCTTCCGGGCAGGAAATATATTTTCGTCTTAAGTATGCATCATTGAGAACTCTGTTCCCGATTTTTAAAGCTGTTTCAACCAGCTTGTCAAAGTAGTTGACTATTTCAAATTTGAGTTCATTCATGATCTCATGCATTGTTTGAAGCATTTCAAGGTAGCCAATTTTTTTACCCCGAATCTTCCTTTCTCTGAGATCTTCAAGCACCTTCAGTTTGCGGGCCTGCTGAATGTAGCTGTATTTGGACCAGACTTCCTGATAAAGATCCGTAAGCTCATTAAACGGCTCATAATTGTCAGGTGCCAGCAGATAGCTGTCCAACACTTTGACCACGCCGGAATAAAATTCATCGGAATAGCCGATTATTCTGCGCTGATGTTTGGAAAGCCAGGCAAAAAGGAATTTAAGTCTTCGCTCATGAGTTTCCGTATCCTCAATAAGCTCATTGCGTTTGTAGACAATGTTGCCTGTGTATTCGCCACGCACAATGTCATTAAGCAGAATGGTCATGCTGGATGCATCTTTAATCACATTGAAATGGGACGCGCATTCCCCGGTATAGGGATGGATTACTTCCTGCCGGTAAACAGAAAGAGCGCGGTCTTCGCGGACGTTTTCCGGGTTGAACTTATGCTGGCGGTATTTCACCTTCAGGATAACTACTCGTTTCTTCTCATCTACAAAAAAACCGCCTTTTTTCATCTCAGCAATGGTTTCTTTGTTGTCCTTGCTGACCTGCACCAATGCGATTTTTTCCACTCGAGGATAGTGGGTGGCTTTGGAATGTGAAAACAATGAGGTGATTGTGCGGTCAGACTGGCCAAGAACGCGAACCATGAATTTCTCACCCATTCTGTGCAGTCGACGGGCAAAAAGGGCAGATGAAGTACGCCGTTCCGATACAATGGGGAACCCGTGCAGCTCCATAAGAAAAGTGTAAACGAATAAACGATTATATTCGTAAAGCAGATTGTCACCTGGTTTAAATTTGCCGATCCTAATACCGAACCGCTTCAGTTCCGTATCGAGGTCTGAAGGAAAAGAGCCGAAAACCCCTGAAAGATAAAACTTCCCAGTGTTGTCTTGAGCCATTACCTGCGCTCTTTCAATTTCGAGCAGATGGGGGAGAATTCGGTCGTAATTTTCAATGGCGGAAATGTCAGTATTTCCGAATTCATTGATAAAGTCTTTGTGGGAACGTTTGGGGAGCCTGCTTTCAAAGGTTTCAATATTAGCTTTGACGATTGATTCAAAAAGCGGACAGGCATCTTCAGTGGTGGTATCGTCCAGTAATCGTGGACTGTGCAGGATATCAAACTGAAAAATTTCCTGAAAATAATTCAGGGGCCGCTCTAGGGCAACCATACTGAAGCCGGGAAGTTTTTTGTATTCGTAGAGGTCTACTTCAAAAGAGGGCAACAACTCACGGGAATCAACCAGAGGGTATTGGTTGCGCTGTTCAAAATAAGGACGGAGCAGGCAGTTTTTGATGTGCACATGATCCAAATGCAGGCGTAACCCATCCAAAGACTTCATATCGTAAACATCCTGAGATGTTACGACTTCCGTGTTACAGGCTTCCCCTGTATATTTGGAAAAAGCTTCCTGCCACATATTTAAACCCTGCATGTTGCTGTAGGATTATAAACGGATCTGTTTATTCGAGCAGTCATCAAGACAGACCTTATTTATATTAAGGTATGATTATCCCGAACTGCAAATAATTACAACAGAATTTATCTAGATAAATTGTAGAAATTAAATTTATTTTAAAATAGTTGTCATTTTCTGACAGAAAACGGGTTTTCAGCAAAAAAATAGGTTAAATTTGTAAAGAGTTGCTCTTTAGCCGCTTTGAAAAAGGGACAGTATTAAACCGGGTATCTGTTGACCACACAAGCTCTTTCAAATAAGAATGATACGGATTTGATTATATCATAAGATACGTATCTTTTCTAAAGAACTTAATTTGAGGATAAAATATATGAGTTTAGACGGCTGTGCCAAAATTGAGAGTAATAAGGTTGATTGTCCCTGTACTTATAACGGATGCTCCCGAGCCGGGGCCTGCTGTGAATGTATCAAGTATCACCGAGCCAAGGATCAGCTCCCGGCCTGCTACTTTACACCTGAGCAGGAAAAAACATACAATCGGAGCATTGACTATTTTATCGAGTGCAGGACCAAATAGAGCATGCCTAGAAACGAAATTCTGATTAATATCCTCAGCATCGTCTGTAATGTTTTTGAAGCTCATAGTGTTGTTTTGTTTTTACCGGACGGACAGCACGGATATTCCCTGTCCACTTATTTCAGTCTTGGGGATGACATTTCCCCCAAAGGTACTCCTTTGCAAAAGAAAAGCCTTGCTGGAATTGTGATCGGTAAAAACGAGCCGCTTTTCATTAATAATATGGATCGCAAAGGATCAACAACTCTCGGTTATTATGAGAAGCGTGAGGACTCCAAGGTTAAAGCCTTCATGGGCACTCCGCTGGACCAGTCTTTGGGAGCCATCTGTCTTGACAGTAAACGGACTTATTCTTTCAGCACCAAGGATTTAAAGATTCTTTCCCAGTTCGGAAAGATGATTACCTCCATGCTTTCATGCATTCGTTCCGCTGATGCAGATGGCAGAAAAAATGAATATTTCATGACCCTTAAACTGCTGCATGATCTGCGTAAAAGACAGCCGAAATGGAATTCATTTCTGGACAATTTACTGAGCATGACTGCCAGCACAAGCGGATTTTCCCATTCTTTCCTCACTGTTATCGATCAGAGAGGGACATCTTTTTATATGGAAGGGGAGAACAAACCCATTCTGCATAAGGGTGATCCAAAATCCATGGCCTTCCCGCTTGGAAGCGGTCTTGTCGGCTGGGTTTATAAAAATAATGAGCCGATTTTTATTGAAGAAAATAATGCCGGACAGGCTGCCTCAAGTCTTCTTGGAGCAAGTGCAACAACCATTGATTTTATGAGTGTTATCTGCCTGCCTCTTGTTTTTCAACGTAAGACCCGTGGGGTTCTTGTTCTTGCCAATGAAGATTCAAAACGAATTGACGAGGACTTGAAGGATTTTCTATTTATGGTATCTGAGTATTTAAATCAGTTTCTTGAAAATCTCTTTCTGAAAAGCAAACTTGCGGAAGCACGCACTGCCTTGCAGAAAGTAAATCCGGCCAAAAATGATCCGGTTTTAATCAACGACAACTAACTGCTTCAAGCACGAGGCCTTAATTATATGCTCTGGGCTAAACTAATGAGTTTTTTCGGCAAGGACCTTGCCATGGACCTTGGTACGGCTAATACACTTCTTTACACTCCCAAGGATGGAATTATCCTTAACGAGCCGTCTGTCGTAGCCCTCGATGCCCGGGATGAATCAGTGATTGCTGTGGGGAAGGAAGCTAAGGAATACCTTGGCCGTACCCCGGACAAAATCAAGGCCATCCGTCCCATGAAAGACGGTGTTATCGCTGATTTTGAAGTGACCAAAAAAATGATCGCCTTTTTCATTAAAAAGGCGATTAAGGGTCGTAATCTGGTTAAACCCAAAATTATTATTTGCGTACCCACCGGGATCACACAGGTTGAAAAAAGGGCGGTAATTGAGTCCGGTCAGCAGGCCGGGGCGCGGGAAGTCAGGCTCATTGAAGAACCCATGGCTGCGGCTATCGGTGCGGGGCTGAATATCCATGAGCCTGAAGGTAACATGGTTGTGGACATAGGTGGCGGTACTACCGAGGTTGCGGTCATCACTCTGTCTTCGGTGGCTCACAGCCAGTCTGTTCGCGTTGCCGGGGATGAGATGAACCTTGCCATTATGCGCTATATGCAGGACGAATTTAAGCTGCTTGTCGGTGAAAATACAGCCGAGAAAGCCAAAATGCAGATCGGCTCTGCAATTGAATTGCCGCAGCCGCTGACCATGACTGTTTCAGGTCGAAATCTCATAGACGGCAAACCCAAGGCCATTGAGATTAATGATGCCCATATCAGGGAAGCTATTGCTGATCCTGTTGCGGCTATTGTGCACTCAGTACGAGTGGCTCTTGAACGCACACAGCCCGAACTTGTAGCCGATATCGCCAATAATGGCTTGCTGCTTGCTGGCGGTGGGGCACTGCTGAAAGGTCTGGATGAGCTGATTCATCGCGAGAGTTCACTTAAGGTCATAATAGACAACGATCCCCTGACTACAGTTGTGCGCGGGACCGGACTAAGTCTCCAAAAAGATAAAGGCTTTGAAAAAGTCTACATTAATTAATATATGCAATCATTACTTGAAAAAGCTACTGCGGTCGTCCTTGAGGCCGGTGAAATAATCAAGGAAAGCTACAACAAACCTAAGAAAATTAAGTATAAAGGCCGCATTGATCTCGTAACTGAGACCGATCTGGCGGTTGAGGATTTTCTTAAAGCAAAACTTGCAGAAATCTTGCCGGGATCATCTTTTCTGGCTGAAGAAACCTCCGGTAATGCTGAACTTGGTGACCTTACATGGATTATTGATCCTCTGGATGGAACCACCAACTTTGCCCACGGCTTACCCATGGTGGCCACTTCCGTAGCTCTATGGGAGAACGGACAGGTGGTTCTGGGGATCGTCAATCTGCCTATTCTTAATGAAGTATTCACTGCCGTGCACGGTGGGGGAGCTTTCATGAATGGCAAGCCGATTCATGTTTCGGATTGTGATTCCCTTGAAGAATCCCTGATTGCCACCGGATTTCCTTACGCGATTGAAGATCATGTGGATTTTATTACCGATGCTTTGAGCAGAGTATTAGTCAGCACGCAAGGTGTGCGCCGCCCCGGAGCGGCTGCTTTTGATCTCGCTTATCTGGCATGCGGCAGGTATGAAGGGTATTATGAAAATTCCCTCAAGCCATGGGATATGGCTGCCGGATGGTTGTTGGTAAAAGAGGCCGGGGGTCGTGTTACTGAATACGGGCAAGATGAATTCAATTTGTATTCACCCGCAATTCTGGCTACAAATTCCCGCATTCACGAAGCATTGAACAGACTGATTCTGCCTGAGAAATAATTTATTTGAATTTGAAGAGCAGAGATCGTTCATGTAGGAAAACAAGGGACGGAACCAGTAATTCGCGATATTCACGGATTAACCAGTCCAGTTCACTTTCAGAATAAAAGAATCCGGAATCAGCTTCTTCCTTGTTCAGTTCGGGAAATGTGCTCAACTTGTCCAGAACGTAAAGGGAAATGAATTCGTATCCTGTTTCAGATGAGGCTTCGATTTCTTCAATCAGCTTCAGGCCGGAACTGCGGATACCCAGTTCATGCTCAAGCTCGCGTAGAGCGGCTTTTTCATTGGATTCTCCGGTAAGGACGTGCGCGTTTGCGGAAACATCCCAGCGTCCGGCATATATTTTTTTGCGGGGGCTTCTTTTTTGAAGAAAAAGTTTTCCTTCATAGTCGTAGACAAGTATAATCACCGAGCGATGGCGCAGTGATTGACGATGGACTTCTTGAATGTCCATACTTGTTAAGGGTCGGTTGTTCCGGTCGACAACTTCGATTTGAACGAACTTTTTTTTCACTTTTAAACAAATTCTTTTCGTTTTTGAACGCTGTGTTCTTTCAATTCAGAGAAATTGCGTGTATGAAGTTCACGTTGACTTTGATTGTGACCCCACACACTCCACTCATGTACAGGTAGATAACCTATTTATGAAAAGCGCGGAAGTCACCTCTGGTACTCAGAAAATTTTCGATCTAGGCCCTGAACACATAACTCAGCTCAGGGCACTTGAGTCTCTTTGCTTCGCATACCAATGGACGGAAGAACAGTTTCGGCTTGGGCTGGAAAAAAACGCATTTTTCGTCCTTGGATATGAAGAGCAGGGCATGCTGATCGGCTATTTGGCCTACTCTATCGTGCTGGATGAAATGGAAGTTCTTAATCTTGGGGTACACCCGGAGTTCAGGAGAAAGGGAATTGGCAGGGCGCTTATGCATGACCTCATGCGCAGGTGCCAGGAGATGGATATGAAAAGAGGGCTTCTGGATGTTAAGGAATCCAATATTCCCGCCATCGGACTTTATGAAAGTCTCGGCTTTGTGCAGGTGGGGGTCAGGAAGAATTACTATCCGGATACAAGGGAAGATGCCCTCCTGTATGACTTGAATTTTTAGTCAGTAAACTCAAACCGATTTAACCACGGAGTGATCATGCGCTTCATTGACCAACTTGACATTGCAGGTAAGAAACTGCTGATGAGAGTTGATTTCAACGTCCCTCTGGACGGTGAAACCATCACTGACGACAACCGCATCAAGGCCGCAGTCCCTACCTTTAAATATGCTCTTGAAAAGGGTGCCTCGGTTATCGTCATGGCCCATCTGGGTAAACCTAAAGGCAAAAGGGTAGATTCCTTGAGCCTTGCCCCCGCTGCCAAACGTCTTGGCGAATATCTTGGAATGGAAGTCCCCCTTGCGCCTGACTGCATTGGTTCCGAGGTGGAAAAAATGGCTGCCGAGCTTAAACCCGGACAGGTTATGATGCTCGAAAACTTGCGTTTTCACGCTGAAGAGCAGGCCAAGACACCTGAAGAGCGTGGCGATTTCGGTAAACAACTCGCCGCTCTGGCTGATATTTATGTTAATGACGCTTTTGGCGTGGCCCATCGTGCCAACGCTTCTGTTGTTGACGTTCCTTATGCTGCAAAAGACAGCTGCGCCGGTTTCCTGCTCAAGCTGGAATGGGAATACCTCGGAGAAGCACTCAAGAATGCCCGCAAACCTTACATCGCAGTTTCCGGTGGTGCCAAGGTTTCCTCCAAACTCGGCATCCTCAACAACCTGATCGGCAAAGTTGATGATTTCATCATCGGCGGTGCTATGGCCAACACCTTCTTGCTCGCTCAGGGCAAGTCTGTTGGTAAATCTCTTGTTGAAGCGAGCCTTGTGGATACTGCTAAAGAAATCATGGACAAAGCTGCCGGTTCCGGCACCACTCTGCACCTGCCCACTGACTTTATTTGGGGTAAGGATATTGATACCGCGCAGGGTGTTTGCGATGGCGACAGTGTACCTGATGATGGTATGCTACTCGATATCGGGCCCGAATCTGCCAAGAAGTTCTGCGAAGTGATCGAAAGATCCAAGACAATAGTCTGGAACGGTCCCATGGGTCTGTTCGAAAAACAACCTTTCGCGCAGGGTTCCCTCAAGGTCTGCGAAGCTATGGCAAATCTTGAAGACGCCACCACAATCGTTGGCGGCGGTGATACCGACGCAGTTGTGCATCAGGCCAAGCTTGAAGATAAGTTCACTTTTATCTCCACCGGCGGCGGTTCATTCCTCGAATTTCTCGAAGGTAAAGAACTTCCCGCATTCAAAGCGCTCAAGGAGAACAGCTAATGAAAAAATTAATGGCAGCTAACTGGAAAATGTACAAAAACCGCGCTGAAGCAAAAGCAACAGCCGCAGATCTGCTTACAAAAATCGAAGGCAAACTTCCCGCTGACCGCGAAGTAGTTATTGCCGCTCCTTACACCGCTCTGGAGACCGTAGGTTCCGTGCTGGAAGGAAATGCAGATTGTCATCTTTCCGCTGAAAACCTTTACCCTAAGGCTGAAGGTGCTTTCACCGGAGAAATTTCTCCCGCAATGCTTAAGGATGTAGGCTGCGTTTATTCGCTTGCAGGTCACTCCGAACGTCGTGCCATTATGGGCGAAACCGATGAAATGGTTGGCGAAAAAGTATCTTTCGGCCTTGAAAACGGCCTGTCCATGATCCTGTGTATCGGTGAAACTATCGATGAAAGAAAAGCCGGGGAAGTACAGAAGGTTATTGACGAACAGCTCGAAGCTGGTTTAAAGAATGTAGCTTCCGACTTCGCAGCCGAAACCGTTGTTGTTGCCTATGAGCCTGTGTGGGCCATTGGTACCGGTGAAGTGGCCGGCGAAGGTGAAATCGTTGAAGCTCATGGCTTTGTTAGAGAAAAGCTGAAAAAGCTTTTTCCTGAAAAAGCTAGTGAAATCCGTATCTTGTATGGCGGAAGCGTAAAACCTGCTAACTGCGCCCAGATCATTGCACTTGACAATGTGGACGGAGTCTTGGTAGGAGGCGCGAGCTTGGACGCGGAAAGTTTCAGCCAGATCGCACTGGCTTAAATATCTGCCTTATTCCAGGTGAAAAAATAAAGGAAAAAAGCTTTGCAAACGCTCGTAATTACTGTACACATTATCGCCTGCGTCTTTCTGATCGTTTTCGTTCTTTTACAGAGCGGTAAAGAAGACATGGGCGTAATCTTCGGCGGAGGAAGTGGTTCTGTTTTCGGTAGCACCGGAGCAGGCGGAGTTCTTGCTAAGATCACTGCATTTCTGGCAGCAATCTTTCTGGTAACTTCTCTCTCTTATAACTACCTCTCCGGCAACAGGATTGCTGATGAGTCCGTCATGCTTGAAGGTGACACCATCATCACTCCTATAGAAAAGAAGCCTGCTGTCACTTTCGAAGAGCCCGCAAAGGCTGAAGACGCGAAAGAGACCAAATAGTAAGTTTTTAAAAACTTCACTGAAGTTCTTTAAAATATAAGCTCGTATTTCAGAGCCGAGGTGGTGGAACTGGTAGACACGCTGTCTTGAGGGGGCAGTGGAAGAGATTCCGTGGGGGTTCGAATCCCCCCCTCGGCACCATCTGAAAAGTAGGTGCTTCGAAATGAAAAACCTAAATATTACGAGCAATTATTTGCAAAAACATCTTGCAAATATGTTTTGAGAGCGTTAAGTATTTCCTCAACGAGACGTTCTTAGAACGACACCTCATGCCGAGGTGGTGGAACTGGTAGACACGCTGTCTTGAGGGGGCAGTGGAAGAGATTCCGTGGGGGTTCGAATCCCCCCCTCGGCACCATGCAACTAAAGAAGGGTTGAAGCGAAAGCTTCAGCCCTTTTTGCATTTTAAGTCTATTAACTATTTCTTTTGTTTCTTCTCTTCCTTCCATCTCTTATATAGAGTTAATACAAGATCACGATATTCAACTACGTCTTCTTTTTGAACAATTGGACGATATTTTTCTGGTGGGGCATGAGCGATTGCATTTCGGACCTTACCCCAGAGAAGTAGTTCTTTTTTTTCATCGGCGGATAGAGAATATCCTTCTGCAAGAATGGCATTAATTTTACTTGAAAGGCCAATTAATCGTATTCTAGGAGAAAGACGAGCGAATTCATTAGTCATTACAGCTTCAATTAAACCTTGCAATCGAATCAAGGCGTGTTGCCATAAATGTTGCTCATCAACATATTTATAGTAAGCAAGGTCATCTATAATGTCGTCAGCACATAATGGGTCGCCTTTTTGTATTTTATCTGATTCTAATTCAAAATCTTTTGTTCTTAAGGTTACAATCTTATCTATTAGTTCTACTGTATACTCAAATTCACTTTCAGTCACTCCGTAGACATAATATTCATCCTTGATCACTTCTTTCAAACGAGAACGCATTTTTGCTCCTAGCTTATCACGATGATGAGTTTGATATGATTCTTCAGTATGCATATTCTTAGGTGATAATTCTAGTTGTATTTCTAGAAAAGAAGCACATATATTTCTTATTGATTTCATTGATAAAAACAAAAACAAACTTGTTTTAAATTATTACAAAAAACATCTTGCCAAGGGCGTCAGATTTACGTAAACACTTCTTCACACGACGTTCTTAGAAATGTTGTGCACCTCGTGCCGAGGTGGTGGAACTGGTAGACACGCTGTCTTGAGGGGGCAGTGGAAGAGATTCCGTGGGGGTTCGAATCCCCCCCTCGGCACCATGCAACTGAGAAAGGGTTGAAACGAAAGTTTCAACCCTTTTTTGCGT